>NZ_CP140772.1:7786489-8131986 GCF_037893185.1 Chitinophaga sp. 180180018-3 | reverse complement strand
TACATGGCCGCCAGTTGTACTTTCTGTTGTAATTCGATTACGCTGTCACGGAAATTATTATCGGTATCCATCAGGTCCTTGACCGTCTGGCAGCTATGTATAACGGTAGTATGATCACGTCCGCCAAAATGTTCACCAATCGTTTTAAGAGAATTTTTGGTGAATGATTTTGCCAGGTACATGGTAATCTGACGAGCCTGCACAATTTCACGCTTGCGCGTTTTCTGTAACAGCTTATCATATGGTACATCAAAATATTCACATACCATCTTCTGTATGCTTTCAATAGTGATCTCTTTGGAAGATGTTTTCACAAAGGATTTCAGCACACGCTTCGCCAGCTCCAGGTCTATTTCCTTCCGGTTAAGCGACGACTGCGCCAGTAGCGAAATCAGCGCCCCTTCCAGCTCACGTACGTTGGTTTGAATATTATATGCTACATACTTCACAACTTCCTTAGGCATTTCCAAACCATCGTTCCGCATCTTCATTTCCAGGATCTCCATCCTGGTTTCAAAATCCGGCACCTGGATGTCTGCACTAAGCCCCCAACGGAAACGGCTCAGCAACCTCTCCTGTACACCATCCAGATCTTTCGGCGCCTTATCTGATGTAAGAATCAGCTGCTTACCTGATTGATGCAGATGGTTAAAGATGGCAAAGAATGCGTCCTGTGTTTTTTCAGCACGGGCAAAGAATTGTATATCATCAACAATCAACACATCTATCAACTGATAGAAGTGAATAAAATCGTTGATAATATTATTCTTGGAGTGATCAATAAATTGATTGATAAATTTCTCCGCACTTACATACAGCACAGCCTTATTAGGGTGAATACGTTTTACATCATTACCTACAGCCTGGGCCAGGTGCGTCTTACCAAGCCCCACGCCTCCATAAATCACAAGCGGGTTAAATGAAGTACCTCCCGGTTTCTCGGCTACCGTTTTTCCTGCCCGGCGAGCCACTCTGTTGCTGTCTCCTTCTACATACGCATCAAACGTATAATTTGGATTCAACTGAGAATCAATCTGCACTCTTTTTATTCCCGGGATAACAAACGGGTTCTTAACCGGATTGTGAATCGTTAACGGAAAATCTACTTCATTGTCTTTCTGTGCTTTCGTAAACTGCGTAGGCATGTTTACTGTTCTGGGATGCTGGTGAGGCGTACCGTTCTCTACTACAATGCGATACTCCAACCTGGCTTCTTTACCTAATTCTCTTTTGATGGTTTTTCCTAACAATCCAACATAATGCTCCTCAAGGTATTCATAAAAGAATTGGCTGGGGACCTGGATGGTTAAAACATTGTTTTCAAGTTTAATGGGTTTAATCGGTTCAAACCATGTCTTAAACGGCTGCCATTCTACTATATCCCTAATTATATTAAGACACTTTTCCCAAACTTGTTCGCAAGTTTTATTCATTGAGATAAAAAAAATTAGTTGTTTCTTAATTAAGGATGCTTAGTTCTCGAATTCGAAACTTCTCAACGCAGGATGTTGAAAAATTTTCAGACAGGACGACGAATATCTGTAGAAAATGTTGAAAAAAAAAATTTATCTACCCTTGTTTATATTGTCCTGATTACAGTGTACTAAAACTCCTTTTTCCAATACTGCAGTGGCTTTACAGCCCAAACGTGACAAGGTTTTCGCTACTATAAACCCCGTTGATTAACAGTACATTTATCTTTCGCGTTCTCCTTTTTATCATAAATATGGATATATAACTGATAAAATAATATTGTCTTCCGCCTCTCTGAAAAAAACTATCACTTTCAAGAGTCAGGATATTCACACTTTTTCCGGAGAGGGTGCAAAACTATGTTAGTATCTCCATTTAAAAAAATGCATTCCATAATAGTATTTATCACCTGATTTTTTTATATCGCGCGCACTGTATTGATAAAAAATATTTGCCCGCACTTAACTGAATATCTTATCTTTGATTCTTCTGAATTTAAAAAAAATTTTCTATGAGTTTTGAAATTACCGGAAAGCTGATTGTGAAGTACAACACGGTACAACGTAGCGAAACTTTTAAAACAAGAGAGTTCGTTATCGAGAAGTCTGATGACATTAACGGCCGTGTTATTAACAACTATATTAAGTTTCAGTCGGTGCAAGACCGTACTGGTATTGTAGACCGGTTTAATGAAGGGGAAAACGTTAAAGTTTATTTCAATATTAAGGGGACCAGATGGGAGAAAGATGGTAAAGTGAATTACATCACCAACCTCGACGCATGGCGCATGGAATCTGTAATGGCAGCACCTGCTCCGGGCACAGATCCCCAACCTAACTACAATACTCCGCAAATGCCTGCCGGTGGCGACGCTGGCGACGATTTGCCGTTCTAGTTTGCTATCACTGGCAACATATGCCAGTAGCAGACTCCCAATGGAAATGCAGCGAAATTAAAGTATCTGATATTACTTTATTTCCGCTGCATTTCTGTCTGGAAGCCGGTCGTAGAGCCGCGCACAGAAAAATTCGTTTTTAGGATAAACACCTAACCGTTTAGCTGTAAAGCCACTTGGGGTGCCTCAGCTGATAGCTACCAACAGTTCATGATATCTCAAATCAGTCTGAAATTACTTCCTGCCGAAGCTGCCGATCATATACTTATCGTACAGCACGCTGCAGCTGCCCTGGGCGTTAAACCCGGCAACATCACCGGTTATAACCTGCTCAAACGCTCTATTGACGCCCGTTCCCGACAGGTATACTTCATGCTCACCCTGCAGGTGTTCGTTGACGAACCTTTCGTGATACGCCCTGCTGTTCATCCGGTATACCCCGTGCTCCCATCCGGTGCCCCCACCGTACTGATAGCCGGAGCCGGCCCCGCAGGCCTCTTCGCGGCATTACGCCTCATTGAAGCAGGTATAAAACCAGTGATACTCGAGCGCGGAAAAGATGTACGCGCCCGGCGTCGCGACCTCGCCGCCCTCAATAAAACCGGCATCGTAAACTCCGATTCCAACTACTGCTTCGGCGAAGGTGGCGCGGGTACTTACTCCGACGGTAAACTGTATACCCGCTCCAATAAACGTGGCGATATCAACCGTATCCTCAACATTTTTGTGCATTTCGGCGCGGATGAAAAAATCCTCATCGATGCACATCCCCATATCGGCACCAACAAACTGCCGCATATCATTACCGCTATGCGGGAACAGATCATCAACAGCGGCGGCGAAGTACACTTCGATACCAAAGTAAGCGATCTCCGGATCAGTAACGGCGCCATTACCGGCGTACATACCGCCTCCGGACAGTTCTTCGAGGGGCAGCAGTTAATCCTCGCCACCGGCCACTCTGCCCGCAATATATTTACCATGCTGCACCGACACAATATCCTGCTGGAAGCGAAACCTTTCGCCCTCGGCGTAAGGGTGGAACACCCACAGGAAGTGATCGACCGTGCCCAGTATCACTGCGATGCCCGCGGCGAATACCTTCCCCCCGCCAGTTACAGCCTGGTGGAACAAGTGGAAGGCAGAGGCGTATTCTCTTTCTGCATGTGCCCTGGTGGCATTATCGCACCCGCTGCTACCGATCCCGGCGAACTGGTGGTAAATGGCTGGTCGCCTTCCAAACGAAATAACCCCTTTGCCAATTCAGGCATGGTGGTGACAGTCGATGAATCTGATTTCGCGCCATTCGCACAACAGGGCCCGCTGGCAGCCATGTATTTCCAACAGATGGTGGAAAGAAAAGCCTACCAGGCCGGAGGCGGCAACTTTGTAGCCCCTGCACAAAGAATGACTGATTTTGTACAGAAAAAGATTTCGGCCTCACTGCCCGAATGTTCTTATGTACCCGGACTGAATAGTGCAGACCTCCGCAGTATATTACCTCCGGTGGTGCACCAGCGCCTGGCAGGCGCCTTCAGGGCATTCGGCCGCAAGATGAAAGGTTACTATACTGAGAACGCCGTACTGGTGGCAACCGAATCCCGCACGTCTTCTCCGGTACGCATCCCCCGCGAAAATGACTCCCTCGAACATCCACAGGTGAAAGGCCTGTATCCCTGCGCTGAAGGCGCCGGATACGCCGGCGGCATCGTTTCCGCTGCAATGGATGGCGAACGGGTGGCAACTGCCATCGCTGCCCGCTTAGGGTAAGTATTCATGTAAGATATTATGATTAATTATTGCGGATTAATCGTTAATTTTTCATCATGAACTTACTTGATGTCCAACACCTGAAGAAATACTACGAAACCCACAAAGCAGTGGACGACGTTAGCTTTGAAATTCAACCGGGCAGTATATTCGGCCTGCTCGGCCCCAATGGCGCAGGTAAAACCACATTGCTGCGCATGATCACCGGCATCTTCTATCCCGACGAAGGACAAATCTTCTTCAACGGAAAAAAATTCGACCCCGAAAATGATGTGCAATATATTGGCTATATGCCTGAAGAAAGGGGCCTGTATAAAAAGATGATGGTAGGCGAACAAACCCTTTACCTCGCCCAACTAAAGGGTATGGGCAAAAAAGAAGCCCAACAGAAAATCAAATACTGGTTCGATAAATTTGAGATCAACTCCTGGTACAACAAACGGGTGGACGAACTCAGCAAGGGCATGCAACAAAAGGTACAATTCATTTCTACCATACTGCATGAACCTAAACTGCTCATCCTCGACGAACCCTTCTCCGGACTGGATCCCATTAACTCCAACCTGATCAAACAGGAGATTTTTCAACTCAGTCAACAAGGTACCTCTATCATATTTTCTACTCACAGAATGGAACAGGTAGAGGAAATTTGTGATCATATACTGCTGATCAACAAAGGACATAAGATACTGGATGGCAGCGTAAAACAGATACAGCAGGACTTCAAACAGGGACTATTCAAAATAGGCGTGGGTGTTATGCCTAATCATGCACAAATGACTACTTATCATTTTAACATTGTGCAGGTGCATGATCATGCATTTACCGTAAAGCTGAATGAAGACAGTACCACCAACGATATACTCCTGCACTTTATACGTCAGGAAATACCTGTTACCTTTTTTGAAGAAATCCTCCCTTCTATCAACGAAGTATTTATCACCCAGGTGCAGCAGACAGAAAAGAATGCAGCCAGCACAGTTGCTGCCTGACCGCTCACCCGACAGTTTGTTTATGTATGGAAAAGATCCGGCTTATTATAAAAAGAGAATTCATTACCCGCGTTCGTAAGAAGTCCTTCCTGATCACCACATTACTCGTACCTATTGCCTTTGCGGCCATGATCATCGTGCCTATATTGCTGGCAATGTCGTCGGGCGACAAGAAAAGTATTGCTGTTGTGGATAAGAGCGGCTTATTCGCCAATAAGCTGCCAGACGCCCAGGGTGTTTATTTCAAATACGTACAACAGGATATCGACAGCCTGAAGCAGCACTACGAACAAGAGGGCTACAACGGCGTGCTGTACATCCCGGAGTTCGATATTAACCGCCCTGCTGGTTTCGAGTATTACAGCAATGGCCAGGCCGGCGTTAAGCTCGAAAGCGATATTACCAGGGATATCAATGATATCATTGAAAAGAAACGGATGGAGCTGCAGGGCATCGACCAGAACAAAATGAAGGAAATTAAATCCAATGTGGATGTAACATTTAAGAACGGGAAGGAAGAGAAAAAAGGCAATTCCTGGGTGGCCTATGGAGTAGGTTATGCCAGCGGCTTTATCATCTATATCGTATTACTGCTGTTTGGTACCTCTGTAATGAGAGGCGTGATGGAGGAAAAGGTCAGTCGCATTGCAGAAGTAATGATATCCAGTGTAAAACCATTTCAGCTGATGATGGGTAAGATTATCGGCATCGCAGCTGTGGGCCTGCTGCAATTCCTTATCTGGGGAATATTGATCACTGCTATTTATTCACTGGTTCCCTTATTTTTCTCGCCTGAAGCCATGCAGGCCGCTGCACAAAATAATGCAGCCATGTCGCAGGCTACCAGCCAGGCAGAAACGGCTGAAGTGATCCATAAAATGCAGGACATCGTAGGCAGCATTCAGTGGAGTGTAATCATCCCCTGCTTTTTTGTGTATTTCCTCGGCGGCTATCTCTTTTACTCCTCGCTGTTTGCCGCTATTGGCAGTCTGGCTAATGAAGATGCCTCCGATGTGCAACAACTGACATTCCCGGTAACAATCCCTATCATTATCGGCATCATGGTCATGATCAAGGCTGTACAGGATCCGGGGAGCAGCCTGGCAGTATGGTGCAGTATCATACCTTTCACATCGCCGATGGTAATGATGGCCCGACTTCCATATGGCCTTCCGGGAACCGTTCCTTACTGGCAACTGGGGTTATCATTGATTTGCCTGGTCGGTGGATTTATAGTCACTACCTGGGCTGCCGGCCGGATATACCGTACCGGCATACTGATGTATGGTAAAAAGATTACACTGAAAGAAGCAATGAAATGGATAAGAAGAAATAACTAACAGTCAGCTGCCAGCCGCTTCACTGTTGCATTGAATTCTTTCCAGATCTCTTCAACAATGGTGGCGGCCGGCTTGATGTCATGTATGGTGGCGCTTACCTGGCCTATTTCCAGTTCGCCTTCTTTGAGGTTGCCTTCAAACATGCCTGTCTTCGCGCGGGCCCTGCCCAGTAAGGTTTTCAGGGCAATTTCATCTGCGCCGCCATCCTCAGCCTTTTTGACGGCATTATAAAACTCATTCTTCATCATTCGCACCGGCGTTAGCTTCTTCAGGCTGAGCATAGTATCTCCTTCCTTAGCATTCACAATAGCCTGTTTGAAATTGATATGGGAAGATGCTTCCGGGGTTGCTACAAAACGGCTGCCTACCTGCACACCGGCTGCTCCTAACGCAAAAGCCGCCGCCATAGCTCTTCCGGAACCGATACCGCCTGCTGCTATTACGGGTATCTTCACCTGTTCACAAACAGCAGGAATTAATACCATCGTGGTAGTTTCTTCCCGTCCATTATGCCCGCCAGCTTCAAAACCCTCTGCCACTACAGCATCCGCACCGGCAACTTCGCTTTTCAGTGCAAACAGTGCGCTGGATACCACATGCACTACCTTCACACCAGCTGCTTTCAGCACCGGTGTCCATGTTTTGGGATTCCCGGCAGAAGTAAACACAATGGGAACTTTCTCTTCCAGGATAATATTCATCAGCTGATCTATATCAGGATACAACAACGGTACGTTCACGCCAAACGGCTTATCAGTCGCTTGTTTACACTTCTGAATATGCTCTCTGAGCACGTCCGGATACATGCTTCCAGCCCCGATCAATCCAAGTGCTCCTGCATTGCTAACAGCGCTGGCTAAACGCCATCCGCTTGCCCAGATCATCCCGGCCTGGACGATTGGATAACGGATTCCGAAGAGTTCATTAATACGGTTCATTAAATGAAATTAAGGATTAGGAATGAAGAATTAAGAATAAAAGCGAAGACCTTAACGAATGACAACAGTATTGATGTTATTCGTTAAGGTCTTCGCTTTTATTCTTAATTCTTCATTCCTAATTGTTAATTCTCCCTTTCTATCCTAAATCAATCTCCGTATTATCTCCGATATTCAGGCTTTGGCTCAAACCGCGGATATTAGCGTCGCTGCCGATGAGAGAGGCTTTCAGCACTACTTCGTACAGGTTGCTGAAAGAACCTATGATAGAGTCTTTTACGATAGAATAGTTAATAACAGTATTATCGCCCACTGCTACATTAGGACCTATAATGGAATTCTTGATATTGCAACCTTCTCCTATGCTTACCGGCGGAATGATAATGGTATTTTCGTACGGTAACACCGGATTGTTGGCCAGTTTGTACTTTTTGAGCAGGATCGCATTGGTTTCCAGCAGCGTGTCTTTACGGCCGCAATCAAACCAATTGGCTACTTTAAAGCCATTGAATTGTACGCCGTGCTGTATCATACACTCGAGGGCATCAGTCAGCTGAAATTCATCGTGCGATTTTATTTTATTGTCTATATTACTTTGCAGACAATCGAACAGCTGCTGTGTTTCTTTGATCTTATACAAACCAACAAGCGCAAGATTGGATTTAGGGATCTGCGGTTTCTCTACCACACGGGTAATCCGGCCCTGGTCGTCGAGTTCCGCTACACCGAAATTACGTGGGTCATCCACCTTTTTCAATCCCAGCATGGAATAGGGCGAAGCTATGATTTCTTTGAAGTCACATTCGCAAATGGTATCTCCCAATACAATCAATAATTCATCATTGCCCACAACATCCCTTGTCAGCGATAAAGCATGACCGGTACCTTCGCGGCTGTTCTGTTGTACAAAATGACAAGTCAGCTGAGGATATTTTTTGACAATATAATGCTGGATTTTTTCGCCCAGATAGCCTACCACAAACACAAATTCGTGGATACCTGCATCCACCAGCTGATCAATAATGATACTGAGAATGGTTCTGCCGGCTAAAGGAATCAATGCTTTAGGCTGTGTATATGTATGCGGCCGAAGCTTGGTTCCCGCCCCTGCCACGGGTATTATTGCCTTCATGTAGTTGTTGTAGTTAGGATTAGCTTTTTGCAGCTCGAATGTCGCGAAATTAGGACAAAAAGCGGAAAGCCGAAAAAAAGCAGGCTGCATCGGCATTATTCATTTCCCTTGCAATTGATCCGGCTTTCTGTTAATTTTGCACCAAATTTAAGGCAACATGCAAAGAGACCAGCAAATATTTGATCTGATCAGCCAGGAATTAACGCGTCAGCGCCATGGCATTGAATTGATCGCATCTGAAAACTTTACCAGCTTACAGGTAATGCAGGCGATGGGAAATGTGATGACAAATAAATATGCCGAAGGTTATCCTGGCAGAAGATATTATGCAGGCTGTGAAATCGTGGACCAGAGCGAACAACTGGCGATCGACAGGGCTAAGCAGATATTTGGTGCTGCCTATGTAAACGTACAACCACACTCCGGTGCACAGGCCAATGCAGCTGTAATGCTGGCCATACTCCAGCCCGGCGATAAAATCCTCGGCCTGGATCTGAGCATGGGAGGCCACCTGACTCACGGTTCTTCCGTAAACTACTCTGGTAAACTCTACGAACCTCACTTCTATGGTGTTAACAAAGAAACCGGTCTCGTAGAATACGATAAAATGAGCGAAATCGCCCAGCGTGAAAAACCCAAGCTGATTGTTTGTGGTGCTTCTGCTTACAGCCGCGACTGGGATTATAAACGCATCCGCGAAATTGCTGATTCCGTTGGTGCCTTCGTACTGGCTGATATCGCCCACCCGGCAGGCCTGATAGCAAAAGGATTACTGAACTCTCCGTTTGCACACTGTCATTTCGTTACTACAACCACCCACAAAACCCTCCGCGGGCCTCGTGGCGGTATGATCATGATGGGTGCTGATTTCGAGAATCCATTCGGTCTGAAAACACCAAAAGGCGAGATCCGCATGATGAGCTCCCTCATCGATACTGCTGTATTCCCTGGTATCCAGGGCGGTCCGCTCGAACACGTGATCGCTGCTAAAGCTGTTTCTTTCTTCGAAATTCTTTCCGATGAATATGGCGTATATGCCAACCAGATCCTGAAAAATGCCCAGGCTATGGCGAAAAGCTTCGTGGGCAGGGGTTACGAGATCATCTCCGGTGGTACCGATAACCACCTGATGCTGATCGATCTCCGCAACAAAAATATCTCCGGTAAAAAAGCCGAACAAACACTGGTGAAAGCTGATATTACCGCCAATAAAAACATGGTGCCTTTCGATGATAAATCTGCCTTTATCACCTCCGGTATCCGCGTAGGTGTTCCCGCTATCACCACCCGCGGCCTGCAGGAAGGCCACATGGAGCAAATCGTTGACTGGATCGACCAGCTCCTCATGGATGCCGACAACGAAAGCCTGATCGTGAAAGTCAGGGGCGAAGTGAACAAGTTCATGGAACAGTTCCCCCTGTACCCCGAGATCAAATAAAGTAATAACTCACTTATTGATACCAGGAGGCGGTAATTGATTACCGCCTCTTTTTTTATCCAAAATCGCGCTGACAAGGAAAATTCACACCATTTCCCTACCCCAACTTCTCATGCTTCAAAAAAAACTTTTCTGAATTCCGGAATTACTTTTACATTTACAGTGTACTAGTTTAGTAGTACACTAAACCACGAGATATGATAAATATTCAATCCCTGACATTTAGTTATCGAAAAAACAGACCCCTTTTCGAAAACCTGCAACTCAAACTAACAGCCGGACACATATACGGTTTATTGGGTAAAAATGGCGCGGGTAAGTCTACTCTGCTGAAACAAATTGCTGGTCTGCTATTTCCCGATAAAGGCACCTGCGAAGTATTAGGATATCCGTCGGCACAAAGGAATCCTGCCTTTCTGCGGGAGATCTTTTTGGTGCCTGAAGAATTCTATCTGCCCAAAGTGAGTGTAAACCGCTACCTCAGCACCTATGCTCTATTCTATCCCAATTTCGATACGGCGGCATTTTTCCGCTATCTGAAAGAATTTGAAATTCCGCAACAACAGGCACTCACGGAAATGTCGTACGGACAAAAGAAAAAAGTGCTGATCAGCTTTGCATTGGCTACCAATACGAAAGTGCTGATCATGGACGAGCCTACCAATGGCCTCGACATCCCGTCTAAAAGCCAGTTCCGCAGAGTAATTGCTGCTGCCGTGACGGATGATAAATGCATTGTTATTTCCACCCACCAGGTGCGCGACCTCGATAACCTGATCGATAGCATTGTGATCATCAATGATCACAAGATTATATTCCGGGAAGATGTACAAACGGTAACGGATAAACTGACTTTCAAAACTGTGTCTCGCGTGGAAGATGCTGCAGGAGCGTTGTTCACCGACAGCAACCTGAAAGGACATACCATTATCACCCGGAATAACGGCCAGGAACACAGTAAGATAGATATGGAGCTGTTGTTCAATGCCGTACTCACTAATCACGAACCTATCCAGGAAATTTTCAACTGATCGCCCATGCAAACAGAAAATATTTTCAGCCCCACCCGTATGCAGTCGTACCTGCGTAAGCATTTTACAGATCACTACCGGTTTTATATACTCGGCATGCTGACTGTTTTCCTTGTGATGATCTGCATCCCCCTTTTTATGGTAACATTCGGCGGTCGTATTCAGCGCCTTACCAACATCATGCCCATCTACTACATAGGCCTGTTCCTCGGTGGCACCTGGCTTACTTCCAGGTCATTCAGCGAATTATCCGGCAAAGAAAGTGGTATGGATTTTCTCATGATTCCGGCCTCCCGGTTCGAAAAATTTCTCACGTTCTTCCTGATATCCCTGGTTGGCTATTTCGTATTCTTTCATATTTGCTGGTACGCCGCTGTACAGGTAGCCAACCTGGCCGACGTAAGAATATACAAAGAACCTATGGATATGGATTTCTCCCTGTTTTCCGATCCTGACGAAAAAATATATGTCTACTACGGATACCTTTTGCTGCAGGCGATTTTCCTGCTGGGCGCCACTTATTATCACAAGTATACTTTCGCTAAAACACTGTTGACGCTGATTGTTTTCCTGGTGGCATTGGCTGCACTCAATAGCCTCTTCGTTGCCTGCTTGTTCGGAGCTAACAGCGGCACCTGGAAGCAGACAATTCCTTTTCTTATGATATCTAAGCTGGAAGGCGGTCCGGTGTACTGGCACCAAACTGCTTACGTGATACCGGAATGGTTACAACATACTTATCTCTTCATTTTCCGCTTCCTGCTGGCGCCTGTACTCTGGTTGATAGCATATGTGCGGTTTAAGGACCAGGAAATTTAAATTTTAAAGAGATGGAATTTAAAGAAACGCAAGCTATATACGTACAAATCGCAGACTACATCTGCGAACAGGTACTCCTCAAAAAGTGGCATCCGGAAGAACGGATTCCTTCAGTACGCGAGCTCGCTGTGGCACTGGAAGTAAATCCTAATACTGTCATGCGTACATGTGAGCTGTTGCAGCAACAGGAAATAATATTCAATAAAAGAGGTATCGGCTATTTCATCAGCGCCGATGCGGTAAAGAAAATCAAGCAATTCAAGAAAGAAACCTTTATCAGCAATGAGTTGCCCAGCTTCTTCCGCAGCATGTACCTGCTTGATATTGATATCGAGGAACTGAAACCCCATTTCGATAAATTCAAAAAATCCAATTTCAACTGATATGAAAACGAGCAATAAATTACTAATCGGCTTCTCCGGCATACTGGTGCTGTTCATGCTATGCTCCGCCATCATACTGAGAGTGGATTATGCCAGAGGAATCACCAATACACATAATGGTAACGAGCAGCCGGAAAAACCGGTGCAGGCCACTCCCTTAAAGGCGTTTAAGGTACTGGTGCTTACCAACAGGCAACAGCCACCATCAAAAGATGCCGATGGAAATTTCAATCCCGATGGGTTCAATATCAGCATAGGTCACGCTAACGACTATACGTTTATTTGCCGGGACACGTTCGACCTGCAACAATCAGGAGATACGCTATACATCAGCGCTGCAAAGCGGGTGAACATCAATCTTAACTGCCCTTCGCTGGAAGCCATCCTTTCCAATGGTTTCGATATATATCTGCAGGATCTGACAACTCCCCGCTTGAAAATACAGGCCGGGGCCGGAGCTACCACCGATTTCTCTCAGTCCGCCATCACGGCGGTAAACTATACGGGGGGCCTCAACAGTACCTTCAGACTGCAGCCGGAAAGTAAAATAGATTCATTGGCTATCAATCTTGGCAAAGGCAGTGCACTGATCCTGGATAACAGCCTGTATAAAGCCGCAGATATTGTTGCTGACAGCCTGAGTGATTTTCATATCGCCGGCAGGCCGCAGCATAACAAGATACAGATACGATAGCGTCAACGATGATACGCTTTTAGCAATATATTTCTATATTAACCAGGCTGGTTCTTCAGCCAGCCTGTATTGAGTTGAAACTTAGTGTAATAAAAAAAGCCCTGGTTTACACCAGAGCTTTTTTATTACACAATTATTTTGTTCAGAACTGAGTGGCAAGATAGGCCATGGTACCCATTCCTACCTCAATAGCATGTTCATCTACATCAAAGGTGGGCGTATGTACACCGGAAGTAATACCTTTTGCAACGTTACCTGTTCCAAGACGGAAAAAGCAGGCGGGTATTACCTGTGAATAGAATGCAAAGTCTTCCGCACCCATTCTGATTTCCGTATCTCCCACATATTCGGCGCCGAGGTAATCAGTAGCAATAGCGCGTGCTTTGCCGGTTACTGCTTCATTATTATACAGGGTAGGATACCCCACGAGTATTTCAATCTCTATTTCTGCGCCCAATGCTTCTGCAATACCCGCAGCCTGCCTGCGGATCAGGTCATGTGCTTTGAAGCGCCAGGTTTCGTCCATTGCTCTGAAAGTTCCCATCAATTTCACTTCGCTGGGGATCACATTGGTAGTGAAACCTCCATTGAATGCGCAGATAGATAACACAGAAGGGGAGAAGGGATTATTGTTACGGGAGATGATCTGTTGCAGGCTTACTACCAGCTGCGACGCCACCAGAATGGTATCTGTGGTCAGATGCGGCTGGGCGGCATGTCCGCCTTTACCTTTCACCGTGATATAGATCTCATCGGCGCTGGCCATGTATTTCCCCGCATGGAAGCCCAGCTTGCCAACTTCCAGCGATGGATGCACATGTAGTCCGAGAATAGCATCGGGCCGCGGATTTTCAAGGGCCCCCTCTTCGATCATGATGCTGGCGCCACCGGGATGCTTTTCTTCTCCCGGCTGAAATAATATCTTGATAGTACCTTCCAGCTGCTCCCTCACTTCATGTAATATCCGGGCAGCACCCAGTACGCAGGAAGTATGCACATCGTGGCCGCAGGCGTGCATAACACCCGTGTTGGTGGATTTATAAGATACGTCGTTGGCTTCTGTAATCGGCAGCGCATCAATATCTGCACGGAGGGCGATGGTTTTGGAAGCAGGGTTCTTACCTTCTATCAATGCGATAATACCGGTTCCGGCGATACCTGCTTTAAAAGGAACACCGAAGGCGGTCAATTGCCGCTGTATGTAAGCAGTTGTTTCAAACTCCTGGAAGGATAATTCGGGATGAGCGTGCAAATGCCGCCTGACAGCTGTAAATTCAGGGGCCCAGGCTTTTGCCAGCTCTTTAATTCGATTCTTCATTCAATAGTTCTTTATCCAGTGACACGTTGATAATGGCGGGTACAACAAACACCCCTCCCGAGAACATGTCTGATAGTTTGTCTCTCAGCTCAGACGCTTCTTCACGGCTTTTAAAATCGCCTACGCGCACTTTAAAATAGGGAGCCTGGTAATCGAGATAAGTACGATAATCAGGAAAAAGCTGCATTACCTTTGCCTTTGCTTCACTAGCATCACCGCGCTTATTGGTAGAAATAACCTGCACCCTGAAACCGGACTGGTTGCGGATAGCGAGGGTATTAATATAAATCTGTTTTTTAATCAGCGCATCCACGCGGCCGTCTCTCACCACCCTTACCCCTCCGGCTGAGGCGGTAGTATTGTCCTGCGCCATTGTGATACCAGCGCTTAACAAACAGCAAACCAGGATGAATAACTTCTGCATGTAAATAGTATAATTAACGATGAATAATCACTATTGTGCTGCTGCTTCCTTGCTTTCTTTCACAATATTAACACTGGCACTGGCACCTATGCGGGTAGCTCCGGCATCGATCAGTTCCTTGGCAAAAGCGAAGGTACGAATCCCTCCCGAAGCTTTGATTTGTATATTGGCTGGCAAATTGGCTCTCATCAACTTAACTGCTTCCACAGTGGCTCCTTTTTCAGCATATCCGGTGGATGTTTTCATAAAGTCTACTCCATACTTGCTATACAACTGGCAGCATTTCACGATTTCCTCTTCCAATAATATGCCACTTTCGATAATCACTTTGAGCACCTTCTTTTTTTCTCTGACGATGTATATAATATTGGCAATTTCTTTTTCCAGGTATTCCCAGTCGTTGTTTTTAATTGCGGAGATATTCACTACGAGGTCCAGTTCATCTGCTTCATCAACGATCGCCAGTACTGTTTCCGCAACTTTGGCTTCAATGGCAGAATAACCGAAGGGGAAACCGATCACTGTAGCCACTTTGGTATTTGTAGCCCCCAGAAACTGCTTAGCCAGCTTTACGTATAAAGGAGGTACGCAGGCGGCGGCAAAATCGTATTCCACGCATTCCATGCAGAGTTTTTTGATATCCTCCAGGGTGGTGGTGGGTTTCAATATGGTATGGTCAATGTAGCGATTGATGTTCATGAGGCAAAGGTAAAGAATTAGGAATTAAGAATAGGGAATGGGGAATTAAGAATGAAGAGCGAAGATATAAGCGGATATCATGATGTTACAGTGTCTTATAATACTTTTTTTCGCGACTCTTCATGGTTTTTTGTATTGTTCCCAAAATCCGTAATAGCTCTTCACAGTCTTGTTTTAGGGATAATGCCTGATTGTGATCAAGGATTTGGGTATCGTGTAATAATCTTAACCAGTAAAATGTTTCTCTGGCTTCTTTGTATGAAATGTTTATTCTATGAGTAAATTCTCTAACGGAATTAGCCCCGATGGCCTCCTGGATATTTGCGCCGATAGACGTTCCCGACCGTAACACTTGAATCACCAAGGCCCTTTCTTCACCTTTTTGCATCAGGTATTGAAATAACCTAATAATCCTCACACTAAACTGATAACTCTTCTCTGCCACAACATTATCTTTCATACGAACAAATCATTAACATACAACAAATAAAAAAGGATCGCAAATCCGACATTTAAGATGTCAAATCTGCGATCCCAATAAATATTAAAAACAACTAATTATTCCATACGTTTCAATCTTCTAATTCATCTCCGTTCTCATCTTCTCCTTTATCTCCGCTCTCTTTCTTAATTCCCTATTCTTAATTCTCAATTCATCAAAGGTCTTTCCCATGGCACTGCTTATACTTTTTCCCGCTTCCGCAAGGACACAGGTCATTACGACCAATCTTGGGGCCCTGATGCCGTATTGGCTCTGCTTTCACCTCTTCAGCTGTTTGGTAATCCGGAGCGGCTGCCTGATGACCGTTGTTATCTACGAGGTCTTCATGGGAAGCGCGCATACGGCTCATATCAGTCTTTTCTTCCCTGCCTTCACGGATTTCAGGAGCCTGCTCCTGTTCCTGGTTGCTAACCGGAATACCGCATTTGGTAAGGAAAGAAACGATATCACGACTGGTTTCACCATCCATTTCTTTGAAGAGATTAAATGCTTCAAATTTATAGATCAGTAACGGATCTTTCTGTTCGTAAACGGCGCTCTGAACGGATTGTTTCAGATCGTCCATAGCACGCAGGTGCTCTTTCCAGGCCTCGTCGATCAAAGCCAGTGTGATGCTGCGTTCCAGGGCATTCATGGTTTCATGACCCTGTGTATCCACTACCCGCTGCAGGTTAGCCAGTACGTTGATACCTTTTTTGCCATCAGTAAACGGAATAGAGATATTCTCGATATGATGCCCCTGTTCCTGATGGATACGTTCAATTACCGGCAGGGTATTGCTGATAAGGTCATTTACCTTACGCTGGTAGTTATCTTTTCCTTCATGATACAGTCTGGACGCCAGGTTAGGAATATCTGTTTTTGCCAGTTCTTCCTGGGTGATGGCTGTATCGATGGAGAAGTTCATGATAGCATCCATCTTAAAGGCTTCGTAATCGCCGCTGCCTTTGTGGGTGGTTACCATGTTCTCTGCTACATCGTAGAAGGCGTTGTCGATATCAATTGCCAGGCGTTCTCCGAACAGGGCGTGGTTACGCTTGGAATAGATTACCGTGCGCTGCTTGTTCATTACGTCGTCGTATTCCAGCAGACGTTTACGGATACCGAAGTTATTTTCCTCTACTTTTTTCTGTGCTCTTTCAATAGAGCGGGTGATCATGCTGTGCTGAATCACTTCGCCCTCTTTATATCCCATGCGATCCATCAGGCCGGCAATACGCTCAGAGCCGAACATACGCATCAGATCATCTTCCAGGGAAACGAAGAACTGTGAAGTTCCCGGATCGCCCTGACGACCAGCACGACCACGAAGCTGGCGGTCTACACGACGGCTTTCATGTCTTTCTGTACCAATGATGGCCAGCCCACCGGCTTCTTTTACGCCAGGTCCGAGTTTAATATCCGTACCACGACCCGCCATGTTGGTAGCAATCGTTACAGCACCTGGCAAACCAGCTTCAGCTACGATCTGAGCTTCACGGGCATGCTGCTTCGCGTTCAGCACGTTGTGAGGTACCTTCTCGAAAGTCAGCATCTTGCTTAACAGTTCTGATACTTCTACAGAAGTAGTACCTACCAGCACCGGGCGGCCATTCGCCTGTAATTGCCTTACCTCTTCGATCACCGCTTTATACTTATCGCGCTTGGTTTTATATACCAGGTCTTCTGCATCTATACGGCTGATCGGCAGGTTAGTTGGGATGGTTACCACATCCAGTTTATAGATTTCCCAGAACTCACCAGCTTCAGTAGAAGCAGTACCGGTCATACCCGCCAGTTTGTGGTACATACGGAAATAGTTCTGTAATGTAATCGTAGCAAATGTTTGTGTAGCTGCTTCCACCTTCACGTTTTCCTTAGCTTCAATCGCCTGGTGTAAACCGTCGGAGTAGCGGCGTCCATCGAGGATACGACCCGTCTGCTCATCTACGATCTTCACTTTGCCATCCATCACCACATACTCCACATCCTTATCAAATAAAGTGTAAGCTTTCAGCAGCTGCTGTACGGAGTGAATACGATCCGACTTTGCAGCGAAGTCCTGTAACAACACATCTTTACGCTGTAGTTTTTCCTCAGGGGAAACTGACAGTTTTTCAATTTCTGCCAGCTCTGATCCCACATCCGGCAGTATGAAGAAGTTAGCATCTTCACCGCCCTGTGTAATCAGGTGTATACCTTTATCAGTAAGATCTACGCTGTTTTGTTTTTCGTCGATCACGAAGAACAGACCTTCATCGACCTTAGGCATTTCACGTTGCTGGTCGGCCAGGTAGTAGTTTTCAGCTTTCTGCAGTAATACTTTATTACCCGGTTCACTGAGATATTTAATCAGCGCGCTACCCTTAGGTAAACCTCTCCAGGCGCGCATCAGCGCCAGGCCTCCGGTTTTCGCGTCGTCTTTTCCTTCAGAAATCAGTTTCTTGGCTTCCTGCAGATATTGGTTCACTGCTTTTTTCTGCATTTCCACCAGGTATTCGATACGGGGCTTCAGTACGTGAAACTCCTGTTCTTCACCGCGTGGAATAGGACCGGAAATGATCAGCGGCGTACGGGCGTCATCGATCAATACGCTATCCACTTCATCCACCATGGCGTAATGATGCTTGCGTTGCACCATTTCATCCGGGTTATGTACCATGTTATCGCGGAGGTAATCGAAGCCGAATTCGTTGTTGGTACCGTAGGTAATATCCGCCAGATACGCATTCCGCCTGTCGAATGTATTAGGCTGATGTTTATCGATACAGTCTACCGTGATACCGAGGAACTCAAACAGTGGACCATTCCACTCGGAGTCACGACGGGCCAGATAGTCGTTCACTGTCACGATGTGTACACCCTGACCAGCCAGCGCGTTGAGGTAAGCGGGCAATGTAGATACCAGGGTTTTACCTTCACCTGTTGCCATTTCAGAGATTTTACCCTGATGCAACACGGTACCACCGATCAACTGTACATCGTAATGCACCATATTCCAGGTTACCAGATTACCGGCTGCGTTCCAGCTGTTCTTCCAGGTAGCTTTATCTCCGTCAATAGTCACGTAATCTTTTCTGACAGCCAGCTGGCGGTCCAGATCTGTAGCGGTGGCAGTAATGGTTGCATTATTGGTTAATCTGCGGGCGGTTTCCTTTACTACAGCAAAAGCTTCCGGCAACAGCTCTTTCAATACTACTTCCAGTTGTTTATCACGGTCTTTTTTCAGTACGTCAATTTCCTGATATATAGCGTCTTTGGTGGTAACATCTTCTTCTCTATCAGCAGCAGCCTGCTTTTCGCCTATTTCTTTATCAATAGCTGCGAGATGGTCGGCTATGCGGGCGCGGAAATCCTGCGTTTTACGACGCAGATCATCAATAGAAAGGGATTGCAGTTTTTCGTACTCCTCATTGATCTGCTTCACCACCGGAGAGATGGACTTGATATCCCTGTCTGATTTATTCCCTCCAAATAGCTTTGATAAAAAACCTAACATGTTAAACGTTTAATTACGAATAAGATTTCTAGTTCATTGTAACCTGATTCTTCAGGGCCGGATCCATCATTAGTCGATATTTTCTGTTTTCACCAGCCTGCAGTACAACGACTGCTGGCTTCATCATTCCGGATACGACGGCATCAGGCTTACTCAAATATTGTGCTTGTGGTGGCAAACTGTCAAGGTGTCAGTTTTACAGCTGCCTTGCAAGGCCTGTAAAAGTAGGAATAAATTCCGTCTTTTAGCGTTGATTTTAGGGGATTTTACATTTTGATACCGCCAATTAACATATTCTTGATATTTACGCCAAACATTGATTCCACCGCTGTTTGGCCGCATCACGATAACAGTTAAAACAGGGCATCATGTTTTTGCATCCTGATATTTGTTGCCTCCTCCGCCGGTGCGAAGTTCCAGTGTAATAACCGGAGGCAGCCCGTACACTTTGACCGGTAAATGAAGCAGGTACTGGTTTCCGCCAGCCTCTTCCAGCTTTAATTCCTCTCCATCTCCGTTCATCAGCCGGGCCCGCCCGGGCACAGTTCCCTTTGGCAACACGATTCTCAGCAGCCCGCCCACCGGCACGTTACAAATAATCAGATTCACCTGGTTACTGCCTTTTTTTCCGGTATAATAGCCCCAGTCCTGCTTTTCAAACCCGACATAATCACAGCCATAAATAGCGCTGCCGTTAACGGCCATCCATTTTCCGATGGCACCTGCTATCTGCTGCTCTTCCTGGCGGAAAGTGCCATCCCCGCCAGGCCCGAAGTTCAGCAGGAAATTACCTCCCATTGATACGGCATTCGCCAGCATACCGAGCAGCTCTGCCGGGGTTTTGATATGACTCAGGCTCCAGTTCCTGTGATACCCCCATTGATTCTCCGGAATGGTCATACAGGCCTCCCAGTCCCAATTAGTGACTGCCACGTCTTTCACCGGATCGGGCAGCCGGCGCTCATAACCGGATTCATAGTCTCCCATCAGCTGCCCGTTAGAATCTTTATGCCGCTTGCCATAATCATCCGCACGGAGGCGGCTGTTAACGATTACTCCTGGCCTTACTTCTTTCAGCATCTTTTCTACTTCATAGGTCCATCGCCCATTCTTCTTCACGGAGTTATCCCAGGTACCATCGAACCAGAATGCTTTTACGGTAGGATAATTGGTGGCCAGCTCCTTCAGCTGATTGAAAGCAAATTCCAGGTACCGGTTAAAGGCAATGCTGTCGCCCGCAGATTTAATATCATAGCGCCAGTCGGGGTGATGCCAGTCCAGCACGGAATAATAGAAATTAACATCAATCCCTTCCGCATTATACGCTTCCACCAGCTCCCGGAGAATATCCTTCCGGTAAGGAGTATGGCTGATATTAAAATCCGTATACCTGCTTGGCCACAGGCAAAAGCCTTCATGATGCTTGGTGGTGATGGTCATATACTTCACGCCCATTTGTTTGGCCATATGCGCCCATTCGCGTGCATTGAATTTCACCGGGTTAAACTGGTACATCAGTGAGTCCCATACCGGACCAGGCACGTTGGCACTGGATTTCAGGAATTCGGCCGCATAGTTATAGGTTTTGCCGTTCCAAACGCCACCAGGGATAGCATAAAGCCCCCAGTGAATGAATTGTCCGAAACGGTTGCTACGCCACTTGTTCATGGCCTCATCGGTCCGTTTGCCGGTGTACTGCGCGCCATATTTCAACGGTATAGTTGTTTTTTCCTGCGCACTGACGCCGTGTAGTACGCTTAACAGGGCAATGCCCCACAGTAATTTCTTCATAATAATATTGTTTCAGTATAATCAGGAGAATACGCTTGTTCACTTGCTCACAGGCTAACCAGCACAAAATACATTAGAATGAAGAATTAAGGAATAATGTGAAGACGGGAGCGAATTGATTTTTATTTATCCGGCCGATCAATAAAGTATCGGAAATTGATAAATTATACCAAATCGGCCTTAACGACCGTTTATCCCGGAAATAAGCCATCCGGAACAGGGAGTTCAGGCTATATATAACGAGTACGGGAAATTAGCAGTAACGGAAATGAAAATTTTCAGGTTTTTTGCGGCTGGCCTGCATAAAAAGATGGAAATATGAAAATACTTTTTATAAATTTAAAGGTTTAATGTCCGTTTTTAAACCTTTACACAAATCCACGTTTATGGCAAATGTAATTCAGCCACAAAAACTGTTCGTAGCCAGCTGTATGGCGCTGCTGGTGACATCGTTATCATTCGGGATCCGCGCCGGTATACTGGGCGGCCTGGGTGTGGAATTTCACCTGGATGCCAGGCAATTAAGTATCATTGCCGGTACTGCTTTCTGGGGATTTCCACTGGCTGTTGTATTAGGGGGTTTCATTGTAGATGTAATAGGCATGAAGCGTCTGCTGTTGGCGGCATTCATATTGCACCTGCTTGGTATTGTGCTGACTATTTTCGCCAACGGGTTCTGGTCCCTGTTCATCTCCACACTGTTCATCGGGATGGCTAACGGAACCGTGGAAGCCGCATGTAATCCACTGGTAGCTACTATTTTTCCGGATAATAAAACCACTAAGCTGAATCACTTCCACCTCTGGTTTCCCGGGGGTATTGTAGTGGGAACCTTGCTGGTATTCATCATGACGAAGATGCACCTCTCCTGGCAGTTACAGGTAGGTACGATGATCATCCCCACATTGATCTACGGTTATCTTTTCCTTAATCTTGATTTTCCTGTTACTGAAAGGGTTGCATCCGGCGTATCTTCCGCCGACATGTACAAGTCGGTATTAAGCCCGCTGTTCATCTGCATGCTTATACTGATGTTCGGTACTGCTATCACTGAATTATTTACCGGTCAATGGATAGATGTGTTACTGAAAAATGTAACTGAAAATGCCATTCTGATCCTCGCATTAACCGCCGGCGTGCAAACACTGGGCAGGGGCGTAGCCGGTCCGGTTGTACACAGGATGTCGCCTACCGGCGTGCTGCTGATCTCTGCTGTTTTATCTGCATTGGGATTATATTTACTGTCGCATGTAAGCGGTAACATGATCTTTGTGGCCGCCTTTATCTTTGGTATGGGCGTTACCTATTTCTGGCCAACTATGCTGGGATTTGTATCTGAGAATATTCCGCAATCCGGTGCGCTGGGAATGAATCTTATGGGCGGAGCCGGCATGTTCGCGGTATCTGTATACATGTACTTCATGGGCGGATTTTACGACAGCATCATCGTAAAACAGCTGCCGGCAGGATCATCGCTGGATGCATACCGTTCCGCAGCTCCGGGCACACCTGAAGCCACCGCTTTCAGCCAGGCCACTGCCGTAGCCGGTCCGGAGATCATTAAGGCCACCCTGATAATTCCCATTATCCTGATCGTGGCATTTGCGATATTGTTCTTTTATATGCGTAATCGTAAAAAAGCATCTGTTCAAAAGGTTCAAATGGTTTAACTCATAAAACGATAATTGTAAATATGACACGGAAACTCAGAATGGGAATGATAGGAGGCGGTAAAGATGCCTTCATTGGCGCAATTCATCGCATTGCAGCCAATATGGACGGACTGATTGAACTGGTGGCAGGCGCCCTCAGTATCAATAATGAGATTGCTGTGGAATCAGGCAAAATGCTGTTCCTTGATCCGGAACGTACTTACCTCGATTTCAAAACGATGCTGGAGAAAGAAGCCAAAATGCCGGCAGACAAACGTATGGACTTTGTCACCATCGTTACCCCCAACTTCGCCCACTTCGAACCTGCGATGATGGCGCTGGATCTTGGATTCAACGTGGTGATAGAAAAACCCATCACATTCTCCCTCGAAGAAGCTAAACAACTGAAAGCAAAAGTGGAAGCCACCGGCCTGACACTGCTGCTCACACATACTTACACCGGCTACCCGATGGTAAAACAGGCCAGGCAGATGGTGAAAGACGGCGCGCTTGGCAAGATCCGTAAAGTATGGGTAGAATATCCCCAGGGCTGGCTCAGTAAGCTCAGTGAAAGAGAAGGTAATGCACAGGCGGCCTGGAGAACAGATCCTAAGAAATCAGGCAAAAGCGGTTGCATGGGCGATATAGGTACCCACGCTGCTAACCTGGCTGAATATATCAGCGGTGCAAAAATCGAAAAGCTCTGCGCCGACCTCAACATCCTCGTTCCCGGTCGTGCACTGGATGATGATGGCGCCGTGCTGCTCCGCTTCGACAATGGTGCTGCCGGCGTACTGATGGCATCGCAGGTAGCTGCCGGTGAAGAAAATGCACTGAAGATCCGCGTCTATGGCGAAAAAGGCGGCCTCGAATGGGCACAACACGAGCCTAACACCCTGCTGGTGAAATGGCTGGATAAACCCACCGAAATCTACCGCGCCGGCGGAGGCTACAGCTTCCAGTCGAGCTACATGACACACAACACCCGTACCCCCGGCGGCCACCCGGAAGGCTACCTCGAAGCATTCGGTAACCTGTACCGCAACTTCGCGCAAACCTTATCCGCTAAGATCGACGGTACCAAAGCTTCTGCTGAGTCGTTGGACTTCCCCGGCGTAGAAGAAGGGGTACGTGGTATGGCATTCATCGATAACGTAGTACGTTCTTCCCAGAGCGATGCTAAATGGACTAACTTCGAGATTTAACAGCTAGCGTGTATGAAAACGATAAAAGGACCTGGTATTTTTCTGGCGCAGTTCATGGGAGATGAAGCGCCGTTCAATAGCCTGAAAACTATCTGCGAATGGGCAGCCTCCATTGGATTCAAAGGCGTACAGATCCCCAGCTGGGATCCCCGCCTGATAGATCTGCAGAAAGCCGCTGAAAGTAAAACCTACGCAGACGAGATCAAAGGAATTGTAAATGCAGCAGGACTGGAAATTACAGAACTGAGTTCTCATCTGCAGGGACAACTGGTAGCTGTGAATCCTGCATTTTCCGAAATGTTCGATGGCTTTGCTCCTGCACAATATCACAACAATATCACTGCCCGTACGGAATGGGCGGTGAACCAGCTGAAATACGCTGCTAAAGCCAGCCGTAACCTGGGCCTTACCGCACACGCCACTTTCAGTGGCGCACTGTTATGGGCCCCGGCCATGTATCCCTGGCCTCAGCGCCCGGCAGGACTGGTAGAAGCCGGATTTGCAGAACTGGCAAAACGCTGGAAACCTATCCTGGATGAGTTTGACGCCAACGGTGTAGATGTTTGTTATGAGATACATCCGGGAGAAGACCTCCACGACGGCGCTACCTTTGAACGCTTCCTGGAAGCTACCGGCAACCATAGCCGCGTTAACCTGCTCTACGATCCGAGCCATCTGCTCCTGCAATGCCTCGATTACCTGGAATATATCGATATTTACCATGAACGGATCAAGGCATTCCACGTAAAAGATGCGGAATTCAATCCTACCGGACGTTCCGGCGTATATGGCGGTTATCAGTCATGGATCAATCGCCCGGGCCGCTTCCGTTCACTTGGCGACGGACAGGTCGACTTTAAATCCATCTTCAGTAAAATGGCACAATACGATTTTGCCGGTTGGGCCGTTATGGAGTGGGAATGTTGTATCAAACATCCGGAAGATGGCGCCAAAGAAGGTGCACCTTTCATCAAGAATCATATTATCAGGGTTACTGAGAAAGCATTTGATGACTTTGCAGGCACTGGTACTGATGACGCTTTCAACAAAAGAATTTTAGGCATTTAATTACATCCACAAATCGTTCGTAAACAATAAAAACAATCAACAAATGAGAAAGAGATATCTGGCGCCGCTCGTATTAAGTGCTTTATTCTTTGCAGCCTGCGGAGGAGGAGAAAAAAAAGCAAATACAGATAGTGTTAGCACTCATGAAAGCCCAGCAGCAGATAATTCCATGGTATCGCCCAATGCCAACAAACCTGCTAGCAAAGGTGAGCAACTGATGGCTCAAAGCGATTGCAAAACATGCCATAAGGAAGAAATGAAAGTAGTAGGACCAGCATTGAAAGACATTGCAGGTAAATATCCTAACACGCCGGAAAATATCGACAAACTGGCTGATAAGGTTATCAAAGGCGGTTCCGGCAACTGGGGCGAAGTAGCGATGCTGCCTCATCCTAATGTATCTAAAGATGATGCAAAGGAAATGGTAAAATACATTTTATCATTATCCGGTAAATAATTACTATTCTATCACCTATTCAATCATCCGGAATGAAAAAGTTAATCATAGGTGCTTTAATGGCGGCCGCTGTAACCGGCGCTACTACTGTTAAAGCACAGAGTACCAATTCCCTGTCGGCCAAAGAAAAAAAGCAGGGCTGGGTATTGCTGTTTGACGGCACTTCCACCAAAGGGTGGCACACTTATCTTCAGTCGACCGCAAGTCCGGCCTGGAGCGCCAGCAACGGCGCACTGGGTCTCGATCAGGCTGCAAAAAAGAACGGTGCTCCCGGCGGCGACCTGGTAACCGATGGCGAATACGAGAACTATGAACTGAGTATCGAATGGAAGATTTCCAAAGGTGGTAACAGTGGTGTTATCTTCGGCGTACATGAAGATCCTGAGTTTCATGCTACCTACCAGACCGGCCCCGAAATGCAGGTACTGGACGACGCCGGCCATCCGGACGGTAAGATCCCGAAACATAATGCCGGTGATCTTTACGACCTGATCAAGGCGCCTAAAATGGCTGCTAAACCAGTAGGAGAATGGAACACTGCCATCATCCGTAAAAAAGACGGACACCTTACCCTCTGGCTGAACGGTGTAAAAACAGCTGAAACTACCATCGGTTCCCCTGAATGGGATGCCCTCGTAGCAAAAAGCAAATTCCATGACTGGAAAGGCTTCGGCAAATACCAGAAAGGACATATTGCACTGCAGGACCATGGAAATGATGTATGGTACCGTAATATCAAGATAAGAGTTCTTTAATTACTTAGCCGGAATTAGGAATTACGAATCAGGAAATTGAGAATTAGAGCGGAGATAGTAGCGAAGCAGGTTTTCGCGTTTACTATCTCCGCTCTAATTCTTAATTCTTCATCCATAATTTTTCATTCCTTTCTTACCCACGTACACGATGAAAACATTAACCGCTTTTATTACACTCCTCTTGCTTGCAGGATCTTTTTCGTTACAGGCGAAAAATAAAGACAGGCACAAATCCAAAAGGGTACTGGTATTTTCCAAAACTAAAGGCTTCCGCCACGATTGCATTCCTTTTGCCAAACTGGCCATCATGCAATTGGGCAAAGAGAATGGATTTGATGTAGATACGACAGAGGATGCCAGCGCATTTACTCCTGCGAATCTGAAGAAATATGCAGCCGTTATCTTCAGCTGCACTACCGGCGATGTGCTCGACGACGCACAACAGGCAGCTTTCGAAAACTATATCCACAAAGGTGGAGCATGGATGGGTATTCATGCTGCTACCGACACGGAATACGACTGGCCCTGGTACAACAAGCTCGCGGGCGCATGGTTCCTGAGCCATCCGCAGCAACAGGTAGCCACCCTCAGGGTAGTGGATCATAACCACCCTGCCACCAAAGATCTTCCGGATGAATGGATCCGCAAAGACGAATGGTACAATTTCAAAGATCTTAATCCTGATGTACATGTGCTGATCAAGATCGATGAAAGCACCTATACCGGCGGTAAAAACGGGGATAACCACCCGATGTGCTGGTACCACGATTTTGAAGGCGGCCGCGCTTTCTATACTGAAATGGGACATGTTAAGGAGTCCTACTCAGATCCCGTATACCTGAAACACCTGCTCGGCGGTATTGAATACGCCATAGGTAATTGGAAACCCAAGAAATAATCCGGAACAGATGAAACAAATATTCAGATTACTATTGCTGTTAGCACTGGTCGGGCTGGCGGCATGTAAAAAAACGCGGCCCGGTAAACCCAGGGTACTCGTATTTACTAAAACCGCGGCCTTCCGTCATGCCTCTATTCCCGCTGGTATCACCGCGATACAACAGCTTGGAAAGGAAAATGGATTTGAAGTAGATACTACGGAAAATGCCGAAAAATTCAACGAAGATACACTGGCGCAATATTCAGCCGTTATCTTCCTGAATACTACCGGCGATGTACTTAATAATTATCAGGAAGCTGATTTCGAAAGATATATACAGGCCGGTGGTGGCTATGTTGGGGTACACGCTGCAGCTGATACCGAATATGAATGGGGCTGGTATAATCACCTCGCAGGTGCATGGTTCCAGAACCATCCTCCGGGCGTGCATAAAGCCATCGTTGATGTTGTGAACAAATCATTCCCTGCTACAGAAGGCTTGCCCGAAAAATGGGAACATACCGACGAATGGTACAATTACAAAGATGTGGATACCACCACTACCGTACTCCTGAAACTCGATGAAAAGTCGTACCAGGGCGGTACCATGGGTGCTAACCACCCCATCAGCTGGTACCACGATTTCGACGGTGGCCGTGCTTTCTATACAGGTCTCGGACATACCGAAGAATCTTACAAAGACAGTCTTTTCCTCAAACACCTGGCTGGTGGTATCAAATATGCTATCGGCAAAAACCAGGTGCTGGACTATAGCCAGGCTACCACCCTGCGCGTTCCTGAAGAAGATCGCTTCACCAAAGATGTACTGGTTTCCGGCGAGCTCTTCGAACCAACGGAAATGGCTATACTCCCTAACCTCGATGTGCTCATTGCACAGCGTCGCGGTGAGCTGATGTATTACAACGCAGCACAGAAAACATTGTCGCAGGCTGGTCTGCTGAAGGTATACCATCACACCGATACACCACATGTCAATGCAGAAGAAGGTTTCATCGGACTTACCGCCGATCCGGACTTCAAAAACAATCACTACATCTATACGATGTATTCACCTGCAGATACTTCAGTAAACCGCTTATCACGTTTCAAATTTGAAAACGGTAAGCTGGATATGTCTTCTGAAAAAGTGGTGCTGCAATTCTACTCTCAACGCAATATCTGCTGCCATACCGGAGGTTCTCTTTCATTCGGTCCTGGTGGATTACTGTATATCTCTACAGGCGATAACACTACTCCGTTCGATGAACCCAACCAGAAATATGTCAGCAAAGGCTACGGCCCTACTGACGACAGGCCCGGACATCTGCAGTACGACGATATGCGCGGTTCCGCCAACACCAACGATCTCCGTGGTAAGATCCTGCGTATTAAAGTAGAAGCTGATGGTTCCTACACCATCCCTGAAGGTAACCTGTATCCTAAAGGTACCAAGGGAACACGCCCGGAAATTTATGCGATGGGAACACGTAATCCCTACCGTATGTCGATCGACAAAAAAACCGGGTACGTATATTGGGGAGAAGTAGGCCCGGATGCCAACAACGACGATTCCCTGCGTGGCCCGAGAGGGTACGACGAAATCAATCAGGCCAAGAAGCCCGGCTTCTTCGGTTATCCGATGTTCATCGCCAACAACAAACCTTATCGTCAATACAACTACGAAACCGGCGAGAGCGGCCCTTATTACGATCCGCTGAAGCCTGTCAATAACTCCCGCAACAACACCGGTCTGAAAGAATTACCTCCGGCCACACCAGCCTTCATCTGGTATCCGTATGGCAAGTCCGACGAGTTCCCGATTGTAGGCAGCGGCGGACGTAACGCCGAAGCAGGCCCCGTTTATTACAGTGAATTTTATCCGAAAGAAACCCGTTTCCCGGATTACTATAACGGTAAACTCTTTATCTACGACTGGGTACGCGAGTGGATCATGGCCGTAACAATGGATAAAAACGGTAATTTCTCTAAGATGGAGAAGTTCATGCCACACACCAGGTGGAATGCCCCCATCGATATGGAAATGGGCCCCGACGGCCGTATATACATCCTGGAATATGGTCATGGATGGTTTAGCAAAAACGTAGATGCAGGACTCGCCCGTATCGATTACAATGGCGGCAACCGTGCACCGGTAGCTAAAATACAGGCCAATCATGCAACAGGCGGATTGCCATTTAAAGTAAAACTTTCTGCAGAAGGCTCTAAAGATCCTGATGGCGACAAGCTTACCTACATGTGGAATTTTGGTAACGGCACCAAAAAAGAAACAACGGAACCCACTGTGGAGTACACTTATGCAACAGCCGGAGAATACCAGGTATTTGTAGAGATATCTGACGACAAAGGCGCCAAAACCAAGAGCAGCTCCATAGCCCTTTATGCCGGCAACGAAACACCGGATGTAAAGATCGATATCACCGGCAACAAGATGTTCTACTTCCCTGGAAAACAGGTGCACTACAGTGTTAATATCAGTGACAAGGAAGACGGTAACTCTGCCGACGGCAAGCTGGATGTAAACAACATCTTTGTAAAAGCCGATTACATTCAGGGCCGCGATAAAGCAGCTGTGCCACAAGGCCACCAGATTATCACCGGAGCAATAGCAGGTAAAAACATCATGGAAGTATCCGATTGTAAAACCTGTCACAAACCGGATGAAAAATCGATTGGGCCTTCCTTCAAACAGATAACAGAAAAATACAGGAATGATCCGGCAGCACCTGAAATGCTGGCTAAAAAGATCATCGCCGGCGGTGGTGGTGTATGGGGAGAAACAGCTATGTCGGCCCACCCTGGCCTTTCCCAGGGCGAAGCCAAACAGCTCATCGAATACATCTATTCCGTTGGAGGTAATACGCAGAAAATACCATCACTCCCTGTCAATGGCGATATCAATCCAACCATGGGTGGTGAAGCCAAAGACAACGGCGTGCTGTACCTCCTGGCCAGTTACACCGATAAAGGCGGACCGGGCATCAAACCGATCACCGGTACAGCCACGGCCGAGCTGATCAGTCCTGTATTACAGGCTGCCGACTACAACAAAGCGGATGGTGTTGCCACATTCTCCGCCAACAACATGAAATTCCTGATCCCTGCCAACACCGAAGGCTGGGTTACTTACAATCAACTGGATCTTACAGATGTGAAAGGTATTCAGTTGATGTATATGGTACAGGAACCGCAACAATACGGCTATACAGTGGAAGCATTCGTAGACAATGCCAATGGTAACCGCCTCGGCGAAGTAACCATCGGCCCGGGTGCACAACCTAAAACACCTAATAAAGCAAACTTCAGCTTTGCCCCAATAACAGACGGTAAAATGCACAATCTGTACCTACGCTTCAAAGCTACAGATGCTACGCAGAAAGTGCAGCTGGGGATTTCTACGGTGACGTTGATACCGTAACAACATTAAGCATAAAGACGAGGCCCTTAGCATATGCTAAGGGCCTCGTCTTTATGCTTAATGTTGTATTCCGGGGCTTATTTCCTAAAAACGTAATTCCTGATCTGAAACTGCTCCTCAAACCCCATTTCCACATATATTCCTTTTCCCATTTGCGAAGCCTGCAATGTAGCATGGGTGGCTTCTAGCGCAATAGCTTCATTCAGAATGTATACCATGATCTCATTGGCAAATCCTCTTCTTCGCATTTCCGGTATTACACCAATTCCATGAATACCTGCTATACCATTCTGGCAATGCAGGATACCTGTACCAATGGGGGTATTTTCAAAGAAAGCCAGATAAAAACGCAGATGATGCCAGGTACGTTCCAGTATCGATGCGTCGATCCGGTAGTTGAATGCCTGCGGATAAACGGTGGCCCATGCAGCAGCATCTTCCGGAGTAAGCACCTGCCGGAATGAAAGTGTATACTGGCCTGTAAAAGGCCGTTTCAGCAACAACGACATGCCCGCCTGCTCAAAGCCTTTTTCACCTCCGCAGGCAACGAAAATATCATCTGCTGCCTGATCATAAATATCCCAATGAGGCACTACCCATCTGCCGGTGCCAACTGTTTGTAATGCCAGCTCAAGCTCATCGCGGGTAATGCGCTGATGAAACCAAAGCCGGTTGGGCCAGTCCAAGCCTGGCACACTGCAATAGCTGAATGCGGCTTGCTCCGTATAGGCGTTGAAGGGAGTACCTGCAATCTTCCACAAAGAAGTCAGGTTCTCTATATTCAGATCAGTAATATTTGTATTTGTTTTCATTCGGCGAAGTTAGGATTCTGCCATAAAAAAACCGCCCGGAGAATACTCCCCGGAGCGGCTATGTCTGATTGAATTCACACTTGATTATTTCTTTGGCCTGGCGCTCATATAGAATGTAAGCGTGCCGCCATTCATGATGTCGGCATGCGTAATATAGAGGCGGTTTAAAGGCGCACCATTCAGCAATACTTTCTGCACATATACATTCTTATCGCTCTGGTTTTTAACGTCTACCACGAAGGTTTTTCCATTCTCCAGTTGCAGGGTTGCTTTATCAATGGCCGGACTGCCCAATGAATACTGGTCTGATCCGGGGCATACCGGATAAAAGCCCAGGGTGGTGAATATGTACCAGGCGCTCATCTGGCCGCAGTCGTCGTTACCACCCAGCCCGTCGGGTCCGGGATGATACATTTTTTTCAGAATCATCCGCACACGCTCCTGTGTTTTCCACGGATAGCCGGTCCAGTTATAGAGATAGGCCACATGATGTGAAGGCTCATTACCATGAACGTAGTTACCGATGATACCGTCGCGGGTGATATCTTCCGTTTCAGCAAAATATTTATCAGGCAACTCCATTGTAAATAATGAATCGAGGTGGGTAGTAAATTGTTTTTTGCCACCCATCATGGCAATCATCTCATCAGGGTTATGCGGCACATACAGGCTGTAATTCCAGGCATTCCCTTCAATAAAGCCCTGGTCGTGCGTTTGCAAAGGATCAAAACTGGCTTTGAATGTTCCATCATCCAGTTTCGGACGCATGAAGCCGGAATTCGTATCATATACACTCCGGTAGTTCCCGGAACGTTTGATAAACTCATCATAAATATCCGTACGGCCCAGCTTTTTTGCCACCTGCGCAATACACCAGTCGTCATAAGCATATTCCAATGTTTTGGAAACAGAAGAACCATTTTTATCTTCCGGTACATAGCCTTTATCCATGTAGTAGCTTAATCCGTCGTAGGTACGGTGGCGGGCTGTAGTCACACAGGCATCCAGCGCTTTGTTTGCATCAAACGGAGCGTTCCCTTTTATGATCGCATCTGCTATAACAGATACGCTGTGATAACCGATCATGCACCAGTTTTCATTGGCGTAGTGTGCCCATACAGGCAACATATGCTGTGCGCTCTGCTCATAGTGATTCAGCATCGACCGGATCATATCTGCATTCCGCGCGGGCTGTATCACATTGAACAGCGGATGTAACGCACGGTAGGTGTCCCAGAGAGAGAACGTGGTGTAGTTAGTGTAGCCGTTTGCGTTATGACCATTCATATCCAGGCCTCGGTAAGCTCCATCTACGTCCATATAGGTAGTAGGATTGATGAAAGCATGATACATGGCGGTATAGAAATTTTCTTTCTCTTCACGACTGCCCGATTCGATACGGATTTTGTTCAGCTCTTTCGCCCATAGTGCCTGCCCATCGCGCTTCACCTGTTCAAAATCCCAGCCGGGGATCTCGGCTCTCAGGTTCTTCAATGCACCTGCTGTGCTGACAGGGGAAAGGGCAAACTTAATTTTGATCTTCTCCCCGGGAGCAGTAGTAAAGTTAAAATAGGCACGGATCTCCCGGCCTGCCATTTCGGGAAAATCCTTTGTCTGATCAAACTTTCTCCAGAAGCCTTTATACACATCTTTAGCATTGTTCTGCTGACCGTAGCTGGTAAATGGTTTGGAGAAAGTCATTGCAAAATATTCTATTCTCGTACGTGCCCAACCGTTAGTTTGTCTGAAACCGGTGACCAGCGTATCATTCTCCACTCTGATGAAAGTCCATACATTCTTGTTCCCGTAATTGTAGATCCCCGACATCATATCCAGAATAATATGTGCCTGGTCTGTACCGGGGAAGGTATATTGATGAAAGCCCACACGGTTGGTAGCCGTCAGCTCCGCCAGGATATTGTCATCTTCCAGCTTCACCTTGTAGTATGCAGGTTCCGCTACTTCTGTACTATGTGAGAATGCAGACCGGTAGCCATTTTCCGGGTGATCGGCGGTACCGGGATTCAATTGCAGTTTGCCTGTCGTTGGCATGATGAGGAAATCCCCCAGGTCGGAATGACCTGTTCCACTGAAGTGAGTGTGGCTGAAACCAACGATGGTTTTATCTTCATACTGATAACCTGCACAATATTTATACACATCAGGATTATACTTACCATTCATTTCGTAAGGAATGGTATCTGTTTCCGGACTGAGCTGCACCATTCCAAAGGGAACAGTGGCTCCGGGATAAGTATGTCCCATGCGCTGTGTACCGGTAATGGGTTTTACATACTGTATCAGATTTTCCTGTGCGGATGCAGCAAGGCAGGCAAATAGCAATAAGGGTAGCATCAATTTTCTCATACGCAGATTTTTTAAAAGCTACCAGCCATTGAAGGCTGGTAGCCAGTAGTTTAAATACATCCCGAAGAATCGGGATGAAATATATCAGTGAACAATGAAAATATTTTACAGGTATTCCATTCTATTTTGCTGTAGAATAGGAATACGGATATGCTGCCGGAGAGCTGCCTCTTGATTTCTCAGGATTGCCGCCCATTCTGAATTCCAGCGTACCGCCCTTCTGCAGATCCTGATGGCTGATCCAGTTTTTATCGTATGCCTGTCCGTTCAATGCAGCACCTTGTACATACAGGTTAGCATCGCTGTTACCCGGTGCGTTGATCACCATTTGTTTACCATCTTCCAGCGTCATAGTCAGTTTGGAGAACAGCGGCGTACCAAGTACATACTGTTGGGTACCAGGGCATACAGGATAGAAGCCCATGGCAGAAAACACATACCAGGCACTGGTTTGACCATTGTCTTCATCCCCGCAATATCCATCGGGTGTAGCCTTGTACAGGCGGTTCATCACCTGGCGGATCCAGTACTGAGCTTTCCAGGGTTGGCCTGCATAATTATATAAGTAGATCATGTGCTGAATAGGCTGGTTACCATGTGCATACTGGCCCATGTTCATGATCTGCATTTCGCGTATTTCGTGAATAACAGTACCATAGTAGCTTTCATCGAATACCGGTGGCATATTGAATACAGAATCCAGCATCTGGATGAAGCCCTGCTGGCCGCCCATCAGGTTGCTCAGTCCCTGTATATCGTGGAATACAGACCAGGTGTAGTGCCAGCTGTTACCTTCTGTAAAGGCATCTCCCCATTTGAATGGGTTGAAAGGCGTCTGGAACTTACCATCCTTGTTTTTGCCACGCATCAGTTTAGTTTCCGGATCGAAAAGATTACGATAGTTCTGAGAACGTTTTTCGAAACGTTTGATTTCTTCCTTCGGCCTGTTCAGTGCTTTCGCAAGCTGGAAGATGGTGAAATCGTCGTAGGCATATTCCAGTGTTCGTGCAGCGTTTTCGTTGATCTTCACATCGTACGGAATATATCCCAGGCTGTTGTAATACTTTACACCGAGGCGGCCTACGGAGCTAAGCGGGCCTTCATTCTCGGTATTTTTCAGAATAGCCTTGTACAGGTTATTGATGTCATAACCACGGATACCTTTCAGATAAGCATCAGCAATCAGGGAGGCAGAGTTGGAGCCTACCATGCAATCGCGATGCCCGGGGCTGGCCCATTCCGGCAGCCATCCGCTTTCGTTATAAGCGTTAGACAGGCCTTCCATGATATGTGCACTGAGCGAAGGATACATCAGCGTAAAGAAAGGATGCACCGCGCGGAAAGTATCCCAGAAGCCGTTGTCGGTGAACATATAACCAGGTAATACCTGACCGTTATATGGACTGTAGTGTACTACTTCATTTTTCGCATTGATCTCGTAGAACTTGCGGGGGAACAGTAATACACGGTACAGAGAAGAGTAGAACGTAGTCACCTGTTCGCTGGAACCTCCTTCCACAGCGAGGCGGCCCAGTTCCTTGTTCCAGATATCTTTCGCTTTTTTGCAGGTAGCATCGAAGTTATCGCTGCCGATTTCACGTTGCAGGTTCAATTCGGCCTGCTCATAACTGATGAAAGAAGAAGCTGTTTTAATGCCTACCCGTTCACCTTTCGCAGTTTTAAAACCTACGACCGCGCCGGTATGATCGGCCTGCAACTCCAACTGGCCTCTCACCAGTACGGAGTCGTGCCAGGTACCGCTTACAGTAAAGGCTTTATCGAAAGTAATGATGAAGTAATTTTTGAAATTAGCAGGTACACCGCCACTATTTTTGGTAGTATAACCAATGATCTTTCTTTCTTCCGGTAATATCTTAATATAGGAACCTTTGTCAAGTGCATCTACTACAATGAAAGCGCTGTCGGTAGCAGGATAAGTAAACCGCAGTTGCGCTGCTCTTTCCGTGGGAGTGATTTCAGTGGTCACATCCGGGTCGGCCAGGTAAACGCTGTAGTAGTAAGGTTTTGCTACCTCTGACTTGTGAGAGAACCAACTGGCACGGCTGTTCTGATCGAATTTGACTTTGCCCGTTACCGGCATAATAGCAAACTGGCCATAGTCGTTAATCCACGGAGAGGGTTGGTGTGTTTGTTTGAATCCTCTGATCTTATCAGCAGTATATTGATAAGCCCAGCCATTCCCCATCGTACCGGTTTGTGGCATCCAGAAATTCATGCCCCAGGGCAGGGCAATGGCGGGATAGGTGTTACCATTCGACAGGCTCCCTTTTGAGTCAGTGCCCATCAGGGTGTTCACCCAGTCCGCCGGTTCAGTAACTTTATTAACTGTCTGGCTTTGAGCACCATGCAGACATAATAAAGCAGCTGCTAACAGTCCAACTTTTTTCATGTGTAGAAATTATAAAACAATTCGCAAAATCGATTTAGCAAGTCTGTAGAAAAAAAAGATTCTATCGAATCCTTTTCTCACCACAGGCAGGTGTTAAATGTATAACTATTTTTTCAGCATTTTATACACTCGCCTGCTTTTTTTACAGACGGTATTATGCTCAGGCAGATCCTCTCAGGATAAATTTCCCGGGCAGTTCGACTGCGGCTTTTTTAAGCGGGGTACTGTTTTTATCCAACTGGTGCATCAGCAGATCGATGGCTGTTTTCGCGATCCCTTCGATAGGCTGCTCGATCACAGATATTCCGGGAGGATAGAGCCGGAATATGTCGTGGTCATCGAAACAAAGCACGGCAATATCGTCCGGCATGCGCAGGCCTAAGCGCCCGATGGCTTCCAGCCCCAGTATACCGAGATAGTTGGTAGAAAAAAAGATGGCGTCCAGCTCGGGATTAGCTTCCAGGAAATCTTGCAGCATTTTCAGCGATTCTTCCCGTTGCCGGTGGTATTGCAGTTGCAGAATATATTTCTTTCTTACCGGTATTTTATGGTCTTTAAGAGCGGTGACATAGCCCCGTAGCCGTTCTTCAATCTGGATAAGTTTTATATCCACCATCACGAAGGCGATCCTGGAAAATCCTCTTCCGATCAGGTGTTTCATCCCCTGTTGCACACCGTCAAAATTATTGATCAGTACGTAGGGAGTTTTGATAGATGGAAAGTAGCTGTCCATCAGCACCACAGGCTTGTGTTGCTGCACCAGGTGCTGGATTTCTTTTTCCATTCCCGGAGCCGGGGTGATCAGGTAGCCATCTACCATCTGCCGGCCCAGCATACGGATCAGCTCCGCCCCCTTCTGGGCGTTGTTTTCAGTGCTGCAGTACACCACATTATACCCTCTGCGCTCCGCCTCGGTTTCGATGGTTTTAGCCAGGCTGGCAAAAAAGCTGCCTGAAATGCTTTCCACGATCAACCCCAGCGTCTTGGATTGCCCCGTGCGGAGGTTGACAGCCATCCGGTGAGGCTCATAGCCCGATTTCTCGGCCACCTGCATAATCCGGGTGGCTACTTCATCGCGTATACGCATTTGTTTCCCCTTTCCATTCAGCACGAATGAAACGGTGGAAGGTGCTACTCCGGCTAGTTTTGCGACGTCTTTAAGGGTTAATCTCTTCATGTATAGTGATTGGTTTTGGCCTAAACTAAACTTGGTATTACAGGAACATTATCACACAAAAAGACAATTACATACACTGATATTATGCCCCCTGACAGATATGCTTTCGACCGGAAATTACAAAAATACCCGTAAATACTGCGGGAGAAGAAAAAAATGGTTATCTTTCCGAGAACCCATACGACATATATACTATATCGTGTTGGAATGCGTTATACGTTTTTGCGGTAATTTATTGCCAACACCTACAATTCGCAACTGTAGATTTCATTTTATTATACACTGACGCTCATGAAGTATTTTTCGCAACTAACAGATCCCGTCTATGTAAAGCCAACGAAGGAAACCGCGCTGGATCGTCTTTTTAAAAGCTGGATCCGTGACGAACGCGATCTTCCGTTTGTTCACCTGACGGCGCAAATCACCTTCACGCTCTGGCCGCTGGCTATTCTCATGTATATCCCGGGGGTGAACAACTGGATCTGGTGGGCTGCAGCTATTATATACCAATACCTGAATAACGTAGTCTTCAAAGGGCCCTTTGGTCTGATGCTGCATTGTACCAGCCACCGTACTTTCTTTGAAAAGAAATATCAATTCTGGAATAACTACTTACCCTGGGCCATCGGGCCCCTGTTCGGGCAAACACCGGAATCGTACTATTCCCATCATATCGGCATGCATCATCCGGAAAACAATATGCCGGAAGATGACAGCAGCACCATGCACTATCAGCGCGATTCTTTCCGGGGTTTCCTGCTCTATCTCTGGAACTTCGTCACCTTCGGCGTCTATGATACCGCCCGGTATCATATCCGTAAAAAAAGGAATAAGTTGATGATAAAGCTGATACGGGGAGAATTATTTTTCGTGGCTGCCTGTGTGGGACTGTCTTTTATTAATTTCCCCGCCACCTTCGTGGTTTTCATATTACCGTTTATTATTTCCCGTATCATCATGATGGTCGGCAACTGGGCACAGCATGCCTTTGTATGCGACCTGGAGCCGGATAACTGCTATAAGAACAGTATTACCTGTATCAACACCAAATACAACCACAAATGCTGGAACGATGGCTATCATATCAGTCATCATGTGAAACCCAGCATGCATTGGACCGAACATCCCCATTACTTCAGGAAAACGCTGGACGAATACATCAGCAACGATGCGATCGTATTTGATGGTATCCACTTCCTGCATGTATGGGCTTACCTGATGTTCAAGCGGTACGACCTGCTGGCAAAGAATTTTGTGAACATCGGCGATCGGTTCCAGACAGACGCGGAAATTATTTCCTTCCTGAAACAACGGACCCGGAAAATATCGGTTCTGCCGGTTCAGGAGGCAGTTGTAGCCGCCTGATGATCTGCTCAACGTCTCTCATGCGCATTTTCCAGGGTTATCATTGCTTGTTTTCTGTTCATTTTTAACCAAAAATGCGGACAGAAAATATAAGACATAGTGTCAGAACCATGGCATCGGTGGGCTAAAACACCCACTGGTAAAGGGATTCTACCTGAAATCCTAAAAGTTATGTTATATTATCTTAATGAATATGCTTATTCATAACAATAAGTAACTAAATTTGCGCTCTAACTTTTTTTATTAAAGTAAAAAATATGCGTACTGTTACACTGAAAAGGGTTGTGGTCACCGGTATGGGGGCACTAACACCTATCGGGAATGATGTAGACTCATTTTGGAACAATATGAAGGCAGGTGTGAGTGGCGCCGGTCCGATTACGAAATTTGACACCACAGAATTTAAAACCAAGTTTGCCTGTGAAGTGAAGAATTTCGACGTGGAGAAGTACATCGAAAAGAAGGAAGCCCGTAAGATGGATTGTTTCACGCAGTACGCGATGGCCGCTGCCCATCAGGCAGTGCTGGATGCCGGTCTCGATAAAGAAGGCATCGACAAAACAAAGATCGGGGTGATCTGGGCATCCGGTAACGGCGGTATGCTTACGTTCGAAGAACAGATCGTGGAATTTGCCCAGGCTAACTTCGTTCCTAAATTTAATCCGTTCTTCATTCCTAAACTGATATGCGATATCGCAGCAGGTCAGATAGCCATGAAATACGGTTTCATGGGTATCAACTTCTGTACAGTTTCTGCCTGCGCTTCTTCTACCAGCGCCCTGGTGGATGCTTTTAACTATATCCGCCTGGGTAAAGCCAACGTGATCGTAACCGGGGGCTCTGAAGCTCCTGTAACCCGCGCTGGTATTGCCGGTTTTAACGCACTGAAAGCATTATCCACCCGCAATGACGACCCGGAACATGCTTCCCGCCCGTTTGATACAGAACGCGATGGTTTTGTAATGGGTGAAGGCGCTGGCGCTATCATCCTGGAAGAATATGAACATGCTATCGCCAGAGGCGCTACCATCTATGGTGAAATGATCGGCGGTGCAATGACCTGCGATGCTTACCATCTCACGGCCACACATCCGGAAGGACTGGGTGCCCGCCTGGGTATGGAACAGGCTCTGGAAGATGCCGGTATCACTACTGCTGATGTGGATTATATCAACTCTCATACTACCTCTACACCAGTTGGAGATCTCAGCGAACTGAAAGCTATTGCAACTGCATTTGGCGATCAGGCTGATAAACTCAACATCAGTGCTACCAAATCCATGACAGGCCACCTGCTTGGAGCTGCCGGTGCTATTGAAGCCATTGCCTGTATTAAGGCTACTCAGGAAGATATTGTGCCCCCTACCATCAACACTACCGTGCTGGGCGAAGGTATTCCCACCAATCTGAACCTGACCCTTGGTAAAGCACAATCACGAACCGTAAATATTGCCATGAGCAATACCTTCGGTTTCGGAGGCCATAACGCCATCGTAGTATTCAGAAAATATCAGAAATAGCTACCAGCCATTAGCTTTTAGCTTTAAGAAAAATGCAACGGAGATTAGCATACAATATGTTAATCTCCGTTGCATTTTTCTTAAAGCTAAAAGCTAATGGCTAATCCCTATTTTTGCTAACTTAGTGGTTTAATCTTATGGCAAAGAAAAAAGAGAATGTACCCGCTGCTCCCCTGGCAGAAGCCCCGGCAGACGAACAAATAGCCATCTTTGGCGCACGGGAGCATAACCTGAAAAACCTGGATCTTCAGTTGCCCAAAAATAAACTGGTAGTGATCACCGGAATCAGTGGCAGTGGCAAATCATCACTTGCATTCGATACCGTTTATGCGGAAGGACAACGCCGGTATATGGAAAGTTTTTCCGCCTACGCCCGTCAGTTTATCGGCGATATGGAAAGACCGGATGTAGATAAAATCACCGGGCTGTCGCCAGTGATCTCCATAGAACAAAAAACGACCAACAAAAACCCGAGGTCTACTGTTGGCACCATCACCGAAATATACGATTTCCTGCGCCTGCTCTATGCCCGCGCGGGAACTGCATATTCCTACAATACCAACAAACCAATGACCCGTTTCTCCGAAGAGGAGATACTGGAACATCTGTTCAAAAACTACAAAAACAAAAAACTGGCCATCCTTGCCCCGCTGATACGCGGGCGTAAAGGCCATTACCGGGAATTGTTTGAACAGGTTCGCAAACAGGGCTACCTGAAAGTACGGGTAGATGGAGAGATACTGGACCTGAAAGAAAGAATGCAGGTGGATCGTTACAAGATCCACGATATAGAACTGGTAATAGATCGCATTCAGGTACAGGAAGATGCACGCACCCGTATCAGCCAGAGCGTACAGAAGGCCCTCACCACCGGGAAAGGCCTGCTGTTCATCATGGACAATGATACCAACAAGGTAAGTCAGTACAGCAAACAGCTGATGTGTGAGGAAACCGGCCTTTCCTATGAAGAGCCCAGTCCGAATACCTTCTCATTCAACTCTCCCTATGGCGCCTGCCCCCGTTGTAAAGGGCTGGGAACAATATACCAGATCGATATGGACGAAGTAATCCCTGATTACAACGCTTCCATCAACGATGGCGGTCTGAAACCACTGGGAGAAGCCCGCGATACCTTTACCTTCAAACAGGTACAACAACTCGCCAAAAAGTACAAATTTTCCTTAACCGCCCCTATTTCCAGCATTCCGCAAAAAGCACTCAATGTGTTATTGTTCGGAGATGAGAACGGAAAACTGGAAGTGGATATGGAATTCGGAGAAAATAATGGCAGTACTACCGAATACGCCACAGAGTACGAAGGCGTTGTGAATATGGTACGGCGTTATTTCAATGATACCTCCTCCGACTACGTGCGGAGCTGGGCCGAAGGCTTCATGAAGCTGAGCACCTGCCCGGAATGTAACGGCGCACGTCTGAAAAAGGAGAGCCTGTATTTCAGAGTGGATGGCAAAAATATTTCCGAACTCGGCAACATGGATCTCGACAAGCTCCTGGCCTGGTTTGATAATATTGAAGACAGACTGGAGAAAAAACAGAATGCCATTGCGAAGGATATCCTGAAAGAAATTCGCGAGCGGCTCCGGTTCCTGCTGAATGTAGGCCTGACCTACCTCACGCTGAACCGTCCTACGCGTTCGCTCAGTGGCGGGGAATCGCAGCGTATCCGGCTGGCCACCCAGATCGGATCGCAGCTGATGGGAATCACCTACATCCTCGATGAGCCCAGCATCGGGCTGCATCAACGGGATAATATGCAATTGATCGACGCCCTCCGTAACCTGAAAGAAATGGGCAATACCGTGATCGTTGTTGAGCATGATAAAGACATCATGCTGCATGCCGATCACCTTGTAGATATCGGCCCGGGTGCCGGTGTGCACGGAGGACAGATCGTGGCCCAGGGTACACCCGGCCAGATCCTCAAACTGCATACGCCTACTGCAGGATACCTGAACGGCGAAACAGCCTCGGAAATTCCCGCCCGCCGTAAAGGCAATGGCAATTTCCTGGAGCTGAAAGGCGCTTCCGGCAACAACCTGAAAAATGTAAACCTGAAACTACCTCTTGGTACATTCACCTGTGTTACCGGTGTTTCCGGCAGTGGTAAATCCACGCTGATCAATGAAACACTGTATCCTATTCTTTCTAAACATGCCTATGACTCCAAAATGGTACCCATGCCTTATAAAAGCATCAAGGGCCTGGAGTTTATAGATAAGGTGATTGAAATAGACCAGTCGCCCATTGGCCGCACTCCCCGCAGTAACCCGGCTACCTACTGTGGTTTCTTCACCGATATCAGAACCCTGTTTGCATCCGTTCCTGAAGCAAAGATCAGGGGCTACAATGCCGGCCGCTTCTCATTTAACGTAAAAACCGGCCGCTGCGACGTTTGCGAAGGCGGTGGTATGCGCGTCATCGAAATGAACTTCCTGCCGGATGTATACGTACACTGCGAAAAATGCAATGGCCGCCGCTACAATCGCGAAACACTCGAAATCCGTTATAAAGGCAAGTCTATTTCCGATGTATTGGACATGACCGTTGATGAAGCGGTGGAATTCTTCCAGCCGGTACCCTGGATTTACCGTAAAATAAAAACACTGCAGGATGTAGGCCTGGGATATATTACCCTCGGTCAGTCGGCCGTAACCCTCTCCGGTGGAGAAGCACAGCGGGTAAAACTGGCTACCGAACTTTCCAAAAAAGATACCGGTAAAACCATCTATATACTCGATGAACCCACTACCGGCCTTCATTTCCAGGATATACAGCTGCTATTGAAAGTGCTGAATAAACTGACGGACAGGGGAAACACCGTGCTGGTAATCGAACATAACCTGGACGTAATAAAAATGGCCGATCATATTATAGACCTGGGCCCCGAAGGAGGCCAGGGCGGTGGTACTATTTTATGCAGCGGAACACCGGAACAGGTGAGTACCTGCAAAGACAGCCATACTGCCCGATTCCTCAAAAAGGAGCTGGGAATTTAATATCTTGCCAACTGTAAACAAGTAATGAAAAGCATATATCAGATATTCATCGCCTGTTTCATTGTTATCGGCATCTTTGCCTGTGAAAATGAAACCAAAATATGCGATCAGTCGTTGCGTAACGACCTGCACACACATTTCCGGCGCGATACCGCAGGAATTGTAAGGGATACCATTATGCCCAAGGTAACCGCCTGCGCGCTCGGCAGGGATACTATCTACAAAAATCTGCCGCTGGGAGATATATTCTTCCAGCTGTCTCCGATGGATGATAGTAGCCGGTTTTACCTGAAAGTCGATTCTGCCCTCGTTGCAGATACGATAACGTTCAGGTATAAACGTACCAAACATTTTATTTCACCTGGCTGCGGATTCGGCACCTATTTCAACCTGGATACTGTTATCGCTACCAGGCATACGATCGATTCTGTTGTGATTTATAATAAGTCTGTAACAAGCAGTAATGACACGCATCTTTATTTATTTTTCTTTAATAGCAACTAGTATCTTGTCCGGTATCGCTGCTACAGCCCAAAATAAGCCGGCAGCGATCAAAGCAGATACTACTCATCCTAAAGCCGTTAAAGCTGATACCATACACATGGCAAAGGCGGATACTGCTAAGAAAGCCGTCGTGCCACCGCATAAAGACAGTACCTGGTACGTTCCCGGAGGGATCCGGGTAGGGTTGGACCTTAGCCGCATTGTTTCCGCCATCTATTATCCATACAGGAAAGAAGTGACGGTTGTAGCAGATGCCCGTATCAACGGTAATCTTTATGCTGCTTTCGAGACAGGATATGCTAACACGCCCCATTCCGATAGTAACTACACTTATAAAGGCAATGGTATGTTCGTTACATTGGGGGTGGATTACAACTTCCTGAAACGGCAGTACCACTCTGAACGGAACATGTTTTACGGCGGTATCCGCTACGGGTTTTCCCATTTTAATTACTCCGTTCCCACCTACGCGATCAGAAACACTTATTGGGGCGACCACCTGACAGGGAGTATTCCCAAAACCAATGTCAATGCGCATTGGATAGAACTGGTGGTTGGCCTGAAAGCGGAAGTGCTGAAAAACTTTTTCATGGGATGGAATATCCGCGAAAGGATACTGATCAACAATGTAAAGAATCCGGATATGACGCCACTAACCATCCCGGGCTTCGGATCTGGCTCCAAGCGCTCGGCATTCGACGTACAGTACACTATTTCCTATGTAATTCCCTTCTACAGGATCAAGGAAAAACAACCGGAGATAAAGGAAAAAACGAAGAAAATTCCGAAGAAGTAGCTATAGCCTTTTCATCAGGCTTTTCTCATTTCAATATGTGGTATCCCGTCTTCCAGGTACATGTCGCTGGTTTGCTCAAAACCCAGCGATTGATAGAATTTTTGTAAATATTGTTGAGCACTTATTTTGATGGGAATGGCACCGAAATGTTCTTTTACTGCAGCAATGGAACGTTCCATCAACTCCCGCCCGGCGCCTTTTCCTCTGGCCAATGGAGAAGTAACCACTCTTCCTATGGAAGCCTCTTCATATTTAATGCCTGGCCCGAAAAGACGGGTATAGGCCTGCAAACGTCCACTGTCGCTCATTCCCATTAAATGCAGGCCCCGTTGGTCAGCATCATCCATATCCTGATAAACACATTGCTGCTCCACTACAAAAACTTCGGCTCTCAGCTGCAGGATGGCGTACAATTCTGCCGGAGTCAACTCATCAAATGATTTTATCTTCCATTCCATAGTCTCAAACTTTCTTTATCATAAAAATAACGGATGCTTTCAATAATCCTGTTATTTTTATAGGCGACAGACGAATCTTTAGCTCAATCGTTCAGATTATGACAGAACAGCTAACACCGTTCCTCACCGTGGAACACATTACTGCAAGGTATCTCGATAAAACAATTTTCAATGCCCTCAGCTGGCAGATCAACGAAGGTGAGCAATGGGCCATCACCGGCCCCAGTGGCTCCGGAAAAACGGCCCTGCTGAACACTATACTCGGTAAGTTTAATGTTATTAACGGCAGTATCCGCTACCATTTTTACGATGAATGGTGTCGTACTCACACCATTACCGATCCCTGGTTCAACTACCGCCATCTGATAGCGATGGTAGGCCACCATCATACATTCCGCAATCTCTCCAATACTACTACCGACTTCTATTATCAGCAACGGTTCAATAGTATGGACGCCGATAATTCCCCGACAGTAAAGGAATATCTGGAGATAAACGAAATACCGCCTTTGTTGCAACCATTGCGGATCACGCCGCTAATGGAAAAACGCCTGATTAAATTGTCGAATGGAGAAACACGGCGGGTGATGATTGCCCGCGCACTCATGCAGCAGCCACAGTTACTCATGCTCGACAATCCATACATCGGACTGGATGTACAGGCCAGGAAAGACTTCAGCAATATGATCAATGAGCTGATCAGTGGTGGTTCTACCGTATTGCTGGCTACATCACCGCATGAAATACCCGAACATATTACCCACGTACTTACCCTGGACAACGGCGTTATAACTGGTAAGTATACACGTAGCGAATTCATTCAGCTGCCATTGCCTGAACCCACTGCCATAGAGCTTCCGCCAATGGAAGCTGACAAGATAGCCACCCTTGTACAACACCGGCCCGACAACCAGTTTGAAACAATCGTGCGCATGGAAGATATACGGATCAGGTATGGAGAAAATACAATCCTGAACGGCATTAACTGGATAGTAAAACCGAATGATAAATGGGCGCTGCTCGGGCCAAATGGCGCGGGTAAATCAACATTGCTCAGCCTTATTAATGGCGATAACCCACAGGCATATGCCAATAAATTGTGGCTGTTCGACCGGCGCCGGGGTACCGGGGAAAGTATATGGGATATCAAGAAGAAAATCGGATTCGTTTCCCCTGAACTACATCAGTATTTTACTTCCCGCGATAATTGTCTGCAGGTGGTATGCTCCGGTTTCTCAGATGTTATTGGTACACCTAGGCCGGTAACTCCTGCTCAGCAGCAAACTGCCCGCGACTGGCTGGATATCCTCAATATCGCCGCATATGCCGGCACTCCTTTCAGGCAGGTATCCGAAAGCACGCAGCGCCTTACTTTGCTGGCGCGCGCACTGGTAAAAAATCCTCCTTTGCTCATCTTTGATGAGCCCTGTCAGGGCCTCGATTCCTACCAAAAGATGCACTTCAAAAAAGTGATTGAACAACTGTGTGAACATATATCCGTAACCGTCATATTCGTCACCCATTACGAGGAAGAATTGCCGGATTGTGTTAATCAGTTCATCCGGCTGAATAAAGGTGAAATGGTGTAGAAAGCGGCTGACTGGTGCAACAGTAACGATTTTTTCTTACCCGGGATTAGACCGGGTAAGGAAAATTCCCGACATTCGCACCTAGTTATCACCCTAATCTGCTTACCTGATGCACCCAACAAAACGATTTAGTGTTGTAGCAGCATTGTCTTGTGTCCTCGCTGCCCTCATTGTAATTTGTGGTTGCCGCACCACGCGTAAAGAAATGAACCCGGAATTTGCCAGGTATATTGAATCCTACACTGCCGGTATCATTTCCAAACAAAGCGCCATCCGTGTTCACCTCACTTCTCAAACCAACGTGACTCATACCCAGAATGAGCCACTCGAGAAAGAGGTATTCGATTTTTCCCCTTCCGTAAAAGGAAAAGCCTACTGGGTAGATGCCACTACCATCGAATTCAGACCGGATGAAAACCTGCAACCCGGCAAAACCTACGATGCATCCTTTAAACTGGGAAAAATACTGGATGTTCCGAAAGATCTCAAGTCGTTCGATTTCCAGTTTAAAGTCATCAAACCTTCTTTTTCACTGGAAGATAACGGCCTGAAAGCCAGCTCCAACAGCACGCTGGACCGCATGACCTTTACTGGTGTGATTTATACCGCCGATGCAGAAGCACCTCAATCCATTGAAAAAATATTATCTGCTCAATACGCCGGCAAAAATCTGCCAGTCACCTGGCAACACAATGCCGCTGAGAAAACTTCCCGCTTTACCATTGCCAATATAGAGCGTGGAAATACTGCCCGTAACCTGGAACTGACCTGGAACGGCGCTTCACTCAAAGTGGATAACGCCGGCAAGAAAACCATCGAAGTACCCGCTGTAGGCGACTTCAAAGTACTGGATGTGAAAGCCATGTCGGATCCGGAACAGCACCTGCTGGTTCAGTTCTCTGATCCTGTAAGTGCGGCGCAAACATTGGAAGGCCTGATAGGTATCGGAGGACAAAGCGATCTGCGCTACACCATTGATGGCAGCGAAGTAAAAGTGTATGCCCCGCTCCGGCTCGAAGGTAATTACAATGTGATTGTAAACGAAGGCGTTATTAACATTACCGACAAACGTCTCGGAAAAGCCTTCAGCGCCAACGTCAATTTCGAGAATACCATGCCTTCTGTCAGCATTCCCGGCAAAGGCGTGATTCTGCCTCAGAGCAATAAACTCGTTATGCCGTTTGAAGCGGTGAACCTCAATGCGGTAGACGTCTCCATTATCAAAATTTACGAAAACAATGTACCGCAATACCTTCAGCAGAATAACCTCGATGGAAACCAGGAATTGAGAAGAGTGGCGAAACCTGTTGTGGAAAAAACCATCCGCCTCGATACAGATAAATCTGTGAACCTGCATAAGAAAAATCGTTTCTTCCTGGATCTTGACAAACTACTCCGAACTGAGCCCGGCGCTATTTACCGTGTTACCATTGGCTTCCGGAAGGCCTATGCGCTCACCGCCTGTACCGCCGACAGCACCAGCAAGGATGAGGATAGAAGATATGCAGGAGACGACGACGGAGAATATTACGGAAACGATAAAATCGATGAAGACGACGCTTTCTGGCAGCGTTACGACAGCTACTACCCGTTCGGTTACAACTGGGATCAACGTAATGATGCCTGCTCAAATTCCTACTACAGCAAAGACAAGTGGGCTTCGCGCAATATCATTTCTTCCAACATCGGTCTGATTGCCAAACGTGGTAACGACAACAGCATGCTCGTAGCGGTAACGGATATACGGGATACCAAACCGATGATAGGCGTAGAACTGGAGCTGCTGGATTATCAGAACCAGGTGATCTATAAAACTAAAAGCGATGGGGAAGGGCTCGCCAGCTTTGAGCTGAAACGCAAGCCTTACCTGCTTATCGCTAAACGGGAAAATGAAAGAGGCTATCTCAAACTCGACGACGGCAGCTCGCTACCATTAAGCCGCTTCGATGTTAAAGGAGAAGAAATACAAAATGGTATCAAAGGCTTCCTCTACGGAGAACGTGGCGTGTGGCGGCCTGGCGATTCCATCTACCTGACTTTTATACTGGAAGATAAAGCACAAAAACTGCCAGCGGATCACCCGGTTTCACTGGAGTTATTTAACCCGAAAGGACAGCTGTATAAACGCATTAACCAGCATCAGGGAATGAACGGTTTCTACAGCTTCACTACTGCTACTAACCCGGACGACCCTACCGGTAACTGGGTAGCCAAAGTTAAAGTAGGCGGCGCCACCTTCCAGAAGAATGTGCGCATAGAAACGGTAAAACCCAACCGTCTGAAGATCAAAATGGACTTCGGTACTTCTCAGACACTGTCGAAAGGAAATACCAGTGGCACCCTTTCCGCTATGTGGCTGTTTGGCGCTACAGCCCAACATCTGAAAGCCAAAGTGGATGTATCATTGACTGCACAGCAAACCGGTTTCAAAAACTTCCAGGGCTATTCATTCGATGATCCGGTAACCCATTTCGAAGCAGAAAACAAAACCATCTTCGATGGTCCGCTGAACGATAATGGTGCGGCACCGGTGAATGCTGATATACAGCTGGGTAAACTGGCCCCCGGGCAACTGAAAGCGAATTTCGAAGTAAAAGTATTTGAACCGGGTGGAGATTTCAGCATAGCTCATTTTTCTATGCCTTACAATCCGTTCACCTCTTATGTTGGCTTGCGGCTTCCCACCGGCGACCGGACTACCGGTATGTTACTGACAGATCAGGCACATAGTATTGATTTGGTAGATGTAGACGACAATGGCAATCTCACCCGCGGCACCCGCGACGTGCAGGTAGAGTTGTACAAGATCCGGTGGAGATGGTGGTGGGATGAAGGTGAAGGAGATGAATTCTCCAATTTCACGCAAGACAGCTACAACCAGATGCTGAGCAAGGAAACCGTTACCCTGCAGGACGGTAAAGGTAAATGGAACCTCCGGATCAATTCTCCGGACTGGGGCCGCTATCTGATCCGTGTAAAAGACCTGCAGAGCGGACATACAGCCGGAAAGGCGGTATATGTAGACTGGCCGGGATGGGCAGAGCGTATGCAGAAAGAAAACCCTGCCGAAGCAGCCATGCTGGTATTCACTTCTGATAAACAAACCTATAAAACAGGAGACGACATCAATCTCACTATCCCCAGCAGCGAAGGTGGCCGGGGCCTGATCAGTATTGAATCGGGCAGCAGGATTCTGAAATCTTACTGGATTACCACCAAACAGGGGCAGACTACCTTCCGCTTCAAGGCAGAGAAGAACATGGCGCCTAATATATACGTCAACGTTAGTTTGCTTCAACCTCATGCGCAAACGCTCAACGATCTTCCGATCCGCATGTATGGTACCATCCCTATCTCCATCGAAGATCCGGGCACAATACTGAAACCGGTGATTACGATGGCTGATAAGCTGAAACCCGAAACAGAAGCCAGTCTTACCGTAAGCGAAAGCAACGGTAAAGCAATGACTTATACCGTCGCCATCGTAGATGAAGGCCTGCTGGATCTGACCCGCTTCAAGACGCCTGATCCGCATAGCTCCTTCTATGCAAGGGAGGCATTAGGCGTAAAAACCTGGGATCTTTTCGACTACGTAATAGGCGCCTGGGGCGCCGATATGGATCGCATCCTGAGCATAGGTGGTGACGAAGGCCTGAACCGGAATGCAGGCGCAGCCAAAGCCAACCGCTTCAAACCGGTGGTGAAATTCATGGGGCCATTCTACCTGAAATCAGGGCAGAAGCAAACGCATAAATTCAAACTGCCGCCTTATATCGGATCAGTAAAAGCCATGGTAGTAGCCGGCCAGGAGGGCGCATATGGTTCCGTAGAAAAAACAGTGGCAGTAAAGAAACCATTGATGTTGCTGACTACGGCACCACGTGTATTAGGTCCAACAGAAACCATACAATTACCGGTTACCGTATTCGGCCTTGAACCCAATATCCGCAGCGCCAGCGTCACACTCAGTACCAGCCCGCTACTGGAAGTGGTAGGAGAACAAACCAAAACGGTTACCTTCTCACAACCAGGCGAACAACTGGTATACTTTGACGTAAAGGTAAAACCACAAACAGGTGTAGCTAAAATTAAAGTGGTCGCCAGCAGCGGAGCAGAAAAAGCAGAAGAGAATATAGAACTGAATGTTCGCAATCCTAACCCGGTTATCACCAACATCATAGAAAATACACTGGAAGGAAACAGGAACTGGCAATCGGCCTTTAGTCCGGTAGGCATGGCAGGTACCAACACAGGAACGCTGGAAGTATCCACCATCCCATCGTTAAACCTGGCCAAACGCCTCAACTTCCTCATTTCTTATCCGCATGGCTGTATAGAACAAACCACTTCAGGCGTGTTCCCGCAACTGGTATTGAACCAGCTGATGGATCTGAAAGAAAGCCAGCTGGCAGATATCGATCGCAATGTTAAAGCCGGTATCAATCGTCTGAAGAGCTTCCAGACCTCAGACGGTGGCTTCAGCTACTGGCCCGGAGAAGGTAACGCCGATGAGTGGGGTACCAACTATGCCGGTAACTTCCTCGTGGAAGCACAGGCACAGGGCTATACGTTACCTCCCGGATTATTGGATCAATGGAAGAAATACCAGCGGAATAAAGCAGGTTCCTGGGCGCCAGGCACACTTAACTTCTACGGCAGCGACCTGACCCAGGCTTACCGCCTGTACCTGCTGGCGTTGGCTAAATCGCCGGAACTGGGCGCCATGAACAGGCTCAAGGAATTCAAATACCTTTCTGTACCCGCTAAATGGCGACTGGCAGCAGCTTACAAACTGGCTGGCCAACCGGAAGTGGCTAACTCCCTGGTACAAAATCTTCCTACAGAAGTAAAAGCATACAATCAGCTGAGTGGTACCTTTGGCTCCGATTTGCGCGACAGAGCCATGATACTCGAAACACTGACCATACTCGGACAACGGACACGCGCCAACGAAATGGTGAAACAGATTGCCGCGCAACTCTCGCAGGGCGATCAGTGGTACAGCACACAAACGACCGCCTATTCTCTTATCGCTATTGCCAAATACTGCGGTAACAACAAAGGCGGCAGCAAGATGAGCTTCAGCTACACATTGAATGGCGTGAAAGGAAATGTAAGCGGACAATCATTCGTAACACAGATCCCTGTTACCTTCAACGGAAGCGGTGGTAATATCAACATCCAGAATAACGGTCAAAATGTGCTGTATGTACGCCTCATACTTCAGGGACAACCGGAGGCAGGCCAGGAGCCAGTTGCCAGCAACAATCCTGAAATACTCGGATTACAGATCAGCTACAGCACCCGTGAGGGCAAACCTGTGGATCCGGCTACCCTCAAACAGGGCACCGATTTCATGGCTACTGTTACCATTACCAATCCCGGAAAACGTGGTTACTATGAACAGATGGCATTGTCGCAGATCTTCCCGTCTGGCTGGGAAATACTCAACACCCGCCTGATGGGCAACGACAGCGCGTTCCATTCATCGCCTGCTACGTATATGGACATACGTGACGACAGGGTGTATACTTATTTCAATGTAGAAGAGAATAAGAAACGTACCTACAATGTATTGCTGAATGCAGCGTATCTGGGGCGGTATTACCTGCCTGCGGTGTCTTGTGAAGCGATGTATGATAATACGATACGTGCGTTTCAGCCTGGCAGATGGGTGGAAGTGGTGAAGTAGTTATTAACAATCAGCTTTTAGCAAAATGCAGCGGAGATTTACTGGTAATCTTCGCTGCATTTTGTTAATAGCATGGTATGCTTAGATCTGTTAATATTGCAAAGGAGACTGGCTGGTATGGCGAATACGAACGATATGAATAGCAGTTTGCGTAATACGGTAGGAGACTCTATAATGATATTTTTCAAAAGCCCGCCAGCTTCCGTCATTGTTCTCTTTGTATTTATCAACAGGAAATCTTTCCGGTTGTTGGGCCGCTTTTTCTACAAGGTCAACAATTATTAAATATATTTTTTGGGCACCCATGGGAGAATCCTGTTGGATATAATCAATGACCTTCTCTAATTGTGCTACGGCTTTGAGGGTCCATATTATTTCCATTTTTTTGTCATCCGTTTGAGTAGTTGTTCATGGGTAACAAAGTTGCCCTTCAGGATTTCTTCTTCTCCTTCCTCCAGCTCCTGGTTGTACTCTTCCTGAGTTTGAGGCTTTTCTATTTCCTGAAAACGAATTCCCATTAGTTTCAGGGTCTGGAGTAACCATTCTTTTTTAGAAGAATCATTAATGCCATCGAAATCAATAAGAATATCCATAAACCAACTATTTGATATAAAGTTACAAAATTGTAACCTGTTCTCCGAAGATTGCGCTATCCTTGCTGAAATAGCATTGCGGATATCTGCAAATTGTGCCATCAATGATGGCACAATTATATTCCCCTGGTTATCAATAAATAATAATTTCTCAGTTGACAATGTTTGCCGGATAAGCTTTACAATTTCTGTAAATTGATTTCTCATAACCTTTGATTTTTTATAGATTAACATGATGAAAAAACTATCCTGCAAAAGAACCCCCAAAACAATTACCCACCATATCCATTCTCATTCATTACGCACTGCAACCATTATTCTGCCAATGAACAACTCAAAACAATAAGTTAACGCTATCTTTGACCGCATAAAAGTTATTCCGGATCTCCCTGATGAAGCTAGATACATTCAAACAATGGTGCCTTAGGAAAAAGTGGTGGCTGACTGCTATAACTATACTTCTTATCGCCTATTATTTTTGTTTACCCAGACAACTTTTCACCGCAGCTACTTCCTATGTACTGGAAGACAGCAACGGCGATCTGTTGAATGCCAGTATAGCCCCGGATGGCCAATGGCGGTTTCCTTATAATCCGCATGTTCCGGAGAAATTTGCGAAGTGCATTGTTGCCTATGAAGACAAACGTTTTTTCTACCACTGGGGCATTGATCCGTTGGCGCTCAGCAGAGCAGTAAGACAGAATATCCGCGGCAGAAAAGTTGTGAGTGGAGGCAGTACACTTACCATGCAGGTAATCCGGCTCTCCCGTAACCAGCCACGCAATTTCTGGCAGAAAATAGTAGAAGCAGTACTGGCCACCAGGCTGGAATTCGCCGCCTCCAAGAAAAAGATCATCGCCCTTTACGCGGCCAATGCTCCTTTCGGTGGCAACGTGGTTGGCCTCGAAGCAGCTGCCTGGAGGTATTACGGCCGCAGAGCCGATTTGCTGTCGTGGGGAGAAATGGCGGCACTGGCTGTATTACCCAATAGCCCTGCACTTGTACATCCGGGAAGAAACAGGGTAACGTTAATGAATAAACGTAATCAGCTGCTTGACAGGCTGTATCATCAGCATACGATCGATAGTATTACCTGCCAGCTTTCAAAGCTGGAGCCACTACCCAATCAGCCGATGCCGCTGCCACAGGATGCACCGCATCTGCTGGATCTGTTTCGCCGCGACTACCTGCAGCACCCTTCAGGCCTCACCAGAATCAAAAGCACTGTTGTAGCGGATCTTCAGCGAAACGCTACCGCTATCGCTGAAAGATATCATAACATTTATAAGGCAAACGCTATTAACAATGCCGCCGTATTGGTACTGGATGTAGAAACCGGCAATACATTGGCGTATGTCGGAAATATCTATAATCCTTCGGATCCCGAACTGGAAAGTCATGTCGATATCATACAGGCGCGAAGAAGCCCGGGCAGCACGCTGAAACCCATATTATATGCCGCCATGCTCAACGACGGGTTGATCCTTCCCAACACACTCATCCCGGATATCCCTACGCAGATAGCCGGATACTCGCCCCAGAACTTCGATCTCGGCTACGATGGCGCTGTACCTGCTTCCCGTGCGCTTGCCCGGTCGCTCAATATCCCCGCAGTACGCATGCTTCAACAGTACAGGTACGAACGCTTCCATACCCTGCTTCAGAAGCTTGGCATCACTACGCTGAACAGGCCTGCGGACCATTACGGACTTTCCCTGATCCTCGGCGGCGGTGAAACCACGCTCTGGGAAATGTGCGGCATGTATGCCAGCCTTGCCCGCACGCTGATTCACCTGGATCAATATAACGGCAAATACAACCCTGCAGATATCCATCCGGCTAACTACCGGCTCAATATACAACGCCCCTCCGGCCATGGCCTGAGCAAAGATGGAATCCTCGATGCAGGCTCCATCTGGTACGCATTTGAAGCCATGACAGAAGTAATGCGCCCAGGAGAAGAACTGCTATGGCAGCAATTCTCCTCTTCCCAGCGCATTGCCTGGAAAACAGGTACCAGCTTCGGCTTCCGCGATGGATGGGCCATCGGCCTCACCCCGCAATATGTAGTAGGGGTATGGGTGGGTAACGCCGACGGTGAAGGCCGTCCGGGCCTGCTTGGTGTGGCAACAGCCGCACCCATCATGTTCGATGTATTCCGGCTGCTTCGCACTGGCGGCTGGTTCAATACACCTTACTCCAAACTCACAAAGATTGAGGTATGCCGTAAAAGTGGCTTCCGCGCTACGGAACTATGTGAAGAAAAAGATTCGATATTGGTTCCTCTCGCCGGCATCAGAGCCGGTGTGTGCCCTTATCATCAATTGATCCATCTCGACAGAACCGGGCAGTGGCGGGTAACTGAAAGCTGTGAGTCGCCACAGTTCATGCAGCACCGGTCCTGGTTCATTCTGCCACCGTCTCAGGAATTTTATTACCGCGGCAAAAACTCCTACAAGCCGCTGCCTCCTTATAAACCAGACTGCCTCGCCTCACTCGGACAGGATAAAGCCCCCATGGAGCTGATCTATCCAAGGCCCAATGCCCGGATATTTGTACCGATTGAAATCGACGGAAAGCCAGGCCAGACGATATTTACAGCCACTCATCGCAACAGCGCGGCTAAAATATTCTGGCATCTCGATAATAACTTTATCGGTACTACGGTCGAGTTTCACCAAATGGCACTGCACCCTGCTGTAGGGAAACACACCATCACACTCGTGGATGAAAACGGAGAACGAATCGAACAAATTTTTGAGATCCTCAACAAAGAGCGGGATCAGAATAAATAATCAGTAGTTGTATTTTTCCTTCCACAGGTTCTTCAGGTACCGGCGCAATTCATCTTCCCTGGCGTTTTTCCCGGGATCATAGAACTTTGTACCCTGGATGGCATCCGGCAGGAATTCCTGCGTCACGAAATTATTTTCATAGTCATGCGCATAAGCATATCCCTTGCTGTATCCCATCTCCTTCATCAATTTCGTAGGGGCGTTCCTGATATGCATAGGTACAGGCAGATCACCTGTTTTAGCCACCATTCCCTGCGCACTGTTGATGGCCATATATGCTGCATTACTCTTGGCTGAAGAGGCAAGGTAAGTTACACACTGGGATAAAATGATCCTCGATTCGGGGTAACCGATCAGGTTCACCGCCTGAAAACAGCTGGTGGCCAGTAACAGCGCATTAGGGTTAGCATTGCCGATATCCTCAGAAGCCAGTATAACCAGCCTGCGGGCAATGAATTTCACATCCTCACCACCTTCTATCATCCTTGCCAGCCAGTATACTGCTGCATTAGGGTCACTTCCCCTGATGGATTTAATGAAGGCAGATATAATGTCATAATGTTGCTCGCCGCTTTTATCGTAAATGGCTACACGCTGTTGCGCAATATCCATTACCTTCTGATCAGTAATCACCACAGGATCTTCCTGCAACGTACTCACCACCAGTTCAAACAGGTTCAGCAACTTACGCGCATCACCGCCTGAAATATTAAACATGGCTTCGGTTTCCTGCAGGACGATGTTTTTACTCCGCAGCCATTCGTCGCGTTCCATTGCCTGCTGCAATAACTGCATCAGCTGCTCGTTGCCCAGCGGCTTCAGTACATATACCTGGCTTCTGGAAAGCACCGCTGCATTCACCTCAAAAGAAGGATTCTCCGTAGTGGCACCAATAAGGGTAATAATCCCCTTCTCTACAGCGCCGAGCAACGCATCCTGCTGGGATTTGTTGAACCGGTGGATCTCATCAATGAACAATACAGCATGCCGCTGTCTTTTAGCCATTTCTATCACTTCCCTGACCTCCTTTACTCCTGCAGAAATTGCACTGAGCGTATAGAAAGGAACCTGTAATGTATGTGCAATAATATTAGCAATGGTGGTTTTACCTACGCCTGGCGGGCCCCACAGGATCATAGAGGGAATCTTTCCTGTTTCTATTGCCTTTCTCAGAATACTTTCCTTACCGGTAAGATGCTCCTGGCCAACAAGTTCGTCCAGGTTCACCGGCCTTAACCGCTCCGCTAATGGTTGCATACTCAGCTGTGTTTAATGGTTATTGCCCGGGTTAACGAGCGGAATCTTTTTCTCCCCATCATCCCGACGGTTGACCTGGTCCATTTTAAATGCCATTATCTGCCTGATCGACCGCGCCCGGGTAATTGCCAGTGTTGCTTTTTCTCCGCTGAACAAACTGTTCACGGTGGCCTCAAATAGCTGCAACCAACGGTTGAAATGCGCAGCTTCCAAAGGGATAAGTTTATTGACCCTGAAATGTGGCGCCATTACATGCCCATTGTAACTACCGGTGTCCAGCAACAGACCTTCCCAGAAATTATACATCACCGGCAGATGCTTGCTCCAGTCTACCTTCGCTATATCGTTGAAGATAAACCCGATCACATCATCCACTTTTACCTGGTCATAAAAACTATTCACCAGCGTTTCTATATCTTCCCTGCTTGTAATGTCATGCTTTTCCATAACCTGCATTTAATCCACGTTATGCCCATCGCCGTTCTGCTGCCGCCACTCTTTCAGAAAACGGAACGACAGGTCTATGTTGATTGTAAATAAAACTCCTGTCAGGAACAGTACAGTACCTAATGTTTTCACCATATCATAACTTACGCGTTCCCGTTGCTCTGGTGGCTGCATGGCAACGATCTCGGTCATTTGCTCCCTGGATACCAATAACATTAGTATTCCGGCAAAAACCAGCAGAAATACACCTACCAGCCCAACTATACCGGCCCTCTTCAATCGCTTCGGGAAATTATTCTTCATCGGAATTTCCGGCATCATCAGGTGTCGTTGAAAATATATCGATAGAATACTATGGACAAAACATGCCCCGATAGTCACCAGAAATAACAACGAAAAAAAGTTAAACCCTACCATAGGTATGCTTGATAAAAGCGAAAAAGTAAATAGCCCGGAAATAACCAGCGACAAGGCTGTAGTGATCCTGTACAATTTAAACCCAAATGTCATCAATATCTCAATTTGCTAACACAAACCTACCTAATTATTCAGAGATTTATAAGAAATGATCGTTAACCGGTAGGGGAAAGATTACCGTTTATAAAAATCACCTTCTGCAGGATGCCCCGTTTTCCATACCTTTAAATACTAAACCTGTTTTATATATGAGCAAAACCAATTCGGTAAAACTACCGTTGCTGGCGGCTATGGTTACATTGGCAGCCTGCAACTCCGGTAGTTCCTCCAAAAAGGGCGACGCAGACAGTACCGGCAATGCCAGCCAGACTGCAGAAAACGCCATAAAGGTTCCCGCCTTTAACATGGCCGATCTGGACACCACTTTCAAAGCCTGCGACGACTTCGACAACTTTGCCAACGGCAACTGGAAAAAACAACACCCAATCCCATCAACCGAAAGCCGCTGGGGCGCATTCAATGTCCTTGATAAAGAAAACAAGGAAGTACGTCTGAAAAGCATTATTGCAGAAATCACGGCAAAAACTGATCTGAAAAAAGGTACTGAAGAACAACAAATTGCTGATTATTACAGGTCTTTCCTGGACAGCGCTACTATCGAAAAACGCGGTATTACCCCACTGCAACCCTATCTGGATAAGATCAATGCAGCTGCCAATCTGAACGACTGGTCCAGTGTCTGCGGCGAATTACAGAAACTGGGCATCTCCACCTTCACTGGTTTCTATGCAGAGGCAGATGCCAGGAACAGCAAAGTAAATGTGCTGTATCAGGGCCAGGACGGGCTGAGTATGGGCGATAAAACCTACTACGAAAGACAGGATCCGGCTACTAAGAATGTTCGCGATGAGTTCGTAACACACGTAGATAAAATGTTCCAGCTGGCTGGCTTGAAAGACGAACATCCTGGTAAAACCATCCTGGAATTTGAAACGAAACTGGCAAAGGTGCAACTTCCTAAAGATGCACTCCGCGACCCGGTGAAAACCTACAACCGGTCTGCGTTCTCTGAGTTGAAAAAGCTGGCGCCTGACTTTGACTGGGAAGGCTTCTCTGCTAAACAGGATATCAAAACCGATACCCTCATTATTCAGAACAAGGCGTACCTCACCAGCGCCAATGCGCTGCTGAAAGCCACTCCCCTTGAAATACTGAAAACATATACCCGCCTGCAGCTGCTGAGTCACTTCGCCAGCTACCTGCCAAAAGCAATAGACGATGAAAACTTTCATTTCTATGGCACCGTAATGTCTGGCAGAAAAGCTCAGAAAGCACGTACAGAAAGGGCCATCCGCTCTGCTGATGGTACCCTGGGCATGCCGCTGGGTAAATTGTTCGCTAAAAAATACTTCCCGGAAAGCAGCAAGAAGAAAGTTTCTGAAATGATCGAAAATGTGCGGACTGTTTATGGAGAAAGAGTCGACAAGCTCACCTGGATGGGCGATTCCACCAAACAGATGGCCCATAAAAAACTGGCATCTTTCACTTATAAGATCGGCTATCCGGATAAATGGAAAGATTATTCTACCATCAATATCGATAAAGGTACCCTTATCGAAAACCTCATTTCTGCCGCTTTATATGCCCACAAGGAAAACATCGACAAAATCGGTAAACCTGTGGATAAGACAGAGTGGGGTATGACACCACAAACCGTAAATGCTTACTACAACCCGTTAAACAACGAAGTAGTATTCCCTGCCGGTATCCTGCAGCCTCCATTCTACAACCAGGATGCTGATGATGCCATCAACTATGGCGGTATCATTGCCGTAATCGGTCATGAGTTCACCCATGGCTTCGACGATCAGGGCTCTCAATTCGACGCCGATGGTAATCTGAAAAACTGGTGGACTAAGTCCGACCGCGAAAAATTTGATCAGCTTACCAAACGTTATATCGATTACTTCAATCATCTGGAACCATTAACGGGCTTTTTCATCAACGGTAAACTGACTGTCGGTGAAAACGTAGCAGATCTGGGAGGCCTTACCCTGGCCTACCACGCGCTGGCTAAATCCCTGCAGGGCAAACCTGAACCCAAACCAATCGACGGATATACCTGGCAACAACGGTTCTTCCTCGGATGGGCACAGGTTTGGCACGAAAACATTACTGATGCTGCCCTCCGCAACCAGATTCAAACCAACGAACACTCTCCGGCCCGCTTCCGCATCCTCGGCCCTCTGCCTCACCTGGCTGAATTCCAGGCTGCCTGGGGCTGCGCTCCAGGAAGCAAAATGGCGCTGCCTGAAGCGAAGAGAGTAGTGATCTGGTAATTAAGAATATAGAAAGAAGAATTAAGAAACAGAGCGAAGACTTTAGCGGATAATAATTGAAGTGCCCCCAAAAAGTTAGACACTTTATGGGGGCATTTTTATGGATAAGCGAATCAAATACAGTTTAGCACAAAAGCAAATAGCAGTTAAGTCCGTACTGTCAGGTCATGACACATTTAGCTCAGCTGCCCGCAAGATCGGAGGCACCGATACCACAATTCACCGTTGGGTCAATCTTTATAAGCTTCATGGACAAGCAGGATTACAGCAGCGCCCAGGTAATTATACAGGAACATTTAAATTCCAGGTGCTCCAGTATATGTTTGAAAAGGGGTTATCTTTAATGCAAACAGCCATGATTTTTGGTATTACCCAGGATAATATAGTTGGTCGATGGCTTAAAAAGTATGAACGAGAGGGAGCTGCCGGGTTGTTAAAAGAGACAAGAGGCCGAAAAAGTTCGACGATGACAAAAAAATCGAAAAAGAGTAAAAAACCAGTAACAGATCCAACACAGGCCAAACTAGCGGCTTTAGAGGCAGAGCTGTTGTATTTGCGGGCGGAGAATGCCTACCTAAAAAAGTTGGATGCCTTAATTCAGGAAGAAAAAGCCGCTCAGGATCAAAACAAGCGGCAAGAGCCATCAGAGAATTAAGGCCGCATTATTCATTGGAGTTACTGCTGAAGGTGGCAGGGATGGCTCGAAGTACTTATTATTACTATCTCAAACAAGTGTCAGTACCTGATAAACATGCCATATTAAAAGGAGCAATAACAGCGCTTTACCATCAGCATAAAGGTAGATATGGCTACAGACGCATAACAGCAGCATTGAGGCGATCAGGCAGGGAAATTAATCACAAGACAGTACTGAAAATGATGAGGGCCTGTAATTTGAAAAGCCTGGTCAGGGTAAAAAAATACAGATCTTATAAAGGGCAGCAGGGCAGAATCGCGCCCAATCTGCTAAAGAGGGATTTTAAAGCAGAGAAGCCCTGCCAAAAATGGGTTACAGATGTAACCATGTTTATGGTAGGAGATCAAAAGCTCTATCTTTCTCCTATAATGGATCTGTACAATGGGGAAATAGTAAGTTATAGTCTATCGGAACGCTCCACCTTTCAGCCAATCATTGATATGCTTCAAAATGCCTTCCCCAGGCTGCCTACCGATAGCAAACTGATATTACACTCTGATCAGGGATGGCAATACCAGATGAAACAATATCAAAAGATGCTGATTGACTGCAATATCGAGCAGAGCATGTCTGGAAAAGGTAATTGTTTGGACAATGCTGCTATGGAGAGTTTCTTTAGTGTCCTAAAAACAGAGTTGTTCTATCTTGAAAAATTTGACTCTATTACAGTCTTAAAACAGCAGATTGAAGAATATATTGGCTACTACAATAACGATAGAATCAAACTAAAATTAAATGGCCTGAGCCCTGTAAATTACCGAACTCAGGCCATTTAACTTAATCTCTTTAATTTTAAAAAACGTCTAACCTTTTGGGTTCACTCCAAATCTCAATACAATATTATCCGCTAAAGTCTTCGCTCTGTTTCTTAATTCTTCTTTCTATATTCTTAATTCTTCCTTCCCTATCTTCGCAAAAAACTTTGTCATGAAACATATATTCATCGCCTGTAGCGCTATATTTCTTTTTGCCTGTGCCCAACAACAAAAGCCTGCAGCTACAGACAGCACTGCAATGCAGACACCAGCTCCGGCAAAAAATCAGCTGACAGCAATAAATGGTAAATTACCGGATCCCGTTTGTGAAATGCCTTATGATACCACCTATAAAGAATGGGCAGTGTATAAAGGCGATACCGTGCATTTCTGTTCTACGACCTGTAAAGGTGTATTTGAAAAAGCACCTGAAAAATATATGGCCAAACTTGGTAAATAAGGCCACCAATAACTGAGAACGCCCGGGTAAAAACCCGGGCGATGTTAATACAGTTTATGATATCTGGATTGTAAATACTAAAGTTGTCCACTACACTTTTTCAGAGCAGTGGAATGAATACTGTTTTCAAACAGGTATCAGGGATGCACGATACAGAATGGGTGGATGTTAACGAAGCAAATTTATCCGCTGTATATTACCAGATTATTAAGTAAATATTACCAGCATATTAAAATAACACAGGCGGATCACAGTAGAAAAAATGGAGAAAGGTATTGGAGATTACCACATATTCTGCGGTGGCTGCTGACGGTGATTGTTCGTCAGCATATCAAGGGATATATCCAGCTGATAATTCCGGTCGTCTTTCCTGTCGGAAGCCACCCGCGCTATCTGGAACAGATGCTGGCTCTTGTTCATAAAAGGCTTGTTATCCTTATTGCACAATTCCAGCGAAAAATTAAACCGCTCTTCTACCTCCTCTTCAAACTCCCGTAAACTCAGCGTCTCGTCGATCGGGAATTCTATCAGCACATCTTCCTCAAAACCTGCCTCTTTCAAAGTATCAAAAGTATTGGCTAATGAATTGCGGACATATACTGCCACATTACAAAAGAGCAAACGCTGGATCTGCATTTGCAATAGGGAGATAGTCATTAAAGGATGCAACTTCAATACTTTCATCGAACTGTTTTTCTGCTGTTCTAAATGTGATTTTACCGTCACACTTAATTATTTCTCTGGCAAACTTATAAGTCTACTTTTAATTTAATATTAAGCACTTGTTATGATTTTGTGAAAATCACATTTAAATATAATTATATTTAAATTATATTAAATATATTTTTAAGACATTAACGGGAGATATATCCGCGTAATATCATCATAGCTAAAATTAAATCCTGATCCTGCGGCTGGATATCCAGCCACCGGACAACTACAGTTTAAGCAGCTTAAGCGCCAGGGAAGGTGATAATTCGTGTAGCATCCCAGTCGGCAGCAGCATCATCCTCATCATCAGCCAATACTACACGGGATTTCGTAATGGGATGTTGATATAGGGACCATTGTTGGTTATTATACTCTAAAGCGGTCAGGCTTTCTACCCAGTCGCCCGAATTCAGATAGGTCACAGATTTATCCCCTACCTGCATTTCCTTGATCAGCGGCTGATGAATATGCCCACAGCATACTACATCAAACCCTTTATCTATGGCTATTTCAGCAACTGTTTGTTCAAAATCGGAAATGAACTTAACTGCTGATTTAACACCCTGCTTCACTTTCTTGGAAAACGACATCTTTTCCCGGCCTAAACTTTCCAGCAGATGATTCACCAGCCGGTTCAGGATAATCAGCAGATCGTATCCTTTTCCACCGAGTTTAGCCAGCCATTTGGAATTTTTCATGGTAACATCGTAAACATCACCGTGAAAAAACCAGTGCTTCTTCCCGTTAACATCGAGGATCAGCTTATTATCGATCGTAAAATTGCTAAGCTCAAAACCGGCGTATTTGCGGAGTGCCTCATCGTGATTACCCGTGAGATAATATACTTCTGTACCCTTACCGATCATCTTCAGGATCTTCCGGATTACCTTAGTATGCGCTTTTGGAAAATAACGTTTACTGAACTGCCAGATATCAATAATATCTCCATTCAGTATAAGGATACGGGGATTGATACTATCTAGGTATTGGACCAGTTCTTTAGCATGACAACCGTATATACCCAGATGTACATCTGAGATAACGGCTATATCTAATGGGCGTTTATCTGACATTCCAGCTTGTATGTACAGGTTGTAGGCAGCCTGTTTTATGAGTATTATTTTCAATACAAAGGAAAAATCGCTATATTACTTTTATATTAATCCAGTGTTAAGGAATTATTAATTCCCTTTTTTCCGTGGCCGGGATAGATTCTGAAAGCTATTTTTGCGGCAAATTTAAACTCAAACGTATGGGAGGCTTCAATTCTTTTGTTAAACTATTTATGCCGAAAGACCGGGTATTTTATTCTCTGTTTGAAGATGTGGCTTCCAATCTGGTTGAAATGGCAACTGTACTGAACGACCTCGTTGCAACCACAGATCTGGCTATAAGAAAAGATAAAGTACACCTCATAGAACGCCTGGAACACAAAAACGACGATTATACCCACCGCATATTTGTAGAGCTCGGACAGAATTTTATCACCCCGTTCGACCGTGAAGACATCCACTACCTGGCGGCCACACTCGATGATGTAGCTGATTATATACACGGCTCTGCCAAAAGAATGGATCTCTACAAAGTATACAAAGCCAACGAAAGTATTCGCAAACTCGCTGAACTGATCCATCTGGGAGTACTGGAACTCGCTAAAGCAATCCCTGAACTGCGCAATATGCAGAACATGCGCGTTATTACAGACGCCTGTGTAAAAATCAACAGCCTTGAAAACCATGCTGACGATATCTATGACATGGCTATCGCCGACCTGTTCGATACTGAGCAAAATGCAGCAGAACTGATCAAAATGCGTGAAATCTACCAGGCGCTGGAAATCGCTACCGATAAATGCGAAGACTGCGCTAATGTAATAGAAACCATTATTATCAAGTACTCCTGATAAAGGGGGAATACAGTTCTGAACGCATAATTCTCCTGATGTCATGACTTTACTCGTAATCATTGTTATACTGGCATTCATTTTTGACTACATTAATGGTTTCCATGATGCAGCCAATTCTATTGCCACCATCGTATCGACCAAGGTACTAACCCCTTTTCAGGCAGTACTTTGGGCCGCGGTTTTTAACTTTGCGGCTTTTTTTATCGCCAAATATGTAATTGGTGAGTTTAAGGTAGCCAACTCTGTTGCCAGCTCCGTATTTGAACAGTATATCACCTTAAAAGTGATCGTCTGCGGCCTGGTGGCAGCTATTACCTGGAACCTGTTCACCTGGTGGCTGGGTATACCTTCCAGTTCTTCTCATACACTCATCGGCGGTTTCATTGGTGCTGCTGTAACTGCTTCCGGTGGTAACATGGCAGTGATCAACTTTCATAAAGTATTGCCTACCGTATATTTCATTGTGCTGGCACCGCTGATCGGTATGGTCGTAGCGTTCATCATCACGCTGATTATCGTCAATGTCTGCCGCAGAGCCAATCCATACCGGGCAGAAAGCTGGTTCAAACGCCTTCAGCTGGCATCATCCGCTGCCCTGAGCCTTGGCCACGGTAGTAATGATGCACAGAAAGTAATGGGTATCATCGCTGCGGCAATGGTTTCTGCCGGTTATATCGACAATATCAAGGCTATGCCCGACTGGATCCCGCTGGCCTGCTTTACCTGCATTGCCCTCGGAACCATGAGCGGTGGCTGGAAAATTGTAAAAACAATGGGAACCCGCATCACCAAGGTAACTCCGCTGGAAGGTGTGGCCGCTGAAACTTCCGGTGCCATTACCCTCTTCCTGACTGAGCACCTGGGTATACCGGCCAGTACTACACACGTTATTACCGGCGCTATCATGGGCGTTGGTGCCACCAAAAGGCTGTCGGCTGTGCGTTGGGGCGTTACCGTTTCTCTTCTGTGGGCCTGGGTACTAACCATTCCCATCAGTGGATTACTGGCTGCCCTGACTTATTTTATTGTCAGTTTATTCATTTAAATAGCTATCTTTCTGAAATATATTAAAGCTCTCCGTTTATAACGGAGAGCTTTTTTTGTAAAAAAAAGATGTCATTTAAAGATGTCATTTAAAAGAGAGCTGCTATTTTTGTGCGGTTTTTCTTTTTTTGGAAGAACTAAGTCTGTGACCATCAAAAATTGATCTTACAAATGAAAGGAATTATCCTCGCCGGGGGCTCTGGCACCCGGTTACACCCCATTACGTATGCTATCAGCAAACAAATAATGCCGGTGTATGACAAACCAATGATCTATTATCCTCTTTCCACCCTGATGCTGGCAGGCATTAAGGATATCCTTATTATTTCAACTCCCCATGATCTGCCCGCATTTCAGCGCCTGTTTGGTACTGGTCAGCAACTCGGCCTGAACCTTAGCTATGCTGAGCAACCAACCCCAAACGGTCTTGCCCAGGCTTTCGTCATCGGAGAAGAGTTCATTGGTAAGGATAATGTAGCATTGGTACTGGGAGATAATATTTTCCATGGCTCCGGCCTCGGTAGCCAGCTGGCCCGCAATACAGAGCCCGATGGTGGCATCGTATATGCTTACCAGGTGTCTGATCCGGAAAGGTATGGCGTTGTAGAGTTTGGCGACGATATGAGAGTACTCTCCATCGAAGAAAAACCGGCTAAGCCTAAGTCTAACTTTGCAGTGCCCGGCCTCTATTTCTACGACAATCAGGTAGTGGAAATCGCTAAAAATCTAAAACCAAGCGCACGTGGCGAATATGAGATCACCGATGTGAATAAAGAATATTTACGCCGTGGCAAATTAAAAGTTTCTATCTTACCTCGCGGAACAGCCTGGTTAGATACAGGTACCTTCGATTCACTCATGCAGGCCTCCCAGTTTGTACAGGTAATTGAACAACGACAGGGTATAAAAATAGCCTGTATAGAAGAAATTGCTTACCGCAAAGGGTTCATTACAGCCGAACAGTTGAAAGAACTGGCTACACCGCTGCTGAAAAGCGGTTATGGTACCTATCTTGAGACTGTGTTGAGCCAAAAAATACACTGAAATAACTAATAAACGTAAATCTGAAATATCATGAAGGTTCTTGTTACGGGAGGTTGTGGCTATATAGGCGCACATACTATAGTAGATCTGATTAATAATGGGTTTGACGTAGTTTCTGTAGACAGTAATATCAGAAGCACCACTCAATTATTGGACGGTATAGAGAAAATTACCGGAAAAAAGGTACGCAATTACAAAGTAGATCTTTGCAACCTGGAAGATACCAATGCTGTATTTCATGAAAACAGAGACATCGTGGGCGTTATCCACTTCGCAGCGCTCAAAGCTGTAGGTGAATCCGTGAATGAACCACTGATGTACTTCCAGAACAACCTGACTTCTCTTATTAACGTACTGAAATGCGTAAAAGACTATAACGTGCCAAACATGGTATTTTCTTCCTCCTGCTCTGTATACGGCAATACCAAAGCCTTACCGGTAGTGGAAGAAACCCCGCTGGCAGAAGCACAGTCGCCCTACGCCCGTACCAAACAAATAGGTGAGCAGATCATTGAAGACTACAGCCGGGTGAATGATACCCAGTCTATCCTGCTTCGCTACTTCAACCCCGTTGGTGCTCACCCTTCTGCACTGATCGGAGAGCTGCCGCTGGGCAAACCCGATAACCTGGTGCCGGTTATTACGCAAACAGCTATCGGAAAGATCTCTAAAATGACTGTTTTTGGTGATGACTATGATACCCGCGATGGTTCCTGCGTACGCGACTATATTCATGTGATGGATATCGCCAACGCACATACCAAAGCGTTGCAGTATCTTATTGAACATCGTAATACCAGCAACTGTGAGGTATTCAACCTCGGTACCGGCAACGGGGTGACCGTACTGGAAGCCATCAAAGCCTTTGAAAAGATTTCTGGTATCAAACTGAATTACACCGTAGGCCCACGCAGGGAAGGCGATGTGATCTCTATCTATGCCAATAATTCAAAAGCCAAGGAAAAGCTGCACTGGGAGCCCAAAATTGGCATTGAAGACAGTATGCGCACTGCATGGCAATGGGAAGTGAGCCTGCGCAATAAAGTGCTGAGCAACTAGGATCATCACTTTTAATGTTTATTTTTATGCTTCAATTTTAAAAAAACCACGATGGTAAAAGATATTCAACCACTCAATGAGAAAGAAACCCGCGGTGGGTTTGGTGAGGGCATCCTTGAAGCCGGTCGCCGGAACCCGAATGTGATGGCTTTAACAGCTGACCTGCTCGGCTCCATGAAGCTCAACGCCTTCATCAAAGAATTCCCTGATCGTTTTGTTCAGGTAGGTATTGCTGAAGCCAATATGATGGGCATCGCCGCCGGTCTTACCATTGGCGGAAAAATTCCCTACACTACCACTTTTGCCAACTTCTCTACAGGAAGGGTATACGACCAGATCCGTCAGTCTATCGCCTATTCCAATAAAAACGTAAAAATATGTGCTTCCCACGCAGGCCTTACCCTGGGTGAAGATGGCGCTACCCACCAGATACTGGAAGATATCGGGATGATGAAAATGCTGCCTGGAATGACTGTTATTGTTCCCTGCGACTTTAACCAGACCAAAGCAGCCACCATCGCTATCGCAGAGTATGAGGGCCCGGTATATCTCCGTTTCGGCCGTCCGAAATGGCCTAATTTTACCGCTGAAGACCAAAAATTCGAAGTGGGTAAAGCCCAGATCCTGCATGAAGGAACAGATATTACCCTGTTCGCCTGTGGCCACCTGGTATGGATCGCTATCGAAGCTGGTAAGATATTGGAAGAAAGAGGCTACAGTGTTGAAATTATCAACATCCACACCATCAAGCCACTGGACGAGGCAGCGGTGATCAAATCGCTCACCAAAACCGGTTGCGCCGTTACTGCAGAGGAACATAACGTACTCGGAGGGCTGGGCGACAGCATCGCGCAGGTAGCTGCCCGTAATGTTACAGTACCGATCGAATATGTAGGCACTAACGACACTTTCGGAGAAAGCGGTAAACCAGTAGAACTGCTTACAAAATACGGTCTGGATGCTGATCATATCGTTGCAGCTGCTGAAAAAGCCATACAGAGAAAGAAAAAAGCATAGTCGGCGCCCTGTAAAACAGGACACCAGCGCAAATTTTATAAAAAGGGGAAACAGATGCCAGTTAAGAGGTAACTGTTTCCCCTCTCTTTTATCTGTCGGTTTTTAAACTTTCAGGACATCCCAATGTCTCAGAAATAGGTTTTTAGTTATATTCATTTATAAAAACCCTGGCTAGAACCATTTAACCTATGGCCGTTTCACAGGACGATAAAACATTATTGGCATTATACCGTATCCCTGATACCAGGGAGAAAGGATTTACCCTCATTATACGAAAGTATCAGGAGAGGCTTTACTGGCATGTACGCCGCATGGTAGTGGACCATGATGATGCCAATGATGTACTACAAAACGTATTCATAAAGGTGTGGAAAAACCTGGAGCACTTCAGGGAAGACGCACAGTTATATACCTGGTTGTATAAAATTGCCACCAACGAAAGTCTGACTTTCCTGGAACAGCAAAAACGTAAAACATCCGTTTCGCTGTCTGAAGTTGAAACAGGTTTAAGTAATAAATTAAAAGCCGATCCTCAGTTTGATCCCAATAAACTGGAATGGAAACTTCAAAGGGCCATCCTCAGTTTACCCGATAAACAGCGGCTCGTCTTTAACCTGAGGTATTATGATGAGATGCCTTACGAAGAAATGAGTAAGGTATTGGAAACCTCCGAAGGGGCCTTAAAAGCTTCTTATCATCATGCCGTAAAAAAGATTGAGGAATTTATCAGGAAGGGGTGATAATGAATTTTTTAAATACTTATTTTAAGTAATTTTTAAAGAAAGTTGTCAAAAGATTAAAATCACATTAAACTATTAAACAACTACACTGTCTAAAAAGCAGTTATGAACAGGCAAACCAACATAGCAGATGAATTGAGGCAGATAGCTCCTGGTACAGAATGGCCGGTGCAGGTACCGTTTTCGGTTCCTGAAGGTTACTTCGAACAATTACCCGGTGTTATTATGATGCATATTCAGCTGGACGCAATCCGGCCTGCTATGGTTGCAATTACTCATCATCAGTCCGATGTTCCTGAGGGCTATTTTGATGAATTACCTGCTATGGTGCTTCAGCAAGTCAATACTAACGAACTGAACCCTGTTCAGGCTGAATTAATGGAGCTTGCTCCGTTCCTTGCCAATATACCGAAAACCAATCCCCTTACTGTTCCCGATAGTTATTTTGAAACCTTACGGACACAACAGGATGTACCTTCCGTACCTCCCATGTATGTGGTAAGCCGGAACAAGGTAAGTTCCTGGCTTAAGTGGACAGTGGCCGCCTGCCTGACTGTTTTTATCGGCAGTACCGCTTTGTTGTTTGTCACCAGCAGCAACAACAGACATAATAATATCGAAAAACAACTGGAAAGCCTGGATGATGAAGATATCGTTAGTTATCTTCAGACACATACCGGCCCGTTTGATAATGATGCTTTCATTGCATCTTCTACCAGTTCAGAAATATCTCCGGTACAGAATCAGCTCAATGAATCAGTACCGCTGGAGGCTATCGAGGAATACCTGCAACAAACCGATCCCAAGAATGTGATACCCGATAAGAAATGATGAAACGTATTAGCTTTATATGGATTGTTACGTTGGTGTTGCTTACCATTAACCGGGTTAGCAGCGCGCAGCAACCTCCATCCGACGATGCCGCAGAAAAGATTAAAGCCATTCAGATACAATACCTGACTAATAAGCTGGCGCTTACTCCTGAGGAAGCCCAGAAATTCTGGCCTGTATATAATAATTACACGCGTGAAGTAGAACAACTGATCGCGGAACGTCATCAAAAGAAAAACCAGGACCAGCTATCAACCGACAATGCGGACGACGCCGCCAGGAGAAGCATGGACAAGGAACTGAACTACGAAAAAAGAATGCTTGACATCCGGTCGCACTACAACTCAGAATTCCAGAAAGTGCTGCCCGGTAGAAAAGCAGGTATGGTCTTTAAAAGTGAAAGAGAGTTCCGTAACATCATGATCAACCACCTGAACACCCAGAGAATGTACAGAATGGGGCAGGGTGGAGGCGTTAGAAGGAGACCTTGAGGAGAAAGAATTATGAATTAAAAATTACGAATTACGAATTAGAGCGAAGACCTTAGCGAATAAGTATAGTGATATGCTATTATTCGCTAAGGTCTTCGCTCTATTTCGTAATTTTTAATTCATAATTACTTATAGTGTGCTCTTACTTCAATCACATGGCCTTGTTCGTTCAGCACCATCGTTTCTGCAGCCAGTTTCTCGTTAATACTTTTGTAATACAACACAACAGAGTTAATTCCTTCAAGAATGTGATACAGTTCAAAATGCAGGTCGGGGTAAGCCTGGAGAGCTTTGGCGAAATATGCACGAAGGTTTTCCCTGCCTTTTATGCATCCGCTGGGATCGTTGTTGATGCGGATTATTACGGGTGAATAAAAGACTACATTATCGTCGTAGTGAGACAGGATCTCCTCCAGGTCGTGCGCATTCCACGCACGATGCCAGGCTTCCGCGAATTGTTGAAGATGATTCATCGTTTTTTTCTGCAAGTTAAGACTTGGGCAGCCGGATTCATTTGCTAAAAAGATCACTTTACAGCTTGCGCCACTGTAAAGGGGTAGCACCGAAGCACCGGCGAAACTGCCTGTAAAAATGGGGGATATCTTCAAAACCTGTTTCGTAAGCTATTTCCTGGATAGGCTTTGAGGTGGTACGTAAAAGGTAGCCCGCTAGCTGCAGCCTTTTATCCATGATCCATTGCATTGGACTACTATGATAGAGATCCCGGAAACGGCGCTTCAGGGTTGCCGTGCTCATATGCCCCATTGCTGCCATCTCTTCAAGGAATTGTACCTCCGTCAACGTCTTACTCAGCTTCTCCATTACTTCAGGTAAAGGGAGCCGGGCCGACCGGGTCAGCATATTGCTTACATCTTCATAACTGTCCAATAGCTGCAATGCACGATTAATGGTGCTGTAATAATCAGGGACTGATAAGGCCTCGTCGGTAAAATGCCGTAACAGAAAGGATGAAAAACGCTGCCGGTCGCTGCTGGCAGGAAGTTTCATAATAGACTTGGAGGGAGCTGCAGGCCGGACGGGCTTTTTCAGCATGTCCAGGATCAGCTGGTCCGGGATCACAAGATTAATACTGCAGTATTGCCCGGAGGGCCTTAATATCTCAGAACAAACAAGGGTACCAGCGGGGATCACCAGGGCATCACCTGTTTGTACTTCCAACACCTCCCGGCCATCATACATTCTTTTCTGCCCTGTGATAACCAGATTCAGTATTGTTTGTGGTATGTACAGCTCATGAGAGGCCTGGTTACAATAAAGGCTATAGGAAGCCCAGCTACAACTTTGCTGTTGCCATGTTTTGATCTGATGCTGCCCGCTGAGGGCAAATTTGTCGAAAGAAGAAAACATTTAAATCCAACTGTTCACGGTTAAAACCGGGCAAAAGGTTCTTTGGTATCATGATAGAACAGGAAGGTCCAGTTTTCCTGCCTGCCACGCTCCAGGAACTCCTGGCGCAATTCCATACTGCGCTTCCCGTCATAGTCGTATTTGGCTGCAAAACGGCTTTTCATCTGGGAGATCTGCGGAGCCACATCACCGCCAAAAAACACCTTATCTTCTCCATCATCTACCAGAAAAACCTGATGGTACGGACAGTGCCCACCTGTTACCTCATAATGAATATAACCGTCGATAGTACCATTACCCGTTGTAAACACTACATTATCACGCTGTTGCAGCAAAATAATATCTTCTGATAAGTATGATTTACCCGAATGTTCCAGGGCATACAACATCTCTTCATTATTCACATAATAGGTAGCTCCCGGAAATGTCAGCGTACGCTCACCGGTTATAGGATCTGCTGCAGACACGCCTCCGGAGTGATCTTTATGCAAATGACTCATCAATACCTTAGTGATCTCCATCGGATTAACCCCATGATCTATCAGGTGTTGATGGATCTGCAATACACCATCCGGGTTACGGAAACCCAGTCCGGTATCAAATAAAATGTAATCGCGGTCGGTAATGACCAGGAATGGTTGTATTTCAACCAGTAGTGATCCATGCGGGCGATCCTCCATGCGATCTGTCCCTGGCTTGAATGGAATGAATTTTTTGGTCCCGTCTACAGTGAATGACCCTTCTGATAATGGAATAATACGCGCCATGCCGCAAAGATACAACTTTAGCAGCGGCTATCTCAACACCATCTGCCTGTCTGCATCCAGCCGGAGCAGGATAAAGATCAGCATGGTAAATGTCATCAGAGAGGAGCCCCCGTAACTCACCAGCGGCAATGGAATACCAATCACCGGAGCAAGACCGATGGTCATCGAAATATTGATGGCAAGGTGGAAGAATATAATACTCGCTACTCCATAGGCGTAGACACGGGTAAAGGTCGATCGCTGTCGCTCTGCCACAAATATCACCCGGAAGAGCAAAGCCACATAGAGACCCAGGAAAAGAACACTGCCGAAAAAGCCGAAATCTTCCCCGATTGTACAGAAAATGAAGTCGGTACTCTGTTCCGGTACAAAATCATAACGGGTTTGGGTACCTTTCAGATAGCCTTTCCCCCAGAATCCTCCGGAGCCGATAGCGATCATACTCTGGCGCGTGTTATAGGTTGCTTTGGGATCATTCTCTTTGCCCAGCATTACCTCGATACGGCGCACCTGGTAGTCTTTCAGCACTTTAGTAAACGCAAAAGGCACTACAAACATCACAAAGAGGCCGCAGAAAGCATATATACCCAGGATCAGGGCTAATTTCGATCGCTTTCGTTTTATCTCTCTCCGCATGAAATATATGACGAGGGCGGTGATTACCGTGAAGATGGAAAACAATACCGTTCGGTCCACTAACAGGGCCGAGAGCACCAGCACGATACCGGAAAAGGCGATTACCAGCAAAACACCCGGCAGACCTTCGCGGTACATAACCAGGAAGAAGGAAAAGTACACCAGTGCCAGCCCTGTTTCGTCCTGCAGGATGATAATACCGGCAGGGATCAACGCCAGGGCAGCAGCGATCAGTCTCGATCGCAGCTTGGTAAAATCGGTTTCCTGCGACGACAGGTATTTCGCCAGGGCCAGATTAGTACATAGCTTGGTCAGCTCAGCAGGCTGAAACTGAAAGCCGCCCACTACCAGCCAGGAGTGCGACCCTTTTACATCTTTTCCTATCCCCAGTACAAGCAGTAATAGCAGCAGGCCACCTACATAGAGCAGGTTGGCAGTGGCAGTAAAGAACTTACTGTCTGTTAACCAGATGACTGATGCCAGCACCAGCGACACTCCAAACCAGATCAACTGTCGCGAATAGTTTTTACCCGGGTGAAGGATATCCTGCCATACGTTGTCGTCGCCCCGGTATTCCGCAGCGAAGATAGAACTGATACCTATTATCACCAATGCCAGGTACAGGCCAACTATTGGCCAGTCTATCCCTTGTGTCAGTTTGGCTTGTGCACGGTTCATTATTAATTAATCAGTTTAGTCGTTGATCTGTTAAGGCTTTTTCTTTTTGATCACAGCATTGTTATTCAATGAATCCAGGTGTGATTTGGCTAACATGGCCTGGTCTATCGTAACTGTTTCCATTACGGTTTTCAACAGTGGCTGCCGTTTTACGGAGATACTGTCTTTCAGATACTGCTCTATCATCAAACTCGCGATAGGTGCCGCATATTTAGCACCAAAACCGGAGTTTTCCACGATCACTGCAATGGCGATGCGGGCTTTTTCTGCAGGTGCAAAAGCCACAAACAACGCATGGTTCTTCAGTTTGGTTCTCACCCCGTTGACGATACCGTAGTTTTCTGCCGTACCTGTTTTACCACCGATGGTGATCCCTTCGATCTGGGCCACGCGGCCGGTACCGCTTTCCACTACATCCGTCATACCATGAATTACAGCGCTGTAGGCAGTATCAGAGATATGTGCTACATCGTGTTTCACTTTGTATTTATCGAGGAGATGGGTATTATCGCTATCGATGCTGCCCACAAAATGCGGGATATAATAAGAACCCCGGTTTGCTACTATACACATGGCGTTAGCCATCTGCAAAGGTGTTAACAGCAATTCTCCCTGTCCTATACCGAGAAAAACCGAAGTACAGGAGTTCCAGCTGCCTTTATAGCGGGCATCATAATATTTTTTATCCGGTACCAGTCCGCGGCCTTCACTTGGTACATCCACACCGATCTTATGGCCGAAACCGAAGTTGTTCATATAATCGGCCCATTTCTGCATACCGCCTACCCTGATACCGCCAAATTTACCGGCATCTACGCTGAGGCGGTAAACGTGCGAAAAGTAAGAGTTACAGGAATGCGAGAGGGCTAGACGCAGGTTGGCGGCGTGGCCCGGATCGTGGTGTTCACATTTGATAGGCCTGGAACAGCCATAATAAGCACCACCGCAGGGATATCCGAAGCTGGGGGTGATCACTCCTTCATCCAGTCCTACCAGCGCAATCATAGGCTTAAAAGTAGACCCTGGCGGGTAAGTAGCCTGGATAGCGCGGTTAAAGAGCGGCTTGGTAGTATCTGTATAGAGTTTGCTGAAATTGGCGCTTCTGTTGGAGCCTGTAAGCAGGTTGGGATCGAAGCTGGGACCGCTTACCATAGCCAGGATACCGCCGGTTTGCGGATCAATAGCTACGATGCTGCCGGATTTTCCTTTCAGCAACTTTTCCCCGAGCGTTTGCAGATCGATATCGAGCGACAGGCGCAGGTTTTTACCGGCTACCGCGGCGCTGTCGAATTCTCCGTTTTCATAAGAGCCCTGTGGCCGGTTCAGGTTATCTTTCACCAGGTATTGAATACCTCGCTGCCCCATTAATACGGATTCGTATGTTTTTTCAAGACCTGTGAAACCAAGATAATCCCCCGAGTTATACGACCCGTAGTTGGCGGTATCTTTCAGCATAGCCGGGGAGATTTCAGCGATATAACCAAGTATGTTGGCTGCAGCTGAATAAGGATAAGAGCGTATCTGCCTCGGCACTAATTCAAATCCGGGCTGGAAAAGATACATACTTTCCTGAAGTTGTCCGAACACATCGGGGGCCAGCAGTGGGGCGAAAACAGACTGCCTTACGCGGCCATTCTTAACAATAGCGTTGATGATGCGTTTTCTGAATTCTTCCTTATCTATTTTTAAAATATTACAGAGATAGGCGGTATCAATATTTTTTGCACTGGCCGGGGTAACAACAAGGTCGTAGAGCACATCATTACCAAGAATACTGCGGCCTTTGCGATCGTAGATGATACCACGGCTCGGGTACACTACCTTACGCAATACCGCGTTGGCATCCGCCAGCTTGGCGTACTTCTTCTCCACGATCTGCAGAAAGAATAACCGGGTGATGATCAGTGCTATCATCCCGAGTATAATCATCTGTATTACTCTCTTCCTGGGCTGATTGAATACTGACATGCTTTAAGGACGGATATATTTTATTTGCAAACCTACGTTAAAAAAGCTAAAGCTTTAACGCACTACTTCTTCGAGAAGAAAAGCAGTTCATACAATACAATCAGGAACAGACTGGCCAGTGTTGAAAATACTATCTTCATCGCGAGGTACAGTGGGTTTCCCATACCAAATACTTCCAGAATGAAAAATACGGTATGATGCAGGAAAACCAGGATAGCGGCATAAATGAGGAACTGTGAAACTCCCATACTGGTCATAGATGGAGTTTTCTGTGTTGTTTCGAATCCTCCCTGTGGCGATAGGATATTGATAATGAATGGACGCAGATAAGCAATGAATACACAGGCAGCAGCGTGCATACCGGGGGTATTCATGAACATATCCAGGGCAAGCCCCATCAGGAGCCCCATGAGCATCAATGCCGGGCGGGGCAGGTTAAAGGGTAATGCCAGAATAAAAAGCATGTACAAATAGGGACTGACCAACTGGTGCAGCAATATTTCATTGAGCACAAACACCTGTATCAGTAACAGGAATACAAATCGGATTATATTTTTTAACAGTATACTCATTTGATCAACTTGTAAGTTGAGTCTTCCAATCGCTGTTGTTCGTCTTTCAACAGATTTTCTATCACGTATACATACTGCAGGTTAAAGAAATTGGTAGCCAATTTCAGGCGGATAGTATACGCGGTACTTGCTTTATCACCTACGGCAACGCTTTCTACATAGCCGATAGGAATATTTTCAGGGAACAGGGCAGAGAAGCCGCTGGTCACTACTGTATCTCCCTTATGTATACGGGCACTTTTCGGAATGTCTTTCAGCAGGGCATAGCCGGCATCTTCACCATCCCAGTGTACCGAACCCATTTCCTTTCCATTACCCAGGCGGGCACTGATAGACACGGAATTGGATTTTGAGAGCATTGATAATATTACTGCATAGTTATCGCTGACACTTCTCACTACTCCTACTACGCCACTGGTACTGATAACGCCCATATTAGGCCGGATTCCCTGAAGGGCGCCACGGTGGATGGTGATATAGTTAACAGGTTTGTTGATGGAATTATTGATAACTTTTGCAGCGAAGTACTCGTACCGGCGGATCTGGGTTCCGATCACCCGGCGCAGGGTATCATCGCTATATTGCCGTACGGTATCGATCTTAACTCCGTTGGTAGTGACCATGCTGTCGTAACTGCTGCGGAGTGCATTACGCAGGCGCATGTTTTCATTTACCAGGCTGTCGTTGGTCGACTTCAGATGAAAATAATACTGTACGTTACTATACTTGTCGTATAACTTGCCGCTGATATCATTGGCGGAACTGAGGTAGGCTGCCCGCTGGAAATTGTTGCGTTGGAATACCAATACCAGACAAATCACTTCCAGCAGCAGAAATAAGAAGAAGTTAAAGTATCGCCTAAAGAAAATGATTAGATTTCGCACAAGCGCGACAGGTTTTAGATTCAGGAATCTGCCGGCAGCCTGTTTCGCGGGAATCAAACAGCCGGCAGATTACAAAATGAGTTATTGCATCAGGAACGGATACTTACCAACATGCTTCAATGCAATACCAGTGCCTCTAACCACGGCGCGTAACGGATCGTCTGCTACATGCACAGGCAGTTTGATCTTCTGGGTAAGACGCTTATCCAGTCCACGCAGCAGCGCACCGCCACCTGTCAGGTATAAGCCTCTGCGGTAAATATCTGATGCCAGCTCCGGCGGCGTTGTTTCCAGCGCCTTCAGGATGGCTTCTTCGATTTTAAAGATAGATTTATCAAGGGCTTCCGCGATTTCCTGGTAGGAAACCATGATCTGTTTGGGTATCCCTGTTACCAGGTCACGTCCGTTAACCGGAATATCATCTGGTGGGTTATCCAGTTCTTTCAGGGCAGATCCGATGTGGATCTTGATTTGTTCTGCTGTTCTTTCACCGATCAGCAGGCTATGGTAACGGCGGAGTGCTTCCATGATATCTGCAGTGAATTCATCACCTGCGATACGGATACTCTGGTCGCAAACGATACCAGCCAGGGCAATCACAGAAATACCGGTGGTACCACCGCCTATATCAATGATCATGTTACCTACCGGTTCTTCCACGTCGATACCGATACCCAGTGCAGCAGCCATCGGTTCGTGTATCAGATATACCTCTTTCGCGCCGGCCTGCTCTGCGGAGTCGCGAACAGCCCTCTTTTCCACCTCAGTAATGCTGGATGGTATACAGATGACCATGCGCCAGCTCGGTGCAAACAGTGGCTTCTTGGGGTAAATCATTTTTATGAGTTCCCTGATCATGCCTTCAGCGGCGTTAAAGTCCGCTATCACGCCATCTTTCAGGGGACGTATAGTCCTAAGATATTCGTGTGTTTTTTCGTGCATCATCATGGCCTTTTTTCCAACTGCCACAATTTTGCCGCTAGCCCGCTCTATCGCTACAATGGAAGGCTCGTCCACTACTACCTGGTCATTATGGATAATCAGCGTATTTGCTGTACCAAGATCTATCGCGATTTCCTGCGTTAAAAAATTAAAAAATCCCATTGTTGATACGGTCAAAAATTAGAATGCAAAAATGAATAATTCCAACGAATATACGATGCAAAAAACGGATATTTTCAAAAAAGGTTTTAGCCGTCAGATTTTAGATTTCAGATGCCGCTATTGTGGTCTCAACTAAAAGCTGAACGCTGATAGCTAGTTGTTAAACTCATATCCTATATCGCGCCGGTATACCTTACCTTCAAAGCTGATCTGCTCTGCTGTCTGAACTGAATGTGCTAATGCCATCGACAAACTTTCTGCGAGCGATGTTACTGCCAAAACACGGCCACCGTTGGTCAGCACCTCGTCGCCATTCTGTCGGGTACCTGCATGAAATACTACCTGGTCGCGGGTAGGGGCAGGAATACCTGTTATCACCTTGTTTTTCTCATAAGCTTCGGGGTACCCTTTTGATACCAGCATAACAGTAGCAGCTGCGCGCTCGTCGGCATAAATAGTTTGTTCTCTCAGTTGGCCGGATATTACGGCATTGAATAACTCCAGCAGGTCATTCTTCAAACGGGGCATTACTACTTCCGTTTCAGGATCCCCCATACGACAGTTATACTCAATTACGAAAGGCGATCCTTCCACATTAATCAGGCCAAAAAATACAAATCCGTAATAAACTATTCCTTCTTTTGATAACCCTTCGATAGTAGGACGAACGATCTCGTCTTCCACTTTCTTCATAAAAGCCGCATCAGCAAATGGTACAGGCGATACCGCTCCCATGCCGCCGGTATTCAGGCCTTTATCACCTTCACCTATACGCTTGTAGTCTTTTGCTTCCGGTAGTATCTTATAGGAATGCCCGTCGGTGATGGCAAAAACCGACAGCTCGATGCCTGTCAGGAACTGCTCCACCACCACGGTTTTGCTGGCATCTCCGAATTTGGCGGCTTTGATCATCTGTTCGAACTCGGTGATGGCCTCCTCATGCGATGCAGCTATCACCACACCTTTACCCGCCGCCAGGCCATCGGCCTTGAGCACGATTGGTAAGGAGTGCTGCTTCAGATAAGCAACGCCTTCTTCATAGTTTTCGGCGCTGAATTCACGGTAAGCCGCAGTCGGTATCTGGTGGCGCTCCATGAACAACTTGGCGTATGCCTTGCTACCCTCCAGCCGGGCACCTTCTTCAGAAGGCCCGAGTACAGGAATATGCTGCAATACAGGGTCGTTCCTGAAAAAATCATAGATCCCCAGCACCAGCGCTTCTTCAGAGCCCGGCACTACAAGATCGATAGCATTCTCCAGGCAAAAGGATTTTATCTTTTCAAATTCATTGACGGCCATGTTCACATTTTTGCCGCATTGCGCGGTTCCCGCATTGCCGGGAGCTATAAACAATTGACCACAGAGGGTGCTTTGCGACATTTTCAGGGCCAGTGCATGTTCACGGCCTCCACTTCCAAGTAATAAGATATTCATACTAATTGCCTAATAAATGCAGAATGCGAAAGAAAGTGCAAAGAAAGATGAAAAAAGCTCAAAAAATGAGCAATCATACCATTTTTTTACGGAGATAACCGATTTTCTTTAACTTGCCACATTTAGAGGTTTACAAAATCTAAAACAAACTATTGCTAAAACTAACCAACTTATGATGCAAACTGCTGTTGCACAAGAGTCTCCTGTTGCCTCGCAAAAGGGCCATCCCAAGGGGCTTGCAGTATTATTTGCCACGGAAATGTGGGAACGGTTTAACTTCTATGGTATGCGGGCGTTGCTGACGCTCTTCCTGGTAAATGCACTGGCTTTCTCAGAAGCAGATTCTTCCTATATCTATGGTGGCTTTCTTGGCCTCTGTTACCTTACACCTATGCTGGGCGGTTATATTTCAGACCGCTACCTCGGTAACAGGAACTGTATTCTTATTGGCGGTTTTGTAATGGGCGTAGGCCAGCTGCTGATGGTACTGAGCGCCACCCTGTATGCTACCAGCGTACCTACTGCTACTACCGTGGTTTGGCTGGCACTGCTGGTGATCATCTTCGGAAACGGGTTCTTCAAACCCAACATTTCCTCCATGGTTGGCCAGCTCTATCCGAAAAACGACGGCCGCCTCGATTCTGCCTTCACCATCTTCTACATGGGTATCAATATGGGCGCCTTCCTTGGTATGCTCATTTGCCCTGTTCTTGGCGACAAAGTTGATCTGAATGGCGTAAGAATGGTAAGTGCATTCAAATGGGGATTCCTCGCCGCCAGTATCGCGATGTTCCTCGGTACCATACTGTTCTTCTTCCTGAAAGACAAATACGTGGTTACCCCCGATGGTAAAGCCATCGGCGCTAAACCAGACTTCAGCAAGCCTTCCGCTGCTACTCAGAATGATGAAGCTGATAAAGCTAAATTCACTCCCGCCGCCATTGTTGGCGTACTTGGCCTCCTCGTGGTATTGTTCTTTGGGATTCACTATCTGTCGCTCGACAAGAACCCTATCAAATCCTGGTTATATCCATTTATATATGCTTCCGGTATCAGTCTGGCTGTACTGATTCTCACCGATAAATCTATCACTAAAGTAGAAAGACAAAGGATCCTCGTTATCTATTTTGTGGCCTTCTTTGTGATCTTCTTCTGGGCCTGTTTTGAGCAGGCAGGATCTTCCCTGACCTTCATAGCTGATTATCAGACAGATCGCCGCCTGTTAGGCTGGGATATGCCACCGAGCTTCGTGCAAAATGCCAACTCCATCTTTATCATCGTATTTGCACTGCCTTTCAGCTGGTTATGGCTGAAATTGCAGAAGCGCAACCTCGAGCCTATTTCTCCCATGAAACAGTCGATTGGCCTGGCTTTGCTGGCTTTGGGCTTTTTTATCATTGCCATCCAGATGAAGTCGCTCGGACCTAACGAAAAACTGGGAGTTAGCTGGCTGATTCTGATGTACCTCTTCCATACACTGGGTGAGTTGTGCCTGTCGCCAATAGGCCTTTCCCTGGTATCCAAGCTGGCGCCACACCGCTTCTCCTCTCTGCTCATGGGAGTATGGTTCCTGGCAAATGCCGCGGGCTATGCCCTGGCTGGTACTTTGGGCGCACTGCTTCCTCCAACAATGGATAAATACAAACTGGCTACCGAAAACGGCATCGATCTGAAAGGCATCCTGGATGGTACTATTACTGCTACCGCCCAGCAACTCGACAAGATGCAGGAATTAAAACTGGCTGCGCACTATCCTACTTTTGCAGGTTTTACGATCCACAATCTGTACGAATTCTTTATGGTATTCGTTATCCTGCCCGGCGCGGCTGCAATACTGTTATTCCTCTCCACCAGCTTCCTGAAAAAATGGATGCATGGGGTTAGATAAAAATCAAGCATTAAGAACAAGGAATTAAGAATTAAAGTGCGAAGATCTAAGCGGATATTGTAATTATATTTTAATTATATTACTCGCTTAGATCTTCGCATTTTAATTCCTAATTCCCAACCCTTAATTCCTAATTGAATCAAATATGCTGGATAATAACTTCAAACCTTTCATCTCTCCCGGAACGCAAATGAAAGAGTTTACCCTCAAGGCCATTTTGCTGGGTTGCTTCTTCGGGGTCATTTTCGGTGCTGCTACAGTATACCTGGCACTTAAAGCGGGTCTTACGGTTTCTGCGTCCATTCCCATCGCTGTTATTGCTATTACACTGGGGAGGAAATTTTTCAAAACAACCATACTGGAGAATAATATCATTCAGACTACCGGTTCTGCAAGTGAATCAATTGCTGCCGGTGTAGTATTTACGCTGCCGGGCTTCCTGTTTCTCAGCGACGGTGGCGGAGAAAAGTTCTTCAATTACTTCACCATTCTTACGCTGGCAATATTTGGCGGTATACTGGGTACACTGATGATGATTCCGTTAAGAAGATCACTCATTGTAAAGGAGCATGGAACCTTACCCTATCCGGAAGGTACTGCCTGCGGGGATGTACTGATTGCCGGCGAAAAAGGCGGTGACTTTGCAAAAACAGCTTTCTACGGATTAGGGTTTGCCTTCGCTTATGCCGTGTTTCAAAAGGTGTTGCATATCATCGCGGAAACGCCGCAATATATGACTAAACAAGCCAGCAAATTTTTTCCATCTGCCAAAATCAGTTGCGATATCACACCGGAATATATGGGCGTCGGATATATCATCGGCCCACGCATAGCCGGGGTACTGGTGGCTGGCGGCGTGCTGGCCTGGCTGGGATTGATCCCGCTACTGGCGTCCCTGCTGCCACCCGACACGATAGCCGCACAACTGGTGAAGATAGGCTACCTGGCCAATCTGCAAACACCCGGTGGACAAGGCAGCTGGGATCCCGCTACCCACACATTCTCCGATTATTCGTCTGCGATATATTACGCCTATGTACGCCAGATAGGAGCAGGAGCGGTAGCCGCAGGCGGATTTATTACCCTGCTGAAAACAATTCCTACCATCATTTCTTCTTTTAAAGGCAGTCTTGGTGCCATCAAAGACGGCTCCGAAAAAGTTGCCGGAAAAGGCAGCGTGCCGCGAACAGAGAGGGATCTGAGTCTGAAAGTAGTGCTGTTCGGAAGCCTGGCGCTCGTGCTGCTCATGGCATTTTTGCCGCAGTTACCCGGCGACTCCATCGGCAAAAAACTGCTGGTAGGCTTACTGGTGGTGGTTTTCGGTGCCTTCTTCGTAACCGTATCCAGTCGCATTGTAGGCCTGATCGGCTCTTCCAATAACCCTATTTCCGGTATGACTATCGCTACCCTGATGGGCACCTGCCTGGTATTCATCTCCGTTGGCTGGACAGGGAAATTATATGAGCCCCTCGCGCTGGTGGTGGGCGGAATGATCTGCATCGCTGCCGCCAACGCAGGCAGTACCTCCCAGGATCTGAAATCCGGCTATATCGTAGGTGCCACACCGATATATCAACAGCTGTCACTTTTCATCGGGGCGATTGTTTCTTCAGTGGTGATAGGCCTCACCGTAAAGTTCCTCGACAAACCAACTGCTGATATGATACAGCACGGGATAAAGGACCACGCTATTGGAAGCACCTATTATCCTGCACCACAGGGCACTTTGATGGCAACGCTGGCCAAAGGGATACTTTCCTTTAACCTCGACTGGCAATTTGTGCTGGTAGGCGTTTTTCTTGCTATCACCATGGAGCTTTGCGGCGTCAACTCTCTTTCTTTTGCAGTGGGCGCTTATCTGCCGTTATCTACCACGCTGCCCATTTTCGCAGGAGGCGCCATCCGTGGACTTGTAGAGTATAAACAAAAGAAAGAAAATAAGAAAAAGTTACCGGAAGAAGAGGAACTGGGCCGGGGTAATCTTTTTGCCACGGGCCTCGTGGCGGGTGGTGCGGTAGCCGGTGTAGTGATCGCTATACTCGCAGGCTTTGACTGGTCGGCCATCATACTTGCCAAAGTGAATCAACAAACTATACTTACAAAAATCCTGAGTGAAGGAGGATATTATATAATAGGATGTGCCTTTTTTACGTTTATGGGCTGGTACCTGTACCGCACGGCACGTAAAGCGTAATATTCATTTCTATTCATACAGAATGCCGGTAGCTGGTTGTAACAATCTGTTGCCGGCATTCGTTTTTCTTTTTAAATGTTTAATTTAGTCGCGTTTTTATAAAAATAATTTATAATGCAACCTCTGCGAATTCTAATGCCCGCATTGCTCAGCATCATTGTTTTGTTTAGCATATCCTGCAGCAAGGATAAGAACGATAGTCGTAAGCGCAATTTTATTTCAGTAAAGCTGGATAATAAAGTGTACTTATCAGAAAATCCCAATGGTGTTATTTATGTGCCTATTACTGATCCAGTCAACAACTATCCAAAGATGGTGATCTCCGGCCAGACAAAGGCAGGGGATATCATCACACTGAATTTCTCAACACCTGCTATGCCTTTTGTTCCCGGCAATTATTCCATGAGCAGGCCCGGCACCAGTGTAACAATGGATCTTAATGATCAAACAGGTACCAGGTTGACTTCCGGTTCCAATTTCACTTTAAACCTCACTTATATCGACAGCTATATTGTTGAAGGGAATTTTTCCGGTTCCCTCAGCGCCTCAGCTGGCGCCAGTACCGTGCAAGCCCTGGACGGAGCGTTCAGAGCCACAGTGAAGCAGGTAAGCCAATAGAGAGAATTACGAATTATGAATTACGAATTACGAATTACGAAACAGAGCGAAGACTTTAGCAGATAATCAATTCGCTAAAGTCTTCGCTCTGTTTCGTAATTCGTAATTCATAATCATTGGTGTCCGGGGAAAAAAAGAAGTCAATGAATAAAAACGGGGACAATCGTCCCCGTTTTTTGGTATTTTCAAGTTACCACACTTAAAAAAAGTACCATGAGTAAAGGTATATATTTTACCGGACAGCCGATATTTAGTCAGTTACTTTCTTTTATTCCCAGACCGCTGGTGAACAAATTAGCCATTCACTATCAGGCAGATCGTTGCTGTAAGCGATTCAAGACCTATGATCATCTGGTGACGCTACTTTACAGTATAATTAATCAGTGTAGCTCCTTGCGGGAGGTTACTACAGGCATGCTGGCCTGGGAGCACCGACTAGCCCATCTGGGCATCACCCATCCGCCCAGAAGGAGTACTATTTCTGATGCCAGTATACGTAGAGGTACAAAAGTTTTTGAAGCCATCTACCTGGAACTATTAAAGCGGTATGGACAATTTTTACCGGACAGCCGGCCGGCAAAACTGGCATCAAAACTTTATCTGTTTGATTCTACCACTATCAGCCTGTTTCAGCAGATATTAAAAGGGGCAGGTAAATCTGATATGGATGGAAGACGCAAAGGCGGTATTAAAGTACACACTTTAATGAGAAGCGATCAGGATGTACCCTGTATGGTTAGATTCAGCGCTGCTGCCAAAGCTGATGTTTCCTTTCTTAAAAAAGTGGTGTTACCTGCCGGGTCAATCCTGGTATTTGATAAAGGATACAGAGACTATAGTGCTTATAACACTTTGGATGAAGGAGCCATTACATGGATAACCCGTAACATCGATAGTTCCATTCATACAATTATCGAAGATCGTCCCATCAGTGAGTCGCAGGTAAACAAGGGGGTTTTAGCTGACCGGGAAATTGAGTTAGGACATAATCATAATAAAAAAAATGCTAAGGTAAAGGCCCGACTTATTACTTATAAGGACAAAAAAAGCGGCCATATCTTTGAATTTATAACTAATGATTTTCATCTCAAACCTGCTACTATAGCTGATTGTTATCATAAAAGGTGGCAGATTGAATTATTATTTAAGCGGCTAAAGCAAAATTATCCCCTTAGATACTTTCTGGGAGATAGCCCCAATGCTATTAAAATACAAATCTGGTGTGTAATGATTGCTGATCTTATTCTTAAAGTAATCAGCTCTAACTACAAATGCAAATGGTCCTTTTCTAATCTGGTTAGTATGGTCAGGCTACATATGATGACTTATATGAACCTTAAAGCCTTTATCACGGCGGCCGAAAAAAGCCTTTTAGACAGGTTCAATCAGTATAAAGCTAAAGATTCTCCGCTTTTGCTATTTGCCACATAGGGGCCTGGAACTTTAAATATCCCTTTTTTGAACCTTTTATGCCCGTAAAACCTAGGCTTTTTGATCAAGCCTAAGTTTTACCGGACACCAGTAATTCATAATTCGTAATTCTTTTATACAAACCCCATCTTCGCATACTCTCTCCTCAGTATATCTTTATCATTGGCTCCAAGCCAGCCGGATAACAGGGTAGCATACACGCTTTTGAAGTCTACTTTGTATTGCAGGTCTCCATCTTTCAAATTAACAAGGTCAGGCCCCTCGTTGATAAGGCCTTGCTGTTTCAGGCCTCCACCAATCAGGAACATATTGTTGGCAGTACCATGGTCTGTTCCACCGCTGGCGTTCTGTCCTACCCTTCTTCCGAATTCCGAGAATGTCATTACCACTACGTCTTCAAAACGGTGGTTCTTTTTCAGATCGCCGGTAAATACAGTTACTGCGTCGCTTAGCTGGCCGAACAAACGGGCCTGCTGATCCTGCTGGTTCACATGCGTATCGAAGCTGCCATGGGATACATAATACACTTTGGTGTTGATATCAGACATGATCAGATTAGCGATGGTACGCAGGTTTCTGCCTAGTTCTGTGTTAGGATATGGTTCTGCTGATTTATATGTTTTGAATTGCTGCTGGATATAAGCGGCGGAAGATATTGTTTCTCCCATCGTTTTGTACAGGTAGTCGGCGTTGCTGTGATGATCGCCGCCGGTATTGTACTGTTGTTGAAGATCCTTGAAAAATCTGTCGCTACTGGTGCCAAACAGGCGGGCAGGATCGGTGAGCGCCAGTCCTTTATCGTTGTCGCCTTTCAGCGCAAGGCTCAGGGTATCATCTATTTCCAATGCCTGAGTGGGCCTGTCGCAGCCTTTGCACTGGGCATCCAGGTAGCGGCCTATCCAGCCATCGGACCAGTATTCGTTCGACTGGCTGGCGGAATGCCATATATCCATGGAACGGAAGTGCGAGCGATCAGGGTTCGGATAGCCCACGTTGTTGATAATACCGAGGGCGCCATCGTCGTAGAGTGCTTTCAGCCCCTTCAGAGCAGGATGTATCCCCAGCTCGTCATTCAGCGACAACGCTGCCTCCCGCTTTATACCTAAAGCCGGTCTTACCCGGTAGTAAATGTCATTCCGGTAGGGTATGATGGTATTCAATCCATCGTTACCGCCTGAAAGCTGTATGATCACCAGCACTTTATTTCCCGGGGGCACCATCTGCCCTTTCTCCAATGCTTTCAGGAATTTCGGCATCAGCATGGAAGCTGATACCAGGGAACCTGCCTGTAAAAAACGTCGGCGTGTGAACAACATAGCCTGTTAACTTTTAGATACAAGAATTATTACCTATTTAAAAAGTTTTCAACGGTATCAGCATAGCTGGTAGTCCGGTGTACTCATCACATCAATCGTCACCGTTTTGATATAGTTATCGCGGGTACTGATATCAGCGTACTTGTCCAGCAACGGGCGATTGATACTTCCAGGCCTCACCAGCAGATGACCAGCAATTTCATTGGCCAGCTTTTCGCGGGGCACATCTTCAAAACTCTGCACATAAGGTCCCCAGTCGATCCACGCATTCACCTTCTTGGCGTACTGGTTCTTCAGGAAATCGTTGATCTGCAATGTCATCTTATAAGCTGCCCCTTCTCCCATTTCCGGCATCAGATCTTTAGGCATTATATTCAACACCTGTGAGTAGAGGATCACCTGAGGTACACGAAGCCGGAACATCAGGCTGGAGCTATCGATCCAGCTGCGGCCGCCGGGCCAGCCAGCCACATTGGGAGGATAAAAGAGCAGCTGTCCGAGTACACGCTGGAACAGCAGCATCACTTCTTCCTTTTCAAATGTCATCGGAATGGATCTGCGCAACCCTACCAGCAATTCCACGGGCGACTTAATACGATTACCAACCACACTGCTGTCGTAGAACCAGTCGGCCATGAATATCTCCCGCATCAGGGATTTGATGTTGTAGCCAGAATGATAAAACTTATCTGACAGATCATTGATACGGGCTTCATCCGGCGTTTCGCTGACGAAATACCGGTAGATCTTTGCAGTGATGAAACGGGCTGTCTGTCGTTGCTCCAATAGTATTTTCAGGATATCATCGCCATTAAAGTTTCCCTGCTTACCGAGGAAAAATTTAATCCCGTCATCATGTTGTTTATCGCGAAAAACAAATTCACCATTCTCATCAAATTCCCATCCTGTAAAGGCTCTGGCAGCTTCTTTCACATCCGTTTCAGTATAATTACCTCTCCCCATGGTGAAGAGTTCCATCACTTCCCGGGCAAAATTTTCGTTTGGATGTTGTTTGCGGTTCTGCTGATTATTCAGGAATTGCAGCATAGCCGGGCTTTTAGACACCCCACTGAGTAATTCACCGAAATCGCCCAATGCATTATCGCGGATAACAGACAGTAGTTGCTGATTGAAAAGGATATTCTGTGTGCGGCAGGCAAAATGCCCATGCCAGAAAAGGCTCATTTTCTCCCGCAGCGGATGTTCACTCTTTACCATAGCGGTCACCCAGGCCACATTCAGGTCTTTTATTCCCTGATCATTCATCTTCTGAAAAGCCTTCCGCTCATCCGGTGTCATCGTCTTTTGCTTCTTGGGATCCGGCAAATCGCTGGCCGACATAACGTCTACTGAGGTAGCCGACGATTTCACCCGGCCAATAAGCACTTTATTCACAATCTCTTTTCGCCTTTTGTCCTCCCACTCGGCAATAACCGGGCGGGTTTCTCCAAAGCCAGCGCGCCAGGCAAGATGTTGCAATGCTGTTTTTTGGGCAACTTCGGCCATATGTAAATGATTTTAAATAAGACTCACAAATAAACAAGGAGTTTAATCAGGTCCGATCATACAGGTATCGCTGCAAATTCAATAAGGCCGGGCTATAAGGACGATTGTTAATTTTTTTTAACGAAATTTCCAGACTTGATAACAACTTCCTTTTTCAAAAACAGTTCTATCTAAAGGCAATGCCAGAAAAGCATCTGCACGAAGCAGGCTGGCAAGATCTCCCGACCCCTGATATGGCTGGGGTACCGCCATCATCATGCCATCGGGTTGTGATTGTAATTTTACCGGAAGATAATATTCAAGCGCTGCATCAAAAATCACTTTTTCAGACAGTTGCGCATAGAAAGGCGCAGTAACTACTGCCTGCATAGCGGCTTGTATCCAGGGATGCACATAGCGATAGAAACACATAAATCCTGATACCGGGTTACCAGGTAATGCAAATACCACAGGGCCTTTTTCGAAAGATCCGAACAGGAAAGGTTTTCCCGGCCGCTGCTGCACTTTATGAAATACCTGCTGCATACCAAGCTGCTGCAATACTGCAGGCAGGTAGTCGAATTTGCCGGCACTTACTGCACCGGAGCTGATCCACACATCTGTTTCATTTATCAATGGGCGCAACTGCGCTATCATTTCTTCTTCATTATCCGTAACATGTATGGCACGCGCATCCACATTCAGTTGTTTCAGCGAAGCCATCAGGCTGTAAATATTAGACATACGCACCTGGTGCGCCTCCGGAGTAGCATCAACGGGTACCAGCTCATCACCGGTGGCGATCACCAGCACACGCGGTAACCGGCTTACATGCACACTGGTTTTTCCTACAGTAGCCAATACACCTGCTTCAGCAGGACCGATAAGTGTACCGGGAGAAATCAACTCAGCCCCTGTTTCCACATCCGATCCTATACGATGAATAAATTGCCCTTTTTTTGTCACTGTGTGAATGGTAAACCGTCGGAATCCCTCATGCTCAGAGGGCGTAAGGTGTTCGTAGGGTACTACCGTGTCTGTCATATCCGGGAGTATGGCTCCGGTCATCACCTCGATACAGTTCGCAGTATTGGATAGCTGCAACTGCGGCGTACCGGCAGCCTGTAAATCTTCTACGCCAAAAATATGCTGCCCCCTGGCATAGCTGTCGTAGTTGATAGCGATGCCATCCATCATGACCCTGTCGAACGGCGGGAAAGGCCGGTCGGCCAGCACCGGTTCCCTCAAAATACGGCCGGTAGCAGCGCTAAAAGGCACCATTTCCGTACCCAGGTCGCGTACGGTTTCCATTACAGCCTTAAAAGCAGCAGCTACTGTCAACATCATTTTGAATTACATTTGTATCTGGTGAACTCCTCTAAATTTATGCTTTTATGTCCAATGAATCAAGTAATGCTTTCTCACATCTGAGCAGCAGCGGACAACCTGCTATGGTCGATATTAGCGGCAAACAGGATACTTACCGTGTAGCCGTTGCCGAAAGCCGTATTTTCCTGCCGCAGGCGGTGCGGGAGCAGTTTCAGGGACACGACATCCAAACCCGCAAGGGAGGCGTATTCCAGACGGCTATCATCGCTGGTATCATGGCAGCAAAGAAAACACCGGAACTGATACCACTTTGCCACACCCTGTTACTGGATGGCTGTAATGTGGAAATAGGGCTGGAAGGTGAGGAGGCAGTTATCCGCTGTACTGTTAAAACAAACGGGAAAACCGGCGTGGAAATGGAAGCGCTCACTGGCGCCAGTGTAGCTGCATTAACTATTTATGATATGTGCAAAGCACTTACACAGGATATGATCATCAGGGAAACAAAACTGATCAGCAAAACAGGTGGTAAACATGACTATGCAAGATAAGCAGGCTCCGCTCAAAGGCCTTGTCCTTTGTGGTGGATGGAGCACCCGGATGCAGGAAAACAAGAGTAACATCGTATATCACGGCATGCCCCAGTGGCAGTACCTGGTATCACTGCTGCAGGAATTTCTTCCGGAGGTATATATTTCCTGCCGGCGGGAGCAGCTGGCCGATTTTTCAGGCTATTCGCTGCTGATCCCGGATACTGTAACGCAGGGAGGCCCTTCGGCAGGATTACTCAGCGCTCACGCGCTACAGCCCGAAACTGCCTGGCTGATATTGGCCTGCGATCTGCCATTGCTAAGCCGGCAAAGCCTGGAACTGCTGATTAACTCAAGGGATGCAGGGAAAAACGCCACCACTTTCATCAGCCCCGTCAATCAACTGCCGGAACCGCTTATCGCCATCTGGGAACCATCCGGGCTCGGCGCCCTGGAAAGTAACGTGCTGGCCGGCACCAACTGTCCACGTAAAACCATGCTGAATGCCAGCATTAAAACGTTACATAATCCCTTCGCTGCTGAACAATTCAATGCCAATACGCCGGAAGAAAAACTAACCGCCCAGCGCGAGCTGCGGCTGGGAACAAAGTAAAGAAAAGCCTTTCAGGGCCTGTCTCCATACAATACCTCCCCATCTGCAAAATATTCTTTCTTCCAGATAGGCACCGTTTCTTTCAGGGTATCAATCACATACTCGCAGGCATCAAAAGCTACCCCTCGATGCGCTGCCGCTACAGCAATCACTACCGCTATATCACCGGGATATTTCTCGCCCATGGCGTGTATAACAGCCAGCCTGTGCACCTCCCATCTGGCCGCTACAGCCGTGGCTATTTTCTGCATCTCCATAATGGCCATCGGTTCGTAACATTCATACACTAATTTCAGTACTTCCCGCTGCCGGGTATGATTGCGTACATTGCCCGAAAACAGCACCTGGCCGCCGCTTTGAGGCGATTGTATAAAATCCAGCGCTTCCTGTACCGTCACCACTGGTCTGATATCTATTAAAACTTCCATCTGTAAATTCATCCTCCGCTTACCGGCGGAATAACGGCTATTTCATCAGTACTGTTTACGGGTTGCGAATCGGCTGCATAACTCCGGTTCACCGCTATCATCAATGATTTCAGCTGATGCAGGGCCGGGTAGGTTTCATACAGCCACACTTTCAGTGCCGCTACGTCGGAAATATGCTCAGGTTTTTCTACCACAGGCGCCCCCGCTATATCCTTTGCCGCACCAAACAATAATATGCCCATACTCATTAAATTGTTACTTAAAACTACAATATAGCCCCGATAAAGTAGTAATTTTAATACCGGCAAATCATTGTATATGAAAATACGGATCAGGGGTAACAGCATACGATACCGGCTCGATAAAACGGATATGGAACTGTTGGAAAGCACCGGAAAAGTAGAGTCTATCACGCATATAGGCGCCGGTACGCTTCACTTCTGCGTACGGGGAAAAGATATTACTGATCCTGTCATTAAAATGGAACACGACGGCGTTCATCTCCTGCTGCCATTTTCCCGCCTCGAAAGCTGGTACGCACCCGACCAGGTGGGTTTCGAGCTTAGCCTGCCCAATGACGATGGCTCCACCCTTGCCATACTGGTGGAAAAAGATTTTAAGTGTCTTACAAACAGAGATGAAGACGACAGCCAAGCTTTCGATAACCCGATGGCCGGCACCAAATGCTGAGAGAAGATGTTGACAGATGCTCATCACCGAACCATTGACTACGTAAGAATATCAGTAACAGACCGGTGCAATCTGCGCTGTACTTACTGTATGCCCGAAAACATGCATTTCGTGCATCGCAGGGAGCTGCTTACCGATGAGGAAATACTTCAGTTACTGCAGATATTGGCTGCCGCAGGCGTATCCAAAGTGAGGATCACCGGAGGCGAGCCATTCCTGCGCCCCGGCCTGATGGCGCTGCTGGCCGCTATAAAGGAAATCCCGGGTATTACCGATATCGCTATCACCACTAATGGCGTGCTGACGGCTCCCTTTATCCCGGAGCTGGCCCAACTGGGCATACAGCATATCAATCTCAGCCTCGATACACTTCAACGCGATCGTTTTCTGCAAATCACCCGCCGCGATAATTTCCCGGAAGTAATGCAAACGCTGCAGGCATTGCTGCAACAGCAGCTGAAAGTAAAGCTGAATGTGGTGGTCATGGAAAATGTGAATACAGATGAACTAACGGCTTTCACAGAACTGACGCGGCATTCACCGTTATCAGTGCGGTTCATCGAAGAAATGCCATTTAACGGTCAGGGACATACGTTTTCTGGCATCAACTGGAATTATCAAAAAATCCTGGATACTATCAGCAACGCCTACACGCTTTTAAAAACCACGGACGTTCCGGCATCTACCTCGCTGAATTACAGCATTCCCGGGCACGCAGGAAACATCGGCGTAATACCGGCTTACAGCCGCACCTTTTGCGGCACCTGTAACCGGCTTCGTATATCCGCTACCGGTAGTGTGAAAACCTGTCTTTATGGAAATGATGTACTCAATGTCAGAGACCTGCTAAGAAGCGGCCAGCCGGTATTACCAGCTATACAATCGGCTATTCATGCACGGTTTGCAAATGGATTTGAAGCAGAGGATCATCATACCGGCAGGCTGATGGAGAGCATGTCTGTCATAGGCGGCTGAGGTTTATTTTATTAACATCTTCACGCCCGCATACAATATCAGCAATGCCGTAGCACCCGCTACCCATCGGGGTTTCATTACTTTGGCGCTCACCCGGGCGCCTATCTGCCCGCCGGCAATTACAGCCAGCAACAATGGGCCGGCAAATTTCATATCAAATACAATAGCATGTTTGGCGGCTTGTCCGCACAAACCGGCGATGGAATTCACCAGTATAAAAAAGCTGCTGAGGCCTGCTATATTTTTGGCGGTATCGTATTTTCCCAACCTCAGTACGGGGGAAAGATAAATTCCTCCACCTATCCCTGTCATCCCCGATAACAGGCCGATAGCGCCGCCTATGGCGCCGTACGCGGTAGCATTGCCGCGGTTTTCCGGGATAACAGGTTCATCTTTTTCAAAAAACAACCGGTAGCACATCAGCAATGCAGCCAGTGTCAGTGCAATTCCCAGCAACAGGAAAAACGTAGCCTGTTTCAGTGGCAGGTAACTGCCCACAAAACTAAGCGGCACACTGATCAATGAAAGCTGCCATGCCTTCTTCATCGGCAGATGCCCCTCTTTATAAAAATGATAAACACCGCCGATCACTACTGCCACATTACATAATAGCGCAGTGGATTTCATCAGCTGGAAATCCACGCCCCATAAGGCCATCAGCGCCAGGTAGCTGGAACCGCCACCGAAACCGGCGGCTGAATATACCAGGGCGATGATAAAGAAAAAGATACAAAGCTCTGTTATCACGGTTAGTAGGTTTGCATTTGATGATCAATCACACTGGCCCATGCATGAATGCCGCCTTCCACATTATACATGCGACTGAAGCCCAGCTCATTCAAACGTTGCGCCACGGCCCGGCTTCTCATGCCGTGATGGCATAACACCGCAACCGGCATATCGGCAGGTATAGCATCCAGCCGTTGCAAAACGAGGCCCATAGAGATATGCACAGATTCCGGGATATGACATATTTCCCATTCATCTTCTTCCCTCACATCCAACAACATAAAACGGGTTTGCTTATTGATCCAGTCGTGCAGTTGCTGCACCGACAATGATTGCACACCCGCCACCTCACAAACGCTTTGCTGATAGTCGGCCTGCAGCGTTTTTATCTGCCGGTTGGCTTCCACCGGGGTGATGTTAAATAACAAATGGGTATTATGAAGCGTATTGATGGTCAGCAGCTGATTGCGCAAAGGTGTGCCGATACCAGTGATCACTTTCACCGTTTCGTTGGCCATATAGCACCCGATAATGCCCGGTAGTACACCCAATACACCAATGTCGTTACAGTTCAGCATTTCTCCGCTTTCCGGCGCTTCCGGAAAGATGCAGCGGTAAGTGGCGCCGCCCTGGTAGTTAAATACACTCAGCTGTCCTTCGTATTTATAAATAGCCCCGTAAACCAATGGTTTGCCGGTAATTACACAGGCATCATTCACCAGGTAACGTGTTCCAAAATTATCTGATCCATCTACAATCACATCGTACTCCCGGAAAAGCTCCAAAGCGTTATCTACCGTCAGCCAGGTATCATGAATCACGTGTTTCACTGCAGGGTTCAGTTGTTGCAGCCGCAGTACCGCCTGTTGTATCTTCGGTTTGCCCTGGTCGGCAGTGGTATACAATACCTGTCGCTGCAGATTGGTAACATCCACTGTATCATGCTCTACAATGCCGATACAACCTACGCCCATACCTGTCAGGTATTGCAACACCGGCACTCCGAGGCCGCCAGCGCCTATCACCAGCACTTTCGCCTGTTGCAGCAATGCCTGTTTTTCTTTTCCAAACCCTTCCAGCCTGGTCTGCCTGTCATATCTGTCCATGCCGTCTTTATTTAGAGACTAAAATTAATCGTATTCCGGAGAAATTATAGACCGGGATTCTAACGGGATTGTAATATTACCCGATGGGTTTTATAGGGAGATACATAGTCACCAGGTCGGTATACCCGCCGTTCTTTTGAAGGATTGCCTGCGGGATCCGCCCGCATTCCATAAATCCGAAGTTCCGGTACAGCTGCATTGCCTTTTCGTTATTGGAAAACACCTGCAGGGTAATGCTGAGTAACCATGGCTGGGCTTCGGCCCAACGCAGCATCGCTGTCATCAGCCGTCTTCCTATACCCATATTATTCCAGGCCTTTTCCACAGAAATGCCCATTTCTGCTGTATGTGCTTTTTTACGAAACCCGGTATGGTTTACATTCAGTGAACCTATAATGCGGCCATTTACAATGGCCAGTAAAAGGATTTGCCGGGGATTGTCGAGATAAGTGCTGATATAATCTTCCTCGGAGTGCAGATCCAGTTCCAGTGACTCTCCGGGGGTGAACAACAGGAAGTCTGTTTCTGCTGTCGCACGCTGGAAATTTTGCAGCAAACCCGCAGCATCACTCAGTTCTGCCGGACGTATGGTTAATTCATCTCCGCTGGGAAGAAAATGTTTCATGAGAAAAAGTTACACGAGGTAAATTACGAATTAAGAATTACGAATTACGGATCAGAGCGAAGATCTTAGCGGATGATAAATATCATTATTATCATTATTCGCTAAGATCTTCGCTCTGATCCGTAATTCGTAATTCTTAATTCGTAATTCTATCAAATCACATGGCTACCGAAATAGCTCTGTAATGCGGTAGGAATTCTTATCCCTTCTACCGTCTGGTTATTCTCCAGCAGGCATGCAATAATGCGTGGCAGGGCCAGGGAACTGCCATTCAGTGAGTGTACCAGCTGTGGCTTTCCGTTGCTTTCCTTGAAGCGTATCTTCATACGGTTAGTCTGATATGCCTCAAAGTTGCTCACAGAGCTCACTTCCAGCCATTTCTGCTGTGCACCGCTATATACTTCGAAGTCATAGGTGATGGCAGAAGTAAAGCCCATATCGCCACCGCATAAACGCAGGATGCGATAAGGCAGCTCCAGCTGATTCAGCAGTGTTTCTACATGCGCCACCATTTCATCCAGCGCTTCAAATGATTTGTCGGGATGTACCAGCTGCACAATTTCTACCTTATCAAACTGGTGAACACGGTTCAGGCCACGCACATCTTTACCATAAGAACCGGCCTCACGGCGGAAACAAGGCGTGTAAGCCGTCATTTTGATGGGCAGGTCTGTATCTTTCAGGATCTCATCGCGGTAAATATTGGTAACAGGTACTTCCGCCGTTGGGATCAGATAATAGTTATCATCCCTTGCGTGGTACATCTGGCCTTCTTTATCCGGCAACTGACCGGTGCCATAGGCGGATGCTTCATTCACCATGTAAGGCGGTGCATATTCCGTATAACCGGCGCTGGTATTATAGTCCAGGAAATACTGGATCAGCGCCCGCTGTAACCTGGCGCCCCTGTTTTTGAATACAGGAAAGCCACTACCAGTGATCTTATTCCCCAGTTCAAAGTCTATGAGGTCGTATTGTTTAGCAAGATCCCAATGGGGAACAGCGGCATCGTATAATTCAGGAATTTTACCGCCTCTGCGTACTTCTACGTTGTCTTCCGGAGATTTACCGGGAGGTACAATCGCTGCAGGCAGGTTGGGCAGCTTCACCAGTGCATCATGCAGTGCTTTTTCTGTTGCATTCAGCTCTTCATTCACCGGTCCCAGACGCTCTTTCAACGCAGCCACCGCAGCGCGCTGCGCTTCTCCTTCCTCTTTCTTTCCCTGTCCCATCAGTTTCCCGATCTCCTTTGACAGGCTATTTACCTGCGCCTGAATGTCATCGTATTCCTGTGTTAATTTCCTGCGTTTGTCGTCCAGCGCCAACACTTCATCCACTACTTCCAGTTCCCTGAAGTTCTTGAACGCCAGCCGCTCGAGTACAAACTCTTTATTTTGACGTATAAACGGTACTTGTAACATGTTTTTAAATCAGATTTTTGCAAATATAAGAAACAGCTGTTAGCCTTTAGCTAAAAGCTAACTCAGGTACTTCCCTACTATAGGCACTCTACGGCCTACTCCAAATGCTTTGGAGGATACGCGGATAATCGGACAAAATTGATTCCGCTTGTATTCGTTCGTATTTACCATCTTTAAGGTCCGCGAAACCAACGCGGAGTCAAATCCCTGAGCTACTATCTCTTTAGGCCCCTGACGGCGTTCTATGTACTGGTAAAGGATCTTGTCGAGGATGGCATAATCAGGCAAACTGTCGCTGTCTTTCTGATCAGGCCTCAGCTCCGCTGATGGCGCCTTTTCAATGATATTCACCGGAATGATTTCCTGATGCCTGTTAATGTACCTGGCAAGGGAATACACCTGCATCTTGTATACATCTCCCAAAACACTTAATCCTCCGGCCATATCACCATACAAGGTACCATAGCCGGTTGATAATTCACTTTTATTGGAAGTATTCAACAGGATATAACCAAACTTATTGGATAAACCCATCAGCAGGTTTCCCCGGATACGTGACTGCGTATTTTCCTCTGCCACATTGAACGGCAGTCCTTTGAAATAAGGCTCCAGCGTGGCCAGGAAGGCTTCATAGATATTATTGATACGTATGATATCGTACGGGTTGCCAAGATTTTCAGACAATGCCACCGCATCATCTACAGAATGGCTGGTGGAATACGGAGACGGCATCAGTATCGCTCTCACATTATCCTTGCCCAATGCGTCGCAGGCAATGGCCAGGGTCACTGCACTGTCGATACCGCCGGAAGAGCCCAGGATCGCCTTCGTAAAGCCCATCTTACCAAAGTAATCACGGATGCCCAACACCAATGCATCATAAATGCGGTCGATATTATGATCAAATATCAGTTCGGTAAGCGGCGTGAAATTGCCGGTCTTCACCTCCGGCAACTGGCTGCCGGTAAGCTTTTCCAGCTCCATACCATCCATCGCTTCTTCAAAATACGGTAATTCCTTCACTACATTTCCCCTGGCATCATAGATGAGAGAACCACCATCAAATACAATCTCCGTCTGTGATCCCACTGTATTACAGTAATACATGGGGATCCTGTATTTCAACACGTTGGCCAGTATGATCTCTTTCCTGTCTTCATCATGATCATAATCAAACGGTGAAGCAGAAATATTGATCATCACATCCGGTTGTTGCGCGATCAGCTGATCCATCGGGCAAATGCGGTACAGTGGGTTATCTCCCAGGTTCCAGATATCTTCACAAATGGTAACCGCCAGCTTCTTTCCTTTAAACGGAATAATATTCCATTCGTAAGAAGGCTCAAAATAACGGTACTCGTCAAATACATCGTAGGTGGGCAGCAATGTTTTATATACTACCTGCTTTACTTCTCCTTCGTAAAGGAACCAGGCTGCGTTGAACAGATCCTTGCCCTCTTTCTGCGGATTGCGGGCCGGAGCACCTACCAGTACGGCAATATCTTTCGTATGTGCCTTGATCTGGTCTATCGCATGATGACTTTGCGCGATAAAATCTTCAAACTCCAGGAAATCCCGGGGAGGGTATCCGCATACACATAATTCAGAAAACACTACCAGGTCGGCGCCTTTGGCCTTTGCGGCCTGTATGCCTTCGATAATCTTTGCAGTATTTTTTTCAAAATTTCCAATATGATAATTCTGCTGTGCCAGTATAATATTCATATAACAAAAAGATCTGTTCTAAAAAGATAATATAAGCCCGGGATCATTCATCGCCGGCCACTAAAAAAATACACCCAGCCGCAGCGCAAAGTTATTCATATTTACTCTTCCATCGTGCCATTTCGCATTGCGTGTTACGTCTACGAAACCATTCTGGTAAGTGATACCTGCCATACCGGTCAGGTTGCCTCCCAGCGGGTATTCGATACCTGCGCCCAGCAACATGCCTATATTGATCCGGTTCATTTCCGGCAGGACATTCACCCGGTCGAACCGCTGGTTCATAGACACTACATCAGCGCGGCCACTGACCGGAAAATCCAGGTAGGTACCAAACTGGCCCCACCAGCCAATGCCGCCGTCTGGCGCCGTTTTCAGCTTCAACGCTACAGGGATTTCAATATAAGTCAGTTTCATGTTATATTCAGCAGGATTGGCGCTGTAATCACTCAATCCCTTGCCTGCGTCGTATTTGAGCTTGCTGCCGGCAAGTAATACCTGGAATCCCGACGACAGGGCATAAGTCCCCCTCTCATTCAGTGAAAAATCAGCCATCAGGCCGAAATCGAGTCCTGCTTTCGAGCTGTTACGGGTAACACCCGATTCCTGCGGTTTCAGCGTGGAAATAAGCGGATTTACGGTAAATCCCAGTTTCACCCGGCTCCTGAAATTGTAATAGCCATCCTGTGCCATGCCTGTCTTTACGACTCCCAATACTGCCAGTAATAAAATGATCTTCTTCATAGATGATGCTAATTCCTGATTTTTTATAATACAAGGTAAATAATAATTTTACCTTAGATGAGTTTTAAGAGCGATGCAAAGTTACACTAATAAATACACCCTGTTTTTGAGCGGATTTCTCGCGCTATCGTGCATTTTTGCCTGTAATAACAGCAATAAAGCACCTGATATCAGTAATATACCCATGACCGTTAGCCTGTTGCGTTTCGACTCTGCGTTGTTTACGATCGATACCAATCAGGTACAGAAAGGGCTACAGCAGCTACATGCAGCCTATCCCGTATTCATGCCTTTGTATGTGACTGATATTATGAATATGGGCGCTTATTCCGATAGCAACCAAACAGTACAGCAACAACTGCACCTGTTTCTCACCAACGCCGATTTCAGACAGCTCGAAAAAGCAGTGACTGATAAATACGGAAACGGTGAACAGCTGAAAAACGAGCTGGCGCAATGTTTCCGGTATACTAAATATTATTTCCCGTCGTTCCGGGCTCCTAAAGTAGTTACTTTCATTTCCGGTATTGCCAACTATGGCGCCATCACAGTCGACAGTATACTTGGCATCGGGCTGGATATGTACATGGGCGCTGATTTCCCGCCGTATGCACAAATACCTGATTATCCGGATTACATGATCCGCCGGTTTGCCCCTGAATATATCGCTACCAATTGTATGCAGGTCTTACAACAACAGATGTACCCGCCTGCACGTAAAAGCGCTAATTTGCTGGAACAGATGATGGAAGCCGGCAAACAGCAGTATTTCCTGGATAAGGTATTGCCGCAGACGCCGGATACGATCAAACTGGGTTATACCAAAGCGCAGCTCGACTGGTGCCGGGCAAACGAGCAGATGATCTGGCAATTCTTTGTACAGAATAACCTCGTTTATACCAGCGACTGGCAGCAGATCTCTCATTTTGTGGGCGACGGTCCTTCTACGCAGGGCATGCCTGAAGGAGCTCCCGGAAAGATCGCCAACTTTACAGGCTGGCAGATCGTCAGGAAATACATGAGCGAACACAAGGACGTAACCCTGCAGCAGCTGATGGAAACCAAAGATGTGACAGAAATGTTTAAGGCCGCGAAATACAGGCCCCGATAGGAGTACAGGTTAAAACGAAGACAGGTACTAATTTAATTTGAAAGGGACTACCATCTGAAATTCAGGGATCTTGACTTCCAGTATTTTCTTATCCAACTGGTTTTCCATCTGGTAAGTACCATACATTTTACCTATCTCCGTCCGCAGGTTAGAACCCGAGACATATTGATAAGTTTCGCCGGGAGCCAGCAATGGTTGAACGCCTACCACTCCTTCTCCTTCTACTTCGCGGTGGGTACCATTGGAATCAATGATGTACCAGTGCCGGCGGAGCAGCTTGATAGGGAAAATGTTATTGTTCTCAATGGTAATACGGTAGGCAAACATGAATTCGCTCCCAATAGGATTTGAGTAATCCGGCTGGTAGAATGTTTCCACGCTGATGGTGATTCCCTCTGTTACCTTCTTAACCATAAAATCAACCTTTAACGTAAAAATAAGAAAAATAAAACCAGAGACTGGAAAAAATCTCCCTTTAACCTTGTTTTAACGAATCTTTAGACTATTTCTATATCGTCCAGTATTGCCGGATCTTCTTCGGAAGCCCTGGCTGCCACCTCCAGCGTGTTGTTGTAATAGCCTCTGCGCAGGTATTCGGCCAGATACTTCCATAAAAAACCCCAATATCCCAGTTGCTGGTACTGTTTAACATGGCAAGCCTCGTGCCGCATCCAGGAGATATCAGATAAAAAACGCTCCCGGGACGCCCCATACAGATGTATCGTGCGTCCGAGAACCATGGCCACTGAATGCACCCTCATAAAGCGGGCGGCGATTCTGGCTAACCATGAATTTTCCCGTATGCGGCATCTTATTTTTTCCAATCTTTTCTCCCGAATAACGTAAATCTACGGGAAATATTGAATCCCCAGCGGAATTGGCCTTGTAACCAGGAGGAGGTTGTTTCCGGGATAAATTGATTCTCCAGTATGGCTGTGGAGTTCGTAAAGGTAATGCTGAACACATGCCCGCCGGTTTCGATTTCGAGTCCTACCCCTAATGGGTTATAAAAAGTGATATTTTTGGAAGATTTGAAGTAATCCTTACTTTCCTGGTTGCGGAATGGATAATAATATTCCGCCAGCAGGCCCAATCGCTTGCTCAGCTTTAGCCGGCCGGCACCTCCCAGGGCAAACATATTATTCATATCCATATAACCTACCCGGTTCCGGTGTACATAAGTAGGAGCCAGTGTCAGCGACAACCGCTCACCGAATTTCCTGGATACCAGCGCCTGGGCAACATACATGAGCCGGTCGGATCCGTCCGCAAAATGGGATGTAGCGGTAACATCTGCATCAGAAGGCATACCGCTGATCACCATGTTGCCAAAAACAGCCACAGATACAGGGATATGATCATCTTTAGTCTGCTGCAGGAAACGGTATTTGACGAGACCTTCATACAACTGCCGGAGTTCGCCGCTGCCCTTACTTCTGCTGACACCCACCATCAGATTATCGGTGATCCCGTATTCGAACGCAATGCGTATGTCGGTGGAATTATCGGTGCCGAAAAAGGTTTTGGTGCCGCCGAATTCGCCGGCTGCGTCCCCGAAGCGATGCGCCACGCGGAAATCGAGCTCGTGCCGGCGCAGCATTTCGGTAGACTGGCCCTGGATAATGCGGGTCGATTTATAAGTGTCTATTACTTTTACATGACCGGTAGAGTCGAGCAGCTGGTCGATTTGCTGCGCCCGGGCTGCCACACCAATGGTGCAGCACAGCAGTATAATTGATACGATCTTCATGAATGATGTCATTTACTGTAGGGTGTATAAATAGCATTCACCGTTACGGCTACTACTTCTGCGATGTTTTTTACCACCAGCGTGGGCACCTTTATACCGTGGTCGGCTATACGTACCTGGAAAGTGGAGTTTGCGGTAAGGGTATCCCCCTGCCGGATAATAGTGCCTTTTGCCGTGTAGCTTTTTTCTACACCATGTATATTCAGTGTGCCCGTTACCGTTACCGGGTAGGTGCCGTCCTTATCCAGCGCCGGGATTTCGTTGATCCGGCCTTTGAATTCAGCAAAAGGATATTTGTCGCTTTCCAGGTAGTTTTCGTTGAAATGTTCCTCCATCAGCTTTTTCCTGAACCGGAAAGAAGTAATGGGTACTTTGAAAAACACTTCACCTGTTTTTATGTTGATGATAGACGCGCCCCGGTCTGTTCTGGCTTCAATATCTTCCAGGGGAGCGGAAGAAAAAAAGCTGAGGCGGGTATTCCTGCAGGTATAAGCATCTTGCCCGTAAGCACTGAAACCAGCCAGCATCACCAGGAGTAGTAAGTATTTCATGAACATTTTCTTTTTGGTTACTGATCCGGCATACCATTCGCAAGCCAGCAGGCAATTGAATCTTTCATACCCTGCGTGAGTGGCGGAAACGACTGCGATTGCGGCATATCGGCCTGTGGCCCTGTCACCCGCAGTTCAAAAACGACCCGGTGCGCATTGATATAGGCCTTTAATCTGTCGGGCGTGGAAAAATCAGCCACCGCAGGTGAATTCCCTCCCGGATGGCAACCACGGCTGGTGCAATTAGCCGATATGGCCGCTGATACGTAGCTGGTTTTAATACCACCTGTACCACAATTGACTCCCCCGCTTACGGGAGCCGGCGCCTGCTCGTTTTTACAGGCACCTAAGAGTATACAGGCCAGAAGAAATAATTTGGCTCTGGTCATAGGTCTTTCAATTTGATTGCTGATAGCATTATACGGGAGGTGATGAAATAAGGTTGCTTTCAAAGGATAAAATTCTTCTATATTACATGATACCACTTATTTTTGCACCAAACAAGTTCTGGCCGTGAATATCGATCAATTATACAACATTTATACGCAGCACCGCTCCGTGCAAACCGATACCCGTAAACTGAAACCGGGTGATATTTTCTTTGCACTGAAAGGCGACAACTTTAATGGTAACGAATTTGCGGCCCGGGCACTGGAAATGGGAGCATCTTTTGCCGTGGTGGATGAAGCAGCTTATTTCACCGTACCGGAAAAGATGATGCTGGCAGACGATGCCCTGAAAGCCTTACAATTATTGGCACTTCATCATCGCCGGCAGCTGAATATTCCGTTTCTTGCCATCACCGGTACTAACGGAAAAACTACTACGAAAGAGCTGGTGAATGCAGCACTGGCCGCCAGCAAGAAAACTTTCGCCACCGTGGGTAACCTGAACAACCATATTGGCGTACCGTTGTCGATCCTGAGCATCCTGCCGGGCGTGGAAATAGCCGTGATAGAAATGGGAGCCAGCCATCAGCAGGAAATAGCTTCCTATTGTGAAATAGCCCTGCCTACACACGGCATCATCACCAATATCGGGAAAGCCCACCTGGAAGGCTTTGGCAGCGAAGAAGGCGTTAAAAAGGCAAAGGGAGAATTATATGATTATTTACGTGCCAACAACGGAACCGTGTTTGTTTGCGACGATTACAGCTATCTCCTGGAAATGGCTGCCGGCATTCCGCACATCGTTACCTATGGCAGCCGCCAGGGCAACTATACAGGTGAAGCCATCGCAGGAGAAGCATTCCTGGCCGTACAGGTGAAAGGCAACAGCCACGTAGGCTTCATACAAACCCAACTCGTGGGCGCTTATAATTTCCCTAATGTGATGGCTGCAGTAGCCGTTGCCAGCCACTTTGGCGTACCGGAAAAGAGTATAGCTCCGGCCATTGCCGCTTATTCCCCCTCCAACAACCGCTCTCAGGTGATAAAACACAATGGCAATACGATTATCATGGATGCCTATAATGCCAATCCTTCCAGCATGAAAGCAGCCATTGAAAACTTTGCCGGATTACAGGCCTCCAAAAAAGTGTTGATGCTGGGAGCCATGATGGAATTGGGAACAGATAGCGTGAAAGAACACCAGCACCTGGTACAGCTGCTGGAACGCACTCCCTGGGATGCGGTGGTATTAGTGGGCGGCGACTTTAAACACGTAGCACACCCTTATATCTATTTCGACAATGCAGCCGAATCGGCCAAATGGTTGCAGCAACAGCATTTCCAGGATACACATATACTGATAAAAGGCTCCAGAAGCACGGGTATGGAGAAAGTGCTCGCCTGAATTGAGCCATAGTGCGGCACCTGATAAGTATAGTTCAGAAAAAATGTTAACGATTTCATAATTGTATTATTTTTAATACATCAATCTGTCATTTGAACTTTACCAAAATCTGAATTGCATGCACAAAAAACTCTGGCGTAACCTCATTGGTATGCTTTGCTGCGTACTATTAATCCCATTTACGCTGTTTGCCCAGGAAACAACTGCTGATATAGCAGGAACCATTAACAGTAAAGAAGGGCCGGTGCCCGGCGCAAGTATCGTAGCCATTCACGTACCAAGTGGTACCCGTTACAACACCGTTTCAAGGAAGGATGGCCGCTATAACCTTCCGAATCTTCGTATAGGCGGCCCGTATACCCTGTCTGTTTCTTATATCGGCTTCAAAGACGAAAAAAGAGAAAACATATTCCTGTCGCTGGGTCAGGAATATAAAGCAGATGTCAACCTCCAAACCAGCACCAGTACACTTACTGAGATAGTAGTCACTTCAGCGGTGCAAAACAAAGTGATCAACAAGGCCCGTACCGGTAGCCAGGAAGTGATCACCCGTTCGCAGATGGACCGTTTGCCAACCATCAGCCGTTCCATGCAGGACTTCACCAGGCTGACTCCTTCTGCAAATGGATTGAACATCGGCGGCAGAAGCAATCAGCTGAATAACATCACAGTGGATGGAGCCAACTTTAACAACTCATTCGGGTTGCAGCCTACACTTGGCTCGCAGACCGCCTCTCAGCCGATCAGCCTCGAAGCGCTGGAACAGATACAGGTGAATGTTTCTCCCTACGATGTAAAACAGGGTGGATTTTCCGGCGCCGGTATCAACAGCGTTACGAAGAGCGGTACCAACACATTCAAAGGAACTGTATATACCTATATCCAGACTCCGGGTCTGCAGGGTACCAAGGTGGGAAATGTAACCGTACCCAAACCCGATTTCAACTATAACCTGCGTGGTTTCAATGTGGGCGGAGCTTTTGTTCCCAACAAACTGTTCTTCTTCGTGAGTGCTGAACAGGAAAGAATCAAGGCGCCTGCTACCAGCCTGGTGGCCAACAAGCCCGGCGGCGTTGCCGGAGGCAACGTATCCCAGGCCGTTGCGGATACCCTGGATGCCCTTAAGCAGTTCCTGATGAGCAAATACGGTTATAACCCCGGCGATTATCAGAACTATACTTACCGCACCCAGAGCGATAAGATCACCGTTAAAATCGACTGGAACGTAAACGATCACAATACGTTTACCTTCAAATACAACTACCTCAAATCATTCAAGGATATTCCGGCCTCCAACAGTGGTGCTCCCGGAAGCGGCCGCCAGCCCAGTAATACAGGTCTTCCTTTCAGCGGTAGCGGCTATATTATCAATAACAACTTCAACATCTTCATCGCTGAGCTGAATACCCGTATCAGCAACAGAGCGTCCAACAAATTGCAGGTAGGCTTCTCTGCCATGCGCGATTTCCGCGGATCACTGTCGCAGGGCAACTTCCCGCTGGTAGATATCCTGAACGGACAAGGCGCCAGCTATACTGCGTTCGGTTACGAGCCGTTCACGTATAACAACAAGCTCAATACCAACGTATACCAGCTGTCTGATATCTATACCATGTATCGTGGTAAACATGAGATCACTATCGGAACACAGAACTACTATAAGACCTTTGTGAACGGTTTTGCACCTAACTATAACGGTAACTACCGTTTCAACAGCCTGACCGACTTCTACGCCAGTGCCAATACCGGCGCGCTTACCGCCTCCCGGTATACCCTGTCGTATGTTGCTACGAAAGATAAAACCTTCCCGTTTGCAAAAATCAATATGCTGGAACTGGGAGTTTTCCTGCAGGATAAATGGAGCGTGACCAATAAATTCACACTGACTTACGGATTACGTGTAGACGTACCAGTTATAGGAAGCACCTTCGACAAAAACGATTCCCTGGCAGCACTTACTTTCAGGGATGGCACAAAAATCGACGTAGGCCGTGCACCCAAAACCACGCCTTTACTTTCTCCGAGAGTCGGATTTAACTGGGATGTAACCGGCGATGGTAAAACCCAGATCCGTGGTGGAGCCGGATTGTTTGCAGGTCCGCCTCCGGCAGTATGGCTGAGCAACCAGGCTGGTAACAACGGTGTGCAATTCGGGTCATTCGTAGCACAGACCAGCTCCACAGTGCCTACCATTCCGTTTGCCTTCAATCCCGATCCTACTACTTATAAAAAAGGATTGGAAGGAGTACTGCCTTACCAGTATAACATTGCCGTTGCCGACAGGAATTTCAAATATCCCCAGGTGCTGAAAGCTACCATTGCAGTGGATCGTCAGCTGCCCGGTGGTATTATCGGAACATTGGAGTTTAACTATTCCAAAGATATCAACGCAGTATATTTCCAGAACGTGAACCTGCCTGCAACCGGCTTCCAGCTCGACAGCACGCCTGATCACCGCCTGCGTTACAGCTCACCGAAAATTTATGCAGGTAACAGCCTGAGTAATCCGAACATCAGCGACGCTATCCTGATGCGTAATACCAATAAAGGATATTCTTACTTCGCTACCATCCAGCTGCAGAAGAACCTGCCGAACCTGTATATGAGCGTGGCTTATACTTATAGCAAATCCCGCAGTGTGAACGATGGAGGAACCATTGCACAAAGCAACTGGCGCGACCGCCCTGTTTCAGGCGACCCTAACGCTGCTGTGCTGGGCTATTCCAACTATTACATGCCTCACCGCATTGTGGCAGCAGCTACCTATCGTTTTACATGGGCTAAGCATTTTGCTACCTCCATTGGCGCCATCTTCGAAGCAGCACCAAGCGTGAACGGCCTGTACAGCGCTACTTCGTATACTTATAGCGGAGATGTGAATAACGATGGCTCCGGCGGTAACAACGACCTGATCTACATTCCAAGAAGTAAAAATGATATCAAACTGGTACCGGTAGGTTATGGCGATAAAGGCTACAACCCGCAAACCAATGCAGATAAACGCAGCGCTGATATTATCTGGAACCAGCTGGACAATTTCATCAAACAGGACAATTACCTGAGCGGTCACCGTGGCGAATATGCAGAACGCAACGCAGTAACGCTGCCTTTTGCAAAACGTATGGATCTGAACATTACCCAGGATATATTCGTATTCAGTGGTAAAGACAAGAAGACCAAACACACGCTGCGTGTAAGTCTTGATATCATCAACTTCGGTAACCTGCTGAACAAACGCTGGGGTATTTCCAAACTGCCTAACCAAACTTCTTTCCTGAAGTATGAAGGCCAGCTCAGAGATGCTTCCGGTAATGCTACCGCAGCACCGGCATACTCATTCCCTTATCTGGATGCAAACAACCAGATTCCGCTGACCAATTCCTGGAGAGATAATACCAATACGATTTCCCGCTGGCAGGGTCAGTTGGGGATCAGGTATATCTTCAACTAGTTGTTAGCTTTTAGCTATGAGAGAGCGAGTGAAAAGCGAATAAGAAGTGAGTAGAATTGAAATAAAAAAAGCGCCGGATTAGAATTCCGGCGCTTTTTTTTATTTCAATTTTATTGGGAATGTGCGCAATTTTTCCATTTATCATGCGTTTTAGAGCATAGATATCAGATAAAAGCATATAATACCATATCGCCGGAAAACCTTGCTCCGGAAATATTTGTACTATCCTAATTCAGGAAATAACCCGCAAACAGAAAGAAAACTAAAGACTAGAGGCCAACACCTAAAAAAAAGACCTGCAAGCTAAAAAACCCGCAGGTGTTCATAACCTATGCCAACTTTAGAGTAATCATTAAAACTTAAACTGTTAATAGTTAATAACGCTTAAGTTTTGTAATATTTTGAGTATTGATAATATTTTATTTGCGTTTATAGTGATAACGTACTGGAAAATCTATTTGTTCAAAAATTTATAAAAAATTTTGGTTTTCACGTCCTCCTGCACTTTTTCCGGGGTGTTACATAATTACTTACGGATGTAAATTTCTCTTGGATTGCTAAATTGGAAAAAAAGTTTAAAAAATTTATTATTATTTAATTTCGAAATATATAAGTAAATGCTTACTTGATATCCTGACAAATTTCCACCAAAATCCCGTTACTGTACTTAGGATGCAGGAAACAGACCAGTTTATTATCTGCCCCTTGTTTGGGTGTTTCGTTCAATAACACGAACCCTTCTTTCTGTAATCTTTTCATTTCCGCGTGAATATCTTCCACATCGAATGCGATATGATGCATACCTTCTCCTTTTTTTTCCAGGAATTTCGCGATAGCGCTTTCGGGGCCGGTGGCTTCCAGCAGCTCTATCTTGGTTTCCCCGGTCCGGAAAAAAGCGGTCATGACCTGTTCACTGTCCACCGCTTCCTGCTTGTAACAAACAGTATTCAGGAGCTTCTCGAACAAAGGAACGGAAACTGATAACGACTTCACGGCAACGCCTATATGTTCTACTTTACGCATGTACTGAATTTTTGATAAACCCGCGGCGCTCCTTATCCTTTATGGCTTTTGCAGAGGGCGCCAACCCGGTAAAAATAGAACATATGTCGTAATTTTGGGAGGTTGGATATTTATAAACGGAAAGATGGATATGTTACAGCTGCCTGTTTACCTGGACAATAACGCCACCACCCCCTGCGACCCGAGGGTGGTAGCCGCTATGTTACCGTACTTTACGGAGATCTATGGCAATGCTGCCAGTCGCAGCCACCCATACGGCTGGGCGGCGGAAGAGGCTGTAGAATCTGCGCGGGAACAGGTGGCTAAGCTGATCGGAGCTGAGACCAAAGAAGTGATATTTACCTCCGGCGCCACCGAGGCCGTTAACCTGGCGATCAAAGGCGTGTACGAAACATACGCAGGGAAAGGGAATCATATTATTACAGCAGTTACTGAACACAAAGCAGTGATCGATACCTGCAAACACCTGGAGAAGCTGGGCGCCCGTATCACCTGGTTGCCGGTCAATCATGAAGGACTGATAGATCCTGCTGAATTAGCAACCGCCATCACTCCTCAAACCATCCTGATCACCCTGATGTACGCCAATAACGAAACAGGCGTGATCAATCCGATAAAAACCATCAGCGATATCGCCCGCAGCCATGGCGTAATTTTCATGACAGATGCCACGCAGGCAGCAGGCAAGATCCCGGTGAACGTGGAAACGGACGGCATCGACCTGCTGACGCTCAGCGCCCATAAAATGTACGGCCCTAAAGGTACAGGCGCGCTTTATGTGCGCAGACGCTCGCCCCGCGTGAAGCTCAGCGCTCAGATCGACGGCGGGGGCCACGAAAAAGGCCTGCGCTCAGGCACCCTCAATGTACCCGGCATCGTTGGACTCGGAAAAGCCTGCGAACTTTGCATGAACGAAATGGCAACAGATACCGCACGCATTTTGCCGCTGCGGAACCGGTTGCAAAATGCACTGCTGGAACTGGAGCAATCCTATCTTAACGGCTCCGTAATACATCGCCTGCCACATACGTGTAACCTCTCCTTCAAATACCTGGAAGGAGAAGCCCTCCTCCTCAGCTTCAATAAAAAAATAGCCGTATCCACCGGATCAGCATGTACTTCTGCCTCCATGGAACCCAGCTACGTATTGAAGGCGATGGGACTCGACGATGACCAGGCACACGCCTCCCTTCGGTTCGGACTGGGACGCTTTACAACCGCCGAACAAATCGACTTTGCCATCGATACCGTTACCGATGCGGTAAATAACCTGAGAAGAACCAGCCCTGTATGGGAACTCTATAAAGACAACAGCCTTTAATCTTTTGTCTTCTTACCACATAAAAGCTAACTGCTAAAAGCTATATTTGTATCCTAATCCTTACGAACTGTTCATGCTAGCCATCTTTAAGAAAGAGATCAACCAGTTTTTCAGCAGTGTAACCGGCTATGTGGCCATTATCCTGTTCCTGCTGGCAAACGGATTAATGCTTTTCGTTTTTCCTGACACCAGTTTACTGGATACCGGCTACGCCAATCTGGATCCGCTGTTCAACCTGGCTCCGCTTATTTATCTGCTGCTGATACCCGCCATCACCATGCGCTGTTTTGCAGATGAGTTTAAAACCGGTACCATGGAGTTACTCAGTACCAAACCGCTTACCGGATGGCAGGTGGTGATGGGCAAATTCTGGGGCAGTATGCTGATTGTAGTCATCTCCCTGTTACCTACCATCATTTATTACTTCGCAGTGAAACAGTTGAGCCTGGATAATCAGCAACTCGATACCGGTGGCATCATAGGTTCTTACATAGGATTATTATTGCTGGGAGCAGTGTTCACAGCCACCGGCATATGGTCGTCTTCCCTTACCAGCAACGCCATGATTGCGTTTCTCATCGCTTTATTCACCTGCTTTATTTTCTATAACGGATTTGATGCACTCAGTAAAATCCCCGCATTCAGCGGTGGCGCCGATTACTACCTGCAAATGGCCGGTATAAAATTCCATTATACTTCCATCAGCCGCGGAGTGGTCGACAGTCGTGATGTGATCTACTTCATCAGTGTCATAGGCCTGATGCTCTATCTTACTAAACTATCCCTCCAAAGAAAACTCTGGCAAAACGGGTAATCCGTATGCATCTAAACAACATGGCTACACGAAAAAAATACATACAACGTGCAATAACCGTGATACTGGTACTTACCGGTATTAATATTGCTGCCGCTTATTTTCACGGGAGATGGGATCTGACAGCGGAAAAGCGATATACGCTCACAGCCAATACCCGCCAGATGCTACAGCACCTCGATGGGCCGGTAGATGTAGAAGTATACCTGAAAGGCGATTATCCTGCCAGCTTTCGCCAGCTGGCACAGGCCACCAGTGAGCTATTGGAAGAATTCAGGGAATACGGAAAACAGAATTTTCATTTCACCTTTGTAAGTCCTACCCAGGGTAAATCTGATTCTGCCCGTATGCAGCTGATGCAGGAACTGACCAAACAGGGCATCATGCCATTCAACCTGAAAGTACAAAGAGAAGCCAATGAAGGTTACGAAGGACAACTGATATTTCCGGGTGCGCTCGTACATTATAAGGGTAAAACCATTGGTGTGAACCTGCTGAAAAACCTGGGAAGCCAGGATCCCATGCAAACCATGAACAACTCAGAGGCGCTGCTGGAATATCAGTTCGCCAATGCCATCAGTAAGTTGCGGGAAAAAGAAAAACCACTGGTGGGTTATATGCTCGGCCACGGCGAAACGCTGGGAGCTGAAGTATATGATGCACTCACTACCCTGCAGAATAATTATGGACTGGATACGCTCACGCTTCAGGCATCTGCTTATATCCCTCACGATTTTGAGGTGATCCTTTTCGCCAAACCATCTTCCGCCTTCAGTGATGCCGACAAACTGAAGATAGACCAATACGTCATGAATGGAGGTAAAGTGCTGTGGTTCATTGATGAATCCACTGCCAGTATGGACAGTCTGCATCATGGCGCGGAAATGTTTGCGATGGACCGCGGACTTAACCTGGAAGATCTGCTGTTCCGCTATGGCGTGCGCATCAACCAGGATCTGGTGATGGACATGCAATGCGATGGTGTGCCGCTGGTGGTGGGCAATACCGGTAACCGCCCGCAGATACAGATGATGCCGTTTCCTTATTTCCCGTTGCTGATGCCTACCAAAGCACACCCCATCGTGAAAAATCTGGATATGGTACTGTCGCACTTTGTCAGCTCCATAGATACCATCAAGAGTGAATCTGTAAGAAAAACCATACTCCTTACATCTTCCCGCAACAGCCGTACCACCCGCCTGCCGGCCCAGATCGGATGGGATGTGGTGAAAACCCAGCCTAATCCGCGCGAATACCGCCAGCAGTACCTGCCCGCCGCCGTATTACTTGAAGGACGCTTCAGCTCCCTTTTCCACAACCGTCAGGATCCGGCCCTGGTCGATGCCCTGCAACAGGCGTCCGGCAAGCCGTTTAAAGACATATCAGATGGTCAGAATAAAATGATTGTGGTAAGCGATGGCGACCTGATCGCCAATGCAGTAGCCCGTAAAGAAGGCCCGCTGCAGATGGGAATCAACGAATTCAACCAGGGATTTGCCTTTGCCAACAAGGAATTTTTCCTGAACTGCCTCGAGTACCTGAGTGGTAACAGCGGCATTATGGAAGCCCGGAACAAGGAGCTGACGCTGCGCCTGCTTGATCCTGAAAAAATCAGACAAGAAAAAACCAAATGGCAGGCCATCTGTTTCCTGGTACCGGTTGGACTGATACTGCTGTTCGCGATGATATTCCAGTTTATACGCCAACGCAGATTTGCAGAAAGATAAGATTCTGTTAATCAATAATTCCTAGCTGGCGTTTTCCTATATTTGCTGCTCTGAGAAGGCCAACACATAGAAAAAATACTTATATCAATGCAGGGTATACTTTTATGTAATGGTGCAGGTGATTGTATTTGAAGGTTCCATTCCCTCCGCCGTCAGAAAAGAGAATTACCGGAAACTGAAGAGAAATAAAAAGCAGCAGGCAATACATCAATTTGCAGTTGCTAAGTGCTTATTCAAATCTGATAAACGTGTATAACGCAGCAAGCATCAACAAGACTTTGAAAGGAGAATTGTTGCAAGAGACAGGATTTTCTGAAATTGAACATCTGCTATTGGACAGCAGGAAGCTCAGCTTCCCGGAAACATCGCTGTTCATTCCATTGGTTAGCCCGCGGCGCAATGCACACCAATACATTGAAGAACTATACCGCAAAGGAGTCAGCAACTTCATTGTAAGTGAGCCTGTACCACTGGAAAAATATCCCAAGGCCAATTTTATCCTTGTAAAAGATACCATGCAGGCACTGCACACGCTGGTGGCTTTCCACCGGCAGCAGTTCCACATTCCGGTGATAGGTATTACCGGCAGTAACGGAAAAACTATTGTAAAAGAATGGTTGTTCCAGTTACTTGAAAAAGATTACAACATCGTACGCAGTCCGAAAAGCTATAATTCGCAGATAGGAGTACCATTGTCTGTATGGCAGATGAAACCGGAGCACCAGCTGGCCATCTTCGAAGCCGGTATATCCCAACCCGGGGAAATGGTAAACCTGGAAAAGATCATCCGTCCAACCATCGGTATATTTACCAATATAGGCGAAGCACATAGCGAAGGTTTTTTGAATATCCGCCAGAAGATCAATGAAAAGCTGGTACTGTTTGCCAAAAGTGATATACTGATTTATTGTAAAGATTACCTGGCCCTCAATGAATGTGTGCTGGCCTTCCATAACCAGGTAGGTAAAAAAGATAACCAGGAAGGCGGTGGAGGCGGCCCGGAATTGTTTTCGTGGTCCAGGAAAACAGATGCAGATCTGCGAGTAACCAGTGTCGACAAGAACGAACATCATACACAGATCGAGGTGCTGTATAAACAAACCTCTCTGCATTTCAGGATACCCTTTGTAGACGAGGGTTCTATTGAAAATGCGATTCACTGTGTAGCGTTGATGCTTTACCTGGGCAAAGACCCCGCGGTGATTCAGCAGCGGATGGATCAGCTGAGCAATATCGCCATGCGCCTGGAATTGAAACAGGGAATCAACAACTGTTCGGTAATAAACGACAGCTACAACCTGGATCTGGGCTCATTGACCATTGCGCTGGATTTTCTCCAGCAACAGCAGCAACATGCTACGCGCACGGTTATACTGAGTGATATCCTGCAGAGTGGAAAAAGCGATGCATCACTATATGAAGAAGTAGCAGATCTGCTGCAGAAAAAAGGTATCAACCGCCTGATTGCTATTGGTAAGAATATCGGCCGCGAGAAAAAAAGTTTTCAGCAGATAGAAGGATTGAAAACGCAGTTTTTCACCACTACCGATGAATATATACAACAGTTCAATGCGGACGATTTCCAGAATGAAACCATACTGGTAAAAGGTTCCCGTGTATTCCAGTTCGAACGCATCGGAAAACTGCTGGAGCAAAAGGCGCATCAGACCATCCTGGAGATCAATCTTTCTGCCATCTCCCACAATGTGAAGCTGTATCAGTCGATGCTCAAGCCCGACACCAAACTAATGGCGATGGTGAAAGCATTCTCTTACGGCAGCGGCAGTTTTGAGATCGCCAACCTGCTGCAGTTCCACGGAGTGGATTACCTGGCAGTGGCTTATGCCGATGAAGGGGTAGAGCTGAGAAGGGCCGGCATTACCATGCCTATCATGGTAATGAATCCCGAACCAGCCAGCTTCGATGCCATCCTGCAATGGAACCTGGAACCGGAAATCTATTCCATACAGCTCTTATTGCAGTTTATGGAAGAAATTACCGCAACAGGTAAATCCGCCATTCCGATACACATTAAGCTGGACACCGGGATGCACCGGCTGGGCTTTGTGAAGAGTGATATAGCAGAACTGGGGCAGATGCTTACCGCTACGCCACTGGTAAAAGTGCAATCTATTTTCAGTCACCTCGCAGCAAGCGAGGATCCGGAAAAAGATGCGCTCACCCAGCAGCAGGGCCGCCTGTTCTTCGAAATGAGCCACGAACTGCAGAAAGCACTGGGTTACGCCGTTATCAGACATATCGATAACAGCGCCGGTATCAGCAGGCATGCTGATCTGCAACTGGATATGGTGCGATTAGGTATTGGCATGTACGGCATCGACAGCAGTAATGCCATCCAGGATCAGCTCCGCAATGTAAGTACCCTGAAAACTACGGTGGCACAGCTGAAACACCTCGAAGCAGGAGAAACAGTAGGCTATGGTGCCCGCTGGGAGGCCAAAGGGCCGTCAGTAACTGCAACAGTACGTATCGGTTATGCCGACGGATATCCCCGGAGATTGGGCATGGGCGTAGGAAAAATGCTGATCCGTGGCAAAATGGCGTCGGTGATTGGAGTGGTAGCCATGGATATGCTGATGCTGGATGTAACACATATCACAGATATTGCAGAAGGGGACGAAGTGATCGTTTTCGGCCAGGATCTGCCAGTACAGGAGCTTGCGGGCTGGGCGGATACTATTCCGTACGAAATATTAACAGGAATTTCACAGCGTGTAAAAAGGGTATATTTTCAGGAATAGTGATATTGCAGGCTTCGACTTTGAAATAAACTATTATTTTTGATAAAATTCTAATATCAGTTGAAATATCGTCACGTAGTATTTATTGTTATCCTTATCCTGGTGATTGATCAGACGCTGAAGTTCTGGATCAAAACGCATATGTTCATGCAACAGGAGTTTGTGATTATTCCGAATTGGTTCAGGATCCATTTCATTGAGAATGAAGGAATGGCCTACGGGCTGAAGTTTGGAGGCGATTTTGGGAAGATCCTGCTCACCTTATTCCGCCTGGCTGCCGTGGTAGTGGGTTTTGTGTACATGAAAAGGCTGGTGAAAGAAAAATACAGCACCGGTTTGCTGATCTGCGGATCCCTGATCCTGGCGGGAGCTGCCGGTAACCTGATAGACAGCATGTTTTATGGTCTGATCTTCAACGACAGTATAGGTTACGAAGTGGCGAAGTTTATGCCTTCCGGCGGCGGTTATGGCAGCTTTTTACATGGCCGGGTGGTAGATATGCTCTATTTCCCTATCTATGAAGGCTACCTGCCTAAATGGATTCCCTTCAAAGGCGGTGATTATTTCGTTTTCTTCCGCCCCGTGTTTAACGTAGCGGATGCCGCTATTTCCACCGGTGTTATTGCTATCCTCGTTTTTCAAAAACGTTTTTTCGGAAAGCACGCACATCATAACAAAGAAGTGGAACCTCCGGTGGCAAAAGATCCTGCAGTATAATTTCAACATTCTTAAATAAAAAGGAAAGCGCCCGCTTACAGCGGGCGCTTTCCTTTTTATTCATGTCCTGCCTATATGCTGTTATGTTGGCAGGAAGATGTACCGGTAAGATATTCACCTGCCACTATCGCCTCCGGAATTCCCCTAAAAAAAACATCTTCATATAACATATTTATAATTAACCACTTACAACTATTCCTGCGGTATAATCATCACCCTGGCTGCTTTTTTTTGGCGGGTTTGCTTTGAAATGAAAAATACCCGGACTATATTTGTCTACTAATTCTATAGACTATATGGTTAATAAATTTACAACACACTCATTATTAATACGATGTTAGGCACAACATCGATTTTATACTTCCTCTTATCATTTTTATCATTCCAGAATCCAATAATGTTACCAACACTATGCAAAAGTTCTTACCTGTACTGGCTAAATACCTGCTTGTAATATTGGTATTAAGTCCGGTTGCTGTATTGGCCCAGCTGAACGGCTCTTACGTGATCGCCGGTAAAATCACCGACGATCATGGCTTTGGGCTGCCTGGCGCTTCTGTACAGATCAAAGGCACTTCATTCGGCGCACAAACAGATACCGCCGGCCTCTTTGAAGTAACCACCAACTCAAAATTTCCATTGAAACTCGTTATCAGGCTGATTGGCTATCAACCACAGGAGTTCGAAGTAAAAAACAGCAATAGTAAAATTGCGATACAGCTGTATACGCAATCGCTGCTGGTAAACGAGGTAGTAGTATCTGCTTCCCGTCAGCAGGAAAGACTGCTGCGCTCTCCTGTAGCCATAGAAAAGCTGGATATCAGGGCACTCAAGGAAACGCCATCGTCCACTTTTTATGATGCACTTGGCAACCTCAAAGGCGTACAGATGACTACTGCCGGTCTTACGTTTAAAGTGTTCAATACCCGTGGCTTTAATGTGCCCAATAACTTCCGTTTCATGCAGCTGGTAGATGGGGTAGATAACCAGGCCGCTACTTTGGGTGTTCCATTGGGAAATGCCATCGGCCCTACTGAACTGGATATTTCCAGTGTGGAAGTAACTCCCGGCGCCTCTTCCGCGCTCTATGGGATGAATGCCATCAACGGGATGTCGAACCTGATCACGAAAAACCCTTTCCAGTACCAGGGCGTGAGCGTATATCAGAAACTGGCAGTGAATCATGTGGGCGATGCAGGCGGCGCTAAGCTACTCACGGAAACGGCTGTACGTTATGCGCAGGCATATTCCTCCTGGTTTGCCTGGAAAATTAATCTGAGCTATATGCAGGGAACAGACTGGTACGCCGACAGTCACAATGACTTCACCCCGCAATCGAAGATCAATCCTGACTTTCCTCAGCTGAGCGGACCGAATAACATTGCCAACGACGCCTGGAATAAATATGGCGACAATGCCAATCTGCAGATCATCGATAAGGATGGCCGGGCTTATAACGTACACCGCACTGGCTACTGGGAAAAAGACCTGGTAGGCGATTACACTGTGCGGAATACCAAAGCCGATATCTCATTGAACTTCCGGCTGCCCCGTAAGATGGAATTGGCTGCTTCTTACCGGTACGGGCAAATGGATGGCTTCTTCCAGCGTGGTAACCGTATCGGGCTGAAAGGCGTGACGGTGCAAAATGCCAAACTGGAACTGACACATCCTGATTTTACACTGAGATCCTACATTTCCATAGAAAATACGGGGGATTCCTATAACATGAATCCATTGGCCGACAACCTGGAAAAATCTTTCAAACCGGATAAACAATGGCAGGCCGATTATACCAAAGCGCTCAACGACGCACTCACTTCCGGTAAAGACCTCGTAGCTGCACATCAGGCCGCCAGATCATTTGCGGATGCGGGCAGATGGACACCGGGTACCGCTGCTTTCGATGCCCAGGTAGCTAAAATCAAGGGGATCAACGACTGGGATATCTACCCTGTTTCCAAGAACCCGGCTAACACCAGTGGTGGCGCCGCACTCTGGCAAAAAAGCCGTTTTTATCATACAGAAGGTACCTGGAACCTGCGTAAATACATTCATTTCGCAGACGTACTCGTAGGCGCCGATTACCGCACCTATGAGATCATACCCGATGGCAATAACTTCGTGGACTTCTCCAGACCGGCCGACAAGCGCAATGAAGCGGGTGGAAAGCACATTTGGTACGGTAAGTACGGCGGATTTGCCCAGATCAGCAAAACCTTCTTCAACGACGCCTTAAAACTGACAGGATCATTGCGCTACGATAAAAATGAACAGTTCGATGGAAAGGTGAATCCCCGTATTGCCGCTGTCTACAGTATAAAAGACAAACATACGTTCCGCGTTTCCTGGCAGAACGGGTTCCGGTTTCCGTCGCTGTTTGAAGCCTATTCCTTCGTTAACAACGGCCAGGTACGGCGTGTAGGCGGACTTGCATTCATTGAGCAGGGACTCGGTTATTTTAAAAATTCCTATCTGACCAGCTCTGTGGACGCTTTTGGAGTAGCAGTAAACAAGACCATCAACGCGGAACATATTTCGAAAGATGCGGCCGCCGCCAAAAATGCCGGCGTATTGAAAATAGCTAACCTTGATCCGATCGTACCGGAAGAGATCAATGCTTTTGAAGCCGGCTATAAAGCCGTTTTACTGGACAATAAGCTCTTCATAGACCTCGATGGCTACTACAGTACCTACAAACATTTTATTGGCCAGGTAGAAGCTGTAGTGCCCAAAACCGGCGATGTACATAATGCGGACCAGACGGTATGGAATCAGATGCTGGACAAAGCCCAGCAAAACCGATACCGGGTATGGACGAACAGTAAATCCGCCGTCAGCAACTACGGAGTAGCACTGGCAGTTACCTACGATATCTATAAAGGCTATACGATAAGTGGCAACGCCAACTACAACACATTAGCACAGGATAAAACCAAAGATGATGCACTGATTCCCGGTTTCAATACCCCTAACTGGTTCACCAACGTCAGCATAGGTAACAGAAATGTATTCCGGAATATCGGCTTTAACGTAGTATGGCACTGGCAGAATACCTTCTACTGGCAGAACCTGTTCGGAAACGGCGATGTGCCTTCCTATAACACCGTAGATGCCCAGGTAACCTACCGCGTACCCAAGATCAATACTTCATTTAAAGTGGGCGCCTCCAACCTGCTGAATACGCAGTACTTTCAGTATGTTGGCGGTCCAACGATCCGCGGCCTTTACTACCTGACCGTGACATATGATAATATATTCAGGAAGAGAGACTAGCGTTTAGTTTCCGGTAAAAATGCAGCGAAGAAAAATGCTATTCTTCGCTGCATTTTTATTATAAGCTAGTGTACCTTTTCAAATTCCGCCACGTTCCGCAGCGTTATTTCTGCGATCTGCATCAGTGCCTCTTTCGTGAAAAAGCCCTGATGAGCAGTGATCAATACATTGGGGAAGGTGGTGAGTCTTGATAATACGTCGTCCTGTATCACTACTCCAGAAAAATTCTGGAAAAATAAATGTTCTTCCTGTTCATATACATCTATACCCAGTGCCCCTAAATGTCCGTTTTTCAGTGCTTCCACCACGGCTTTCGTATCTACAAGGCCACCGCGACTGGTATTAATCAATACCACGCCCCGTTTCATGGAGGCAATAGAGTGGGCGTTCACAATATGATGTGTGTCGGGCAACAGCGGGCAATGCAATGAAATAATATCTGATTGGGCAAAAACGGTGTTCATGGATACATATTCAACGCCAGCCGTTTTCAGGTCAGCGTTTTCATAAAGATCGTGGGCATAGACCCTGCAACCAAAGCCCAGCATGATTCTGCAAAACACAGCGCCGATGTTTCCGGTACCGATCACGCCTATCGTTTTTCCGAAAAGATCAAATCCTTCCAGCCCGTTCAGGGTAAAGTTACCGTCACGTACACGGTTATACGATTTATATATTTTCCGGTTGAGGGCAAGCAGCAATGCAACAGCATGTTCGGCCACTGCATTTGGCGAATAGGCAGGAACCCTCACCACTTTTATATTGGCAGCCTCGGCTGCCTTCAGATCAACATTATTGAATCCGGCGCAACGGAGGGCAATAAGCCGCACGCCTTTCGCCTGCAGCATACTGATCACGGCAGCATTCACTTTATCGTTCACGAATACACAAACCGCTTCTTCATCTTTGATGAGTGCGGTATTATCTTCATTCAATGGTGCATCGAGGAACCGGAATTGATGCAGGCCCCGCGTGTTGGCGAGATTGAAGTAATGGATATCGTAGGATTGCGCACTAAAGAATAGCAATTTCATAGTCAGCTCCCAGGTTTTAGTGTTAACGGTGAGTGTTCGGCGAAGATAAGCGTTTAGCAGATGGGCAGAGGATAGAATATAAAAAACAGCGGAACAGATGCTGTGTGCCCTGTTCCGCTGTTGGTATTTTTAATGAGATGGAGATTTATTTGATTTCTCCCACCATGTGTGCAGGCACCACCCATTCATCAAATTCAGCAGGAGTTACATAACCCAGTTTTACTGCCATTTCCTTGAGGGTAGTTCCTTCCTTATGTGCTTTCTGTGCAATCTCAGCGGCTTTATAGTAGCCGATTTTCGTATTCAGCGCAGTAACCAGCATCAGGGAGTTTTCCACATGTTTTTTGATATTTGCTTCGATAGGTTCTATACCTTCTGCGCATTTGTCGTTGAAGCTTACACAGCCATCACCGATCAGGCGGGCGCTGTGCAGGAAGTTGTAAATCATCACCGGTTTGAACACATTCAGCTCAAAGTGGCCATTAGAGCCTCCTACGCTGATTGCCACATCATTACCCATTACCTGGGCTGCAATCATTGTGAGTGCCTCACATTGCGTAGGGTTCACTTTACCCGGCATGATAGAAGAACCTGGTTCATTATCAGGGATGTGGATTTCGCCAATACCGGCGCGGGGGCCGGAGCTCAGCATGCGTACATCGTTGGCTATCTTCATCAGGCTTACCGCTACTGTTTTCAGTGCGCCGTGAGATTCAACGATAGCATCATGTGCAGCGAGCGCTTCGAATTTATTTTCGGCGGTGATAAATGGCAGTCCGGTTAATTTTGCGATGTTCTTAGCAACATTCTCTGAATAGCCTTTAGGCGTATTAATACCAGTACCAACCGCAGTACCGCCCAATGCCAGTTCGCTCAGATGCGCCAGTGAATTATTGATGGCTTTCAGGCCATGGTTCAGCTGGGCTACATATCCGCTGATTTCCTGTCCGAGTGTGAGTGGCGTAGCATCCATAAAGTGGGTGCGGCCGATCTTTACCACATGCTTGTAAGCTTCTGCTTTCTTTGCGAGGGTATCGCGGAGTTTTTCTATACCCGGGATTGTTGTTTCCTTCAGCATTTTATATGCTGCGATGTGCATGGCTGTAGGGAACGTATCGTTGGAGGATTGTGATTTATTCACATCGTCGTTCGGGTGGATAAATTTTTCTTTATCGGTCAGCTGGCCACCGTGCAGTACATGTGCGCGGTAAGCAACTACTTCATTCACGTTCATGTTCGACTGGGTACCGGAACCTGTTTGCCATACTACCAGCGGAAACTGGTCATCCAGTTTACCTTCCAGGATCTCATCACATACCTGGCCAATCAGCTCACTTTTTTCTTTCGGTAATACACCGGCTTCAAGATTGGTGATAGCAGCGGCTTTCTTCAGGTAAGCAAATGCTTTGATGATCTCCTTAGGCATTTTGTTAATATCCTGGGCGATCTTGAAATTTTCAATGGAGCGCTGTGTTTGAGCGCCATAATAGGCATTAGCAGGCACTTTCACCTCGCCCATTGTGTCTTTCTCTATTCTGAATTCCATGACTTGAACTTTTAAGGCTACAAAAGTACGGCATTAAGGATAGGGCAGCAAGCTATTCCCCTTTAAAATTCGCCTGTCTTTTTTCCAGAAAGGCTGCAGCGCCCTCCTGCAGGTCTTTTGTTGTGAAACAGGCGCCGAATTCTTTTAACTCCAGTTCAAAACCATCCTGTTCCTTGTCCAGTGCAGCATTGACGCATTTGATCACGCTCGCCACGGCCAGCGGGGCTTTGGCTTGTATTTTCTGCAGTATTGCCAGGGCTTTCGGGAGCAGTTCTTCCAGCTTCAGCACATGGTTCACCAGTCCCCATGACAGGGCTTCCGTGGCGGTAATCATATCTCCCGTCATCATCAGCTCTATGGCTTTACCTTTTCCTATCAGCTGGGTAAGGCGCTGGGTACCTCCATAGCCGGGGATGAGGCCGAGGTTCACTTCAGGCTGGCCGAATTTCGCATTTTCACTGGCCAGGCGGAAATGACAGGCCATAGCCAGTTCGCAGCCGCCGCCAAGTGCAAAACCGTTTACAGCCGCTATGATGGGCTTGGGGCAGGCTTCAATCCGTTTGAAGATGACATGCCCTTTCTTCGCCAGTTCTTCCCCCTGCTTATCTGATAAAGTTAGAAATTCGCTGATATCGGCCCCTGCTACAAATGCCTTTTCTCCGGCGCCGGTAATCACTGCACTTTTGATCTGCCGGTTGCCATATACTTCGTCTACCGCCAGTGCCAGCTCTGCCAACACCTGTTTGTTCAGTGCATTCATTTTCTCCGGGCGATTGATAGTAATGATCAGTACATTACCTTCCGTTGTTGTTTTGATCGTCTGATACATGGGCTGTATTTTAGTTCACCAATATTAACGAATATCCGGCAACCAGATACAACCGCCTGGTAGCAGCCTCCGCATACACCCGGGAAAAAGAAAAAGCCGGTACTAATACTTTTTAGTCCCGGCTTGGCAAGAATATATTTTTTCCTGTTAATAGTTCACCTCAAACTCCGCTTTCCCGCTTTTCATCCTCATATAGTGTCTTTTCTTCTTCACATTAAAGTAGTTGATACCCGCAAAATTATATCCCAGTGTCACGAAAATCAGGTTGGCCTCCGTATTTCGGAAAGGGTAGATAGTATTCCCGTCTTTATCTTTTCCTTTGAAATCCTTATTGAAGAAATTCTGCGGATAATACTGAACTTTCAGGCCAAACCCAGGCTGTATACGGAATCCGGCAAATAAAGAAGGCATCAGGAGGGGCGTACGATCACTGAACCATTCATTGAACTTATGCACCTTCTTTCCATCTACAAATTGCTTTTCCTTGTAGTTGATTGCCAGGTCTATTTCACCACCCGCAAAGAAGAAGAAGGTACCGCCGGAAACATCTCCAATTTTAATTCCCAATGGTATGCCCATTGTATATACCCGTTGCTTGAACTTCAGGGAATCAGTTGGCTTAGAGATCAGCCCGATGTTTTTCAGGTTGATACCTGTAAAAAAGCCCAGGTTTTTAGACACATCCTTGTTAAAATTGGTGCCGACGTTGAAGAATATCGTAAAGCGCGGAATATTGCGCACATGTTCATCATTGTTCTTCATAGACGCAAACGACAACAGGGGGCCCTCTCCACCATGCGTGACGTATATGCCTTCCCGGTGTTTGGGATATTTCCCGAAAATAAGGGAAAATGTGGTGTGGACTTCAGTAGTATCTGATCCGGCAGTATTGGCCGAATCTTTCTTATCCTGTGCAAACACGCTACAGCACATTATCATCAGGGACAGGAACAGCGGGAGTAGCTTACATTTCATAAAACGGGTATGTGGTTTTTTAGATTTGGAGGACTATTTCCCATAAAGACGACCCGGCTAAAGAAATGTTACGGCGATCCCGTATTTTTTTTAAAAATTTCTGTGAGAGGCCACCCAGTCAGTGATATAGGCGGTAATGTCCTGGGTAGTGGTGCCCGGGGGGAACAGTTTTCCTACCCCCAACTCCTGTAATGCTTCCATATCGGTATCCGGGATGATCCCTCCGCCGGTGAGCAGCACATCATTCATACCTTTTTCTTTCATCAGGGCAATGATCTTGGGAAATACGGTCATATGAGCGCCGGAAAGGATGCTGACACCAATAGCGTCCACATCTTCCTGCAAGGCAGCATTCACCACCATTTCAGGAGTTTGCCGCAGACCGGTGTAAATAACCTCCATGCCGGCATCCCTCAGGGCTGCGGCGATTACCTTAGCGCCCCGGTCGTGGCCATCAAGGCCGACTTTGGCTACCAAAACACGAACAGGACGATTTAATGGGTTGACCATACCATTTCTGATGTTAAGGTCGTAAATGTACTAAAAAGAGCTGCAAAAAGCTGAAGTCTTCGGCTTTCTCCTCTTTTTAGTACTTTTGCCCTCCAAGACTAATTTATATGAGCGAAGAAAAATCACTCAATTTTATTGAACAGATAGTAGAAGAAGACATTGCGAATGGCGTAAACGATGGCAGGGTACTTACCCGGTTCCCGCCCGAGCCCAATGGCTACCTGCATATAGGCCATGCCAAGTCGATCGTATTAAACTTCGGACTGGCCCAGAAATACAATGGGAAAACCAATCTCCGTTTTGATGATACTAACCCTGTAACTGAAGACACTGAATATGTGGAGTCTATCAAAGCAGATATCCGCTGGCTGGGATTCGAATGGGATAAAGAATTGTATGCCTCCGATTATTTTGAGCAGCTGTACGATTTTGCGGTGCAACTGATCAAAAAAGGGCTGGCTTATGTGGAAGATGCCACCGCAGAAGAGATTGCCGCCGCCAAAGGTACACCTACCGTGCCAGGCACTCCCACACCGGCCAGAAGCCGTTCTGTAGAAGAGAACCTGGACCTGTTTGAAAGAATGCGTAAAGGAGAATTCAAAGACGGGGAGAAAACGCTCAGGGCCAAAGGCGACCTGGCTTCCTCCAATATGCATATGCGCGACCCCCTGATGTACAGGATCAAGCATGCGCATCACCATCGCACCGGCGACAAATGGTGCATCTATCCGATGTACGATTTTGCGCATGGCCAGAGCGACAGCATCGAAAACATCACTCATTCCATCTGTACCCTGGAGTTTATACCGCATCGCCCGCTGTACGACTGGTTCATTAAAGAACTGGACATATTCCCCAGCCATCAGTATGAGTTTGCACGTTTAAACCTGACCAATACGGTAATGAGTAAACGAAAACTGAAACTGCTGGTAACAGAAGGTTTTGTAAGCGGCTGGGACGATCCGCGTATGCCAACTATCAGCGGTTTACGTCGCCGTGGTTACACTGCCGCCAGCATTCGTATGCTGTGTGATAAGGTAGGTGTTCAGAAACGTGATAATATGATTGAGCTGAGCCTGTTGGAATACTGCATCCGCGAAGAGCTGAACAAAACCGCCAATCGTGTGATGGCGGTGCTGGATCCGGTGAAGCTGGTGATCACCAATTACCCGGATGGACAAGTAGAAGAGCTGATCGCTGATAATAATCCTGAAGATGAAAGTGCCGGTACGCGTATCCTGCATTTCAGTAAGACGCTGTACATAGAAAGGGAAGATTTCATGGAAAACCCTCCCAAGAAGTTTTTCCGGCTGGGCCCGGGCCTACACGTACGTTTAAAGAATGCTTACATCATCAAAGGAGAAAGCGTGGAAAAGGATGCAGCTGGTAACATCACTACCATTTATGCATCTTACCTGCCCGAAAGCAAAAGTGGTGGCGATCATAGCGGGTTAACTGTAAAAGGCACCATCCATTGGGTTAGTGCTGAACATGCAGCCACTGCTGAAGTCCGTATCTACGACCGGTTGTTCACTTCTGAAAATCCGGCTGCAGAAGAAGTTGATTTCAAATCACTGATTAATACCGACTCCCTGCAGGTGATTAAAGAAGCTTACGTTGAACCATGTTTGCTGAAAGCTAAACCCGGCGAGCGTTTCCAGTTCCTGCGCAAAGGCTATTTCGTTGTGGACCCGGACAGTACTCCGGAGAAAGTGGTGTTCAATAGGACTGTGACGCTGAAGGATACCTGGGCGAAAGAGAGCAAGAAATAGAATATAGAATTAAGAAATAGAGCGAAGGCCATAGCGATTATTACTATCCGCTATGGCCTTCGCTCTATTTCTTAATTCTATATTCCTAATTCTTAAATGTTTCCAGTCCTTTCCCTATACGTTTCTGCGTTTCTTCCACGCCCAGGGTGGCAACGATATCAAATACCGGAGGGCCGAATTTGCCGCTGGTCAGCATGATGCGGAAGGGTAACTGTACATCTCCCATTTTCAGATTTCTTTCTGTAGCGAGCGTTTTGAAAGCGGCTTCCATTTCAGCTGCAGTGGCAGTTGTCAGAGAGGCCAGCTGCGCGGACCAGGCTTCAAAAAAGGCTTCTTTATCGGCATTCCACTTGGGCTTAACAGCTGCTTCGTCGTAGCTTTCAGGAGCCTGGAAGAAGAAAAATCCGTGATCCCATATTTCGTTTACGAAATAGCACCGGTCTTTCACGAGTCCGGCTACTTTAGCAACGTAAGCCGGATCCGCACTGATGCCCTTCTCTGCCAATACCGGCTGGAAGAGGGCTGCCAGGCTTTCGCTATCTTTATGATGAATATACTGGTGGTTGAACCATTTGGCTTTCTCGAAATCAAATTTCGCACCTGCCTTGTGTACCCTTTCCAGCGAAAATTTCTCTATCAGTTCCTGCAGTGAAAATATTTCCTGTTCTGTGCCGTCATTCCAGCCCAGCATGGCTAACATATTGATGAATGCTTCGGGCAGGAATCCTCTTTCACGGAAGCCCTGTGTCAGCTCATTCGTCTTAGGATCGAACCAGTTCATGGCATATACGGGGAAGCCTAAACGATCGCCATCCCGTTTACTGAGCTTGCCATTGCCATCCGGCTTCAGAATCAGCGGTAAGTGTGCCCATTGGGGCATATCTGCTTCCCAGCCGAGGTGTTTCCAGAGCAGGAGATGTACAGGTGCAGACGGCAGCCATTCTTCTCCACGGAAAACATGTGTGATTTTCATGAGATAATCGTCTACCACCACGGCCAGGTGATAGGTAGGCATACCATCAGCCTTCAGCAGCACCTTATCATCTACCAGCGAGGTGTGGAAGGTTACTTCTCCGCGGATAAGATCAGTGAATATCAGTTCTTCGTTAACAGGCATCTTGATACGGATCACATGCGGCGTGTTTTTCGCCAGCAGGTCCTGTACTTCCGCATCAGGCAGCGTAAGGGAATTACGCATTTTTTCCCGCACGATGTGGTTATACTGGGGAGATGGATTTTCCGGCGTTTTCAGTTGCACACGCATATTGTCCAGCTCTTCCGGCGTGTCGAATGCGTAGTAAGCATGGCCGGATTGTACCAGCTGCTCGGCATATTGACGGTAGATTGGTTTGCGTTCGCTCTGACGGTAAGGACCGTAAGCCCCGCCTTTAGTTGGGCTTTCATCCGGCTCTAACCCGCACCAGCTCAGGCATTCATTAATATATTCCTCCGCTCCCGGCACATAGCGGGTTTGGTCAGTATCTTCAATACGCAGCACAAAATCGCCTTTGTGCTTTCTGGCAAATAAATAGTTGAACAAAACAGTGCGTACACCGCCAAGATGCAGGCCGCCAGTAGGACTGGGCGCAAAGCGCACTCTTACTTTTTTGTGATCCATAGAGCGCAAAGATAAGTTTTTAGGTTTTAGCTTCAGCTTTAAGTTATTAATGGACATTTACAGGGCAGGGGAGCAAGCCAAAGCTATCCAGACAGAAGTTAGTATATTGCAGTACTGTATTACATTTTTGGCACCCCTGAATGGTTGCTGAAGGCAAAAAGCTATGCTATGTTCTATCTTACCAAAACGCCAGGTATATTGAAGATGTTGTATAAAAGTTGTGAATGGAATCTGTCGCCGGCAGGCAATAAGGTTTATCTTACTTTCGATGATGGCCCGCATCCTGAAGCCACGCCTTTTGTATTGGAACAGTTGGCGAAGTATAATGCTAAAGCTACTTTCTTTTGCATCGGAAAAAATGTATTGGAGTATCCATCTGTTTATCAGCAAATACTGGAAGCAGGTCACAGTACCGGTAACCACACGCATAATCATCTCAATGGATGGAAAACAGGTACAGAAAAATATATAGAGAATGTACTGGAAGCGGCCAAATATATCGCTTCGCCCCTATTCAGGCCTCCTTATGGCCGGATCACGCCTTTCCAGATCAGGCAGATAAAAAATAAGATTCCCGGTGCCAGGATCATTATGTGGGATATCCTGAGTGGTGATTTTGATACAACAATTAATGGGGAAACCTGTGTGCAGAACGTGGTATTCAAATTAAAGCCCGGCTCCATTGTAGTATTCCACGACAGTACCAAAGCCTGGGATCGTGTGCAGTACGCGCTGCCCCGGGTACTGGAGTTTTGCAAAAAACAGCAATTCGAACTGGCAGCTATCGTATAAACAAACCAGGCGCTGTAACAGCGCCTGGTCATCATCTTACTATCTATATCTTAATTTCTTTCACCTTATCTCCAACAGTGATAGTAATCGGGTCAGTACACTGCCCCGTTCCGTAATTGATCACTCCGGAAACGTTATCGACTGTTACTTTCAGCTTTCCTTTACTGCAATGGTTGCAGCCCCATGTTTTGATCAGCGGCTCCTGCGTAGCAAAGTCGGCCGCCACACCGGTTAACGGGCCTTTTACGTACGACAGGCTGGCTGTACCTTCTATGCTATACACATCATCTTCCGGATTCAGGAGAGGCTGAACCTGATCAACTCCGGCAATCTGCTTTATAGTTCTTTTTGAAACATAGCTAACGACTACAGTATCTGCAAGGGTTAGTTTACCATTGGTAATTTCGCTGGTGTAGCGGATGCCGTTGGTTTTATCGAAGCTCATGGCACTGATGGTAAGGCGCCCTGACACAAGTTTTCCATTCCGTCTGTAATTAGATGGATCCACAACAATAGTGGCAGTAGGACTAAACAGCGGGCCATTGAAAGTAACGTTCAGTATGCCGCTGCGATAAATGCCGAACCTGTCGAGGCACGCGTCGCCGAAATCGATCTGCACCGTTTTGGGCCATTTACTAGGATCCGTAGCATCGAGCAGTTCTGCCACCGGGCAGGAAGTAGGTCCGGCCAGCGCTTTGCTTCCGTTGGTTGCAATCCGGGCATTCTGGTACAGCCCCTGTGCGATAGCAACAGTAGCTACCGTTTCGAACAGATCGCCATAGGCAACACTGGCCATAGCTTCATGTTGGGAGGCGGCGATGGTATTGTTATCAGATTGATTTTGGGAAGCGGTATCGGTGGGGCCGGCGTCCTTCTTGCAGGCAAAGAAGACAGTGGCTATCGCCACTCCGGTGATGGCCAGCGCCAGCACACGGTTTGTACTGAAATAGCTTTTCATAGTTTAGGTTTTATTAGCAATTAGGTGATCAGTCATTTACCTTTGCAGTATAAAGATATCATTTAAATATTAAAGAAATTACAAATTTAAATAAAATAAATTATTATGCTTTGGATAGATACCCACACGCACCTGTATTCGGAAGAATTTGAGGCTGACCGGGAGGAAATGGTGGCGCGGGCCTTAGCAGCGGGAGTATCGCAACTGTTTTTGCCGAATATAGATGAAGACTCCATAACGGGCATGCTGGAGCTGGAAGCCCGGCATCCGGAGCATATTTTTGCCATGATGGGCATCCATCCCTGTTATGTAAAAGAAACGGTGGAAGACCAGCTGAATCTGATAAAAGCCTGGTTGCAACAGCGGCCATTCAAAGCGATTGGTGAAATAGGGCTTGATTTCTACTGGGATAAATCGCTGTTAACGCAGCAATACCGGGCATTTCAGGAGCAGTTGCTGTTGGCGAGGGAATACGGATTACCGGTATCTATCCACAGCAGGGAGGCCACACGGGAATGCATCAACGAAGTAAAGTCATTGCAGGACGGCCGCCTCAGTGGGGTATTTCATTGTTTTTCGGGAACGGTGGAAGAGGCGAAGGAAATCATTGATCTTGGCTTTTACCTAGGCATAGGCGGAGTAGTAACGTTTAAGAAATCGGGGCTGGGTGAAATACTCGAACAGATAGACCTCGCGCATATAGTGTTGGAAACAGATGCTCCTTATCTGGCTCCCGTTCCTTACAGGGGAAAACGTAATGAAAGCGCCTATCTTCCGCTGGCAGGCGAAAAGTTAGCAGATATAAAAAATCTAAAAATTGCTGACGTAGCCTCTATAACGAGCAGTAATGCCCGGAAATTATTCAAAACGCTCTAACTGTTTAGTGAATACCTTTGCAGGCAATGGCCACTAGCAAAATGAGTAAAATACTGATAATCTACACGGGCGGTACAGTAGGGATGATCTATGATGATAAAACCAAAGCACTGCGTCCCATCGGCTTCAATGAAATAAGAAATAATTTGCCGGAGCTTTACCGGATGGGGATTGACTTCTACGTATATGCATTCAACCCGCCTATTGATTCATCAGATATGCAGCCTGAGATTTGGGTAGAGCTGGCGAGCATCATCGAAGACCGGTACGACCGGTATGATGGATTTGTGATACTCCATGGCTCTGATACCATGGCGTTCACGGCATCCGCACTGAGCTTCATGTTAGAAAACCTGACGAAGCCGGTGATTTTGACCGGTTCCCAGCTACCTATCGGGAAGATACGGACAGATGCCAAGGAGAACATCATCACTGCTATGGAAATAGCCTGTAGCCGTCATAATGGTACAGATATATCCATGGTACCGGAAGTCTGCATCTACTTCGATTTCTCGCTGTTCAGGGGCAACCGTTCCAAAAAGTATAATGCAGAGAAATTTGAGGCATTCTATACGATGAATTACCCGCCGTTGGCAGAAGCAGGTATAGATATCAAGTACAAACACCAGTTTATACTGCCAACACCCAATAAACCGCTGAAAGTACACAAGGAACTGGAAACAAATATCACGGTATTGAAACTGTTTCCCGGTATCACACGCAAGGCTGTAGAAGCTACATTGAACATCCCCGGACTGAAAGGGGTGATCATGGAAACATTTGGTAGTGGTAACACCAATACCCAGCCCTGGTTCATAGAAAGTATAAAAAGGGTGATTGATAACGGTGCCATTGTAATAGACATCACACAATGTGATGGCGGATCTGTGGAACTGGGCAAATATGAAACCAGTCAGCATCTGCTGGAAATAGGAGTGGTTAGCGGCCATGATATGACCTTTGAAGCAGCTGTCACCAAGCTGATGTTTGTGCTGGGACAGGGACTTTCGAAAGAGGCAGCCAGGGGAATGCTGGAAACCTCACTGAGGGGAGAACTGACTCCAATTGAGATTTATTAATAAAAATAAATGATCTAAAAGCGGGAAGTACATTGATTTATACTTCCCGTTTTTTTTATCTTGATTATTTAAAGTAATTTTAGTTAACACCAGGTTTAATGTTTGCCCTTTCTATTCACTACAAAAAATTCAACAATCTATGACAGTTACCTTATCACAAAAATGCATCGCAGAATTCTTCGGGACGTTCGTATTGGTGTTAATGGGCTGTGGTAGCGCCGTTCTGGCTGGCGACCACGTGGGTTTCCTGGGAATTGCCTTTGCTTTTGGGTTATCAGTAGTAGCAATGGCCTATGCAGTTGGCCATATTTCCGGTTGTCATCTGAATCCTGCTATTACCATTTCATTGGCATCTACCGGTAAAATATCCGGTAAAGACGCCGGAGCCTACATTGTATCCCAGATCCTGGGTGCGATCGTTGCCTCCGCAGTGTTGTATTTCATTGCACAGGGTAAAGCAGATTACAGTATTGTCAAGAATGGACTTGGCGCCAATGGCGTAGATGCCGGCTCGCCCGACCACTACAATCTGGTAAGCGGTCTGGTTGCTGAAATTGTTTTTACAGCTATTTTCCTGGTAGTAGTACATGGTGCTACCAGTAAGAATGGCTCCAATCCTGGATTTGCGGGCCTGGCTATTGGTCTGTGCCTGACGCTGATCCACATCGTGGGCATCCCTGTAACAGGTGTATCCGTTAACCCGGCGCGTAGTATTGGTCCTGCTATTTTCGTAGGCGGACAAGCACTGGCTAACCTCTGGGTATTTATCGTAGGACCTGTAGTGGGAGGGCTTCTGGGCGCTGGTATCTGGAAGCTGTATGATAAGAACTAAATTTTTCTTTGAAATACCAACGAAAGGATTATCTTTGCAACCCTGAATCGGAAAAACAACCATTTCCAGGGAATTCAGAAAGATAATCACGGAGAAGTGCAGGAGTGGTTGAACTGGCACGCCTGGAAAGTGTGTAAACTCGAAAGGGTTTCAAGGGTTCGAATCCCTTCTTCTCCGCAAGCTGAAAACAAAGGGCTGACCCAAAAGGTCGGCCCTTTGTTTTGTTAGAAAAAAGGAGCCACCCTTTTTGTTTCAGCCCCACAGAAACACCCAACACTGCAGAAGCTAATCCTGCGCTTCCTCCTGTTTCGCCAGCTGCACTTCAATATCAATCAACACATCGTCACCTACCATTACTCCGCCGGCCTCCAAAGCTGCATTCCAGCTTAGGCCCCATTCCTTGCGACTGATTTTGCCCTCAATGTTAAATACAGCCTTTTCATTGCCCCAGGGATCTTTTACAATACCGTTAAATTCTACGTATAACTTAACTCTCCTCGTAATTCCTTTTATTGTAAGATCTCCAAACAGGTAGTAATCGCCCCCATTATCTACTTTTTCATAAGTGTTCCCCTTGAAGGTGATTTCTTTAAAATGTTCCGCGTCAAAAAAGTCAGCGCTTTTCAAATGCTCGTCCCTTTGGGTTTGATTGGTGCTAATGGAAGCCGGATTAATCCAGAAATCGATCTCGGCTGTCAAAAAATCATAGCCGGTAGTATAGATGCTGGCATCATATTCTGTAAAATATCCTCTCACATTGGTGAACATCAGATGCTTTACTTTAAAGCCGATCTGACTGTGCATGGGATCTATTGCCCATTTTGTTCTGGTTAATACTTCTGGTGTTTGCATGATATTTTTCTTTAGTGATTGAAGTGTGTTAATCTATTTTCTGTTTATAGTTGATGGTGCCATACCTGCCTTCAAAATAGTCACTATAGGCAAGGTCTATTTCCTCAGCCGTGTTCATTACAAAACTCCCTCTAGCGATGAATGGCTCGGTATATGGTGCACCGCCAAACACAATAATATCAACAGGTACATCAGATGGATTCTTTATCTCGACAACTGATTTTTGTGTATCGAAAAACAGCGTTTTTCGGGCGTCGTAGGATACATCATTTATGATTGCTGTACTTGCTGCCGGAAGAAATGCGGCATATTCCAAACTGTCCTGGGTATCCAGTAAAAATGTTTTACCAGGCTGCAGGTGAATATGATAAATGAACTGGTCCAGGAAAGCAGGGATAGGAGAGGTATGGCTTGCATATTCTCCCGCAACTACTTTCAGCCAGCCTGCATTATTTTCCAGCCCAATTTTGGGTATTTCATCTGCCTGTACCGGAAGGTAATCCGGCTGCTCTGCTTTATTTTTTGCGGGCAGATTCACCCAGAACTGGAAGGCCTGTGTCAACCGGTCGCTGGTATAAGGATCCGGGTTCATTGCTTCATCATGAATGATGCCCGTCCCGGCCTTCATCCACTGTGCCCCACCGGAATACACCCTGGCATGGTGACCATTACTATCGAAGTGATCGGCTTCCCCATTAAGCACGTAAGTTAAAGTGGCAATCCCCCGGTGCGGGTGTGCTCCGCTACCATTCACTACCTTAGGAGCTTCATCAGCGGCGTGCAGAACGGGCGGTGCATAATCCAGGAAAACAAATGGTCCTACTGCCCGAACAAGATGGTTAGGAAGCAGGCGATAGATTTTATATTCGCCCACATCGGCCCTCCGGCCTTCTACTAAATGAACTACTTTCTTTTTCATAATATTTTTTTTCTAAGTTTTTCTAATTGCGGGTACAAACGGGATGATATACAATGTTCACTTTTGGCAAACTCACTTTGTATTGTAATAACCACCGAAATATTTTATAGGAGACCATGCAGGAATTACATCCGGGAGCTTAGGAGCTAAGTTGTTATACTTCGCCGTACCAAACACTACTCTTCCATCCACTACTGTTAACACGGAAGAGATGTTTTTTATATCCTCTTCCGGTATCGTAAAATAGTCAGCATTGAGCAACGCAAAATCTGCCAGATTTCCCGGAGCTATTTTGCCTTTTTCACTTTCATGATGTTCGAACCAGGCAGCCCCCAGCGTGTATAGTTTCAGGGCTTCTTCCCGTGTTAAACGATTATCCCCCACCAGTACTTCTGAACCTGATACAGATTTACCGGAAACAGTCCAGCTAATGCCAATCCAGGGATTATAAGAAGACGCTCTGAATCCATCCGTAGTCATAGCCAAAGGAACACCACTATTCACCAGATGCCGCAATAGCGGTGTTTGCAATGCTTTTTCTTTGTTGTAGGTCTTAATAAAACCATCTCCATGTAACGCCATTTTATCATCCAGGGCAATGCCACCGCCCAGCTTTTTCACTCTTTCAATATTCCCGGGGCTGATAGTTTCGGCATGTTCTATACTCCAGCGCAAGCCATCAAAAGGTATTTGTTGATTTATATTTTCTAAAGCATCCAGGAAAGGGGTTATGTTTTCGTCGTAACTGATATGCATCCGGAAAGGAATCCTTCTCTTTACCAATTTGGCTACATCTTCCCCGATGTATCGGCGCATAGAATCCTTGTCAATAATAAATGCAGGTTTATCAAAATTTTCGTGATCGTGCAGCTCTACCCTTAACACTTCGCCGGTACCTTCATATTCATGCCCATGCACCATTGCAGGATGAATGTTTTCTCCCGGGCTAATAGGAGCAACGCTTGTTATAGCCCTGATCTCAGCATCAACCGGAGTACTGCCAACAACACCGAATTGCAGATCAATAAACGGAAAACGGATGTTTAAGCGATTATCCCGGATCAATGCCTGCAGAACTTCGTGTCCTACCGGATACCCCATAGAACTGCCACCATCAATAACAGAAGTAATTCCAAAACGATTCAGGTCATTAATAACATAAGTAAGTGAATTGACCTGCTCTTCAAACGAAGGAAATGGCACCATTCCTTCCATCGCAATGAATGTAAATGAATAGCCATGTACGACTCCTGTATAACGCCCCTGCTTGTCTTTTTCAAAAACAGTTCCTGGAAACATCGGAAACCGCGGGGTACCAACTCCCATAGCTTTCATAGCCAGATCGTTTAAGAAGGCTTGATTATAGGCATACTGTACGATAAAGGGTCTATTGGGTACAGCCTTTTTTAGCTCCTCCATGGTGGGAAATCTGTTTTCCTTAAACTGGTAGGGCGACCAGCCACCAATCACTTTTACCCATTGCCCTTCCGGTGTTCTTTTTGCCTGCTCACTCAGCATTTCTAATGCCTGTTTCAGTGTGGGCACCCCATCCCACCTTACATTATAATTATAGTTTCTTTCATTCAGTACATGAACGTGAACATCACTCAAACCCGGTATCAGGCGTTTGCCATCTGCATCTATCATTTTAGTGTTGCTGTCTTTCAGGCTGAGGATTTCGATATCATTACCTACCGCGTAAATTCTTCCTCTTTTAACTGCCAGTGCAGAAGCCTCTGGCTGCGCGGGGTTCTGGGTAGTGATCTTTGCGTTAAAGACAATCAGATCAGCACCGGCAAATGATTTAACAGATTGGGCGTTTAGAGCAACCATATGTAATGCCGCAATCAGGAATATAACTATTGCATTTGATTTCATAACATCTTTTTTAGTTAAGATTTTTGCTGGCGACATACAGTTTTGATATCGCGTTAAATTCTTTACAAAGATGCGATGATCGCAAGGGTGCAGACGATGACAAATAATACAAAAGCCCGTTGATAAATGTCAACGGGCTTTTTCTCTTTATGTATCTATCTCATTTTTTTAGCGACTGAGTTCGTACCCTACTGAGGGTTTCTTTAGTTATTCCAAGGTAAGATGCAATCATATGCTGTGGAAATCGCTGGAGGAATTCCGGGTAGGCTTTTGCCAGTTCGGCATAACGCTGTTCCGCAGACAGGCTGATGGCGGCATTGATCCGCTTCAGGTAAGCAAAAGAGTGCTTTTCATCCAGGCCGCGGGCCAATTCATTTAATGCCGGAACAGCATTGAACTCAGCAATGCCGGCGTGGGTAATGGTAAGCATATCGGTATCTTCCCATGCATCAATGTTATAATTGGAAGGGGTAAGCCTGGTAAAACTTTCACGGTCGCCAGCCCACCAGTTTTCAAGATAAAGGCGAACAATATGTTCCCCTCCTTTATCGTCGACGCTATATTGGCGCATAGCTCCCTTCACAATAAACCCCATGTACTTACACACATCCCCTTCCTGCAAAAAATACTGGCGCTTCCGTATCCTCCGGGGTTTAAAAATGTTTTTTACGATGTCTGTTTCGCTTTCCGTAAGCGGACTAGTTGTTTGAGCATTGATATATTGAATGAGCGCTTCGTACATAGTTGATATCAAAAGAGGATATTGAGCAGATCTTTTGCTAAATTTAAGCTAAGTCCCGGGAATTTATCCAATGAATTAAGAAAAATCCAGGGCTGCTGTTCACCCTTTCCCAAGCCCTGGTAACGATAACTGACTTCCAACATTCTTAAATCCCTCCCCTCTACATAAAAAACTCCTCTGAAACAACCTTCCCATCCTTCACATGATACACACAAAGCTCTGCCATCTTCATACGCTCCTTACCCTTCATTTTAATATCCATCGTGAGCACAAAGCAAAAAACATTACCTGCAATTAACGGCGCTGAAACAGTGACACCATAGCGGGATTCCACCATTGAATTAAACTTTTTGTCTTTCTCGTTTAAAGCATCCAGTCCCCTGGTTTCTTTCTCAAAATCGGGAGTCGCATAAGGCTCGATGCTAACTGCATCAGCAGCATACAATTCCTTATGTGCCAGGCTAAATTCCTCTTTGCGGCAATATTCAGCGAGGCGATTGGTAATTTGTTCTACTGTCATGGCTAAATAGGTTTTCTGGTTAAAAATAAAAATACAACTTTTCACAGGTTGGTCCAGCGTGCTATACCATTGCTTTTTTCTTGCAATGTAAGCTGGTAATCCTGTAAAGAGAGTAGCATTTAAAGCCCCAAAGGCTTATGTTCATTTATCTTCCGGCAGGTAAAATTGCTAATCCTTTTTTTACTTCTTTATTGGCTCCAAACTCCAATTGATAAAACCTCCCACAAGGGCAAACAAAAACCACGGCAACAAAAAAGAAAAAAGTGTCATTAGGTTTGTATTTTTCGAAATAGTCCGTTTTAAAATTATCTCTTTCCGAAATCCTGTGCGAATATTTTCTATTTAAAATAGTAAAAGAATGGAAAAACAGCGCTGCTACCCGTTATGCAACCTTTTATTTTTTTTGTGTCTTTATGGCATGAAATCACTTACCTATTTCTTTCTTGTTATCATGATCAGCCTTTCATGTGCTGGTCAAAATAGACAAATCCTTTTTTCACCCACGCAGCTAAAGGAAGATCTTAGTTATCTCAAATACCTGATCACAACCGTACATGCTAATCCCTATGGCGAATTGTCGCAGCGGCAGTACGATGCGCTTTTTAGCTCGGTGGAATCCTCCCTGATAGATGCTGCCAGCGCAACTGAATTTTTAAAACGGATCAAACCTATTATAGCACATTTATCAGATGAACACGCGCAAATAAACCTTAAACCGGATTTACTGAATACAACATACAGTAATGATGCCGTGTATCTTCCTTTTACACTGAAAAAAACGGGCAGGAGCTACAGCATTGACAAGTGCCTCGGAAATATAGACAGAAGCCTCAGCGGACTGGCTATCAATAGCATCAACGGGTTGCTGGTAGCCGATCTTGTTCAACAATGCGCATTGGCTACCACGGGCTTCCCTGCTCAACGAATGGAAACGGCATTAAGGCAGTTTGGTTACTTATATCCCTGGGCATGCCATGCGTTAACAACGGTATTTACAATCAGCACTGCTACAGGAAAGACAATCAGGCTACAGGGTGTAAACCTGAAAAACTGGGAAACATTTCTTGCCTCACAATCAGGCATTGCCGATTGTGAGGAGCGGCTATCTTATAGCCCCCAGGGTAAAATTGGCTATATCAATGCCTGTTCATTTGATGTTAAGTCCAAAGGAAAGTATAGCATGGATTCCATTAAAGTGAAAATAGACAGCATATTTAAACAAATCAGCACAGATAAAGTAACGCAACTTGTTATCGACGTCAGTCGCAATGAGGGCGGAAGTACCGCTGTGGGCGATTATCTGATCAGTTGTATTCATCATCTGCCGTATTCGGGCTACCAGACGAACTGGAAGCGAAGCGACGAATATTTAAAGCTGCTAAAATCCTGGGGATTTGATAATGCTGCATATGCTGCTGAGTCACCAGGCAAGGTATTACACTTCCCATCTGAGCAGGTTGTTCCCGAAGAGGTACCCTATCCGTTCAAAGGAAAAACGTTTATCGTTATAGGCGCTGCCACTTTCTCAAGTGCCATGAACTTCGCTACTTTAATCAAAGACAATCATATAGCGACGCTGATTGGTCAGACGCCCATTCACGGGCACCCCACCAGCATTGGCGAAATGTTTTATACCAACCTGCCACATACGCAGATCTTCGTTCGCTTCGGAGTTAAAGAACATATCAGACCAGCTGGTAAAATAACAGACAATAATCTACGGCCGGATATCACCTTAACAGATAGCCAAATGAGTAATGCTAATACCCTGATTCAACAGATAAAAGGAGTTAAATAAAAGTATTTATCTGATAGATAATCACCGCTTCTACGCTGCAGAATGTGAGTTGGCTTTTGTAAGAGCACTCCAATTGGAGCGCTCTTTTCTATTAAAACCCTGTCGTATTCAACCACTAAAATTGTCGCATTTACACTGCAATTGGACGATTTTTTTTGATGAGATTTGTATCGTAACAAAAACAATCTCGAAAATCTCCAAAAAATCTTTTAAAAAAACTTTGAGAAACCAATTAGTTGCATGTATATTTGCAACCGAACGGTTTCTCAACCAAAACTAACAACTATGAAGAATAAAATCCTTTTCGTTTTATGCCTCCTGACTGGTCTGATGTTTATTAATGCAGGCCTGGATAAGTTCTTTCACTATATGCCAATGCCCAAGGATATGCCTGAAAAAATGGTAAAAGCAGGGATGGCATTTGCTGAAATAGGCTGGCTCCTGCCATTGGTAGGTACTATAGAAATTCTTGGCGGCTTGCTATTGATCTTTAAAAGAACCAGGGCACTTGGCGCCATCGTTATTTTACCTGTATTAACAGGCATTCTGCTTACCAATATCAACATGGCACCATCAGGTTTGCCTATTGTATTTGTATTGATTGCCATCATTGCCTGGGTAATGGTAGATAATAAAGAAAAGTACCTGCCCCTGATTGGGAAATAGTGCAGCTGATCACATAGGAGTGGGCTCATTCCTATTGGAAAGAATAAAAAGATACTTTAGTGAGACGAGATATTTTTCAAGCCATTGCTGATCCAACGCGAAGGGCCATCTTAACTTTAATCGCATTGCAGGCAATGACACCCAATGCTATTGCCGAGCATTTCGACACAACCCGACAGGCAATTTCCAAACATCTGAGAATTTTAACTGAATGTGAACTGGTGACACAAAGCCACCAGGGCCGGGAAATATACTATCAACTTGAAATTGATAAAATGAAAGAGATAGATAAATGGCTGGAGCAATTCAGAAAAATCTGGGAAACCCGCTTTCAGCAACTCGATCATCTTTTATCAACAATTAAAAAGAAGAAATAATGAAACCTAATTTGCAGTTCGATTTCATCGCTGACAAACAACAAAATACCCTGACGATCAGGCGTGAATTTTTAGCAGACCGCCAGTTGGTTTGGGATTGCTACACCAAAAGTGAATTACTGAACCAGTGGTTTGCACCTGCTCCGCTTACTACTAAAACAAAGTCGATGGACTTCCGGGAAGGCGGTCACTGGCACTATGCAATGGTAGAGCCCAACGGTACCGCATATTGGGGATATACAGCGTATCTGATAATTAAACCAATTGATTATTTTACCTCCACAGATGCTTTTAGTAATGAAGCAGGCGAAATCAATAAAGACCTGCCTTCTGCAAAATGGCGCGTAATTTTTACAGACAAGAACGAAAACACTTTGGTAGAAACCATTGTCACTTACGATTCGCTTTCAGATCTGGAAAAAGTAATTCAGATGGGCATGGAACAAGGGATGACTGCAACTCTGGAGAAACTTGATAAGCTGTTATTGAATATGAAGAAAGTATCATAGGCTACACTCGGAAAAGGGTTATCTTCAATATAAAAATCAGCTATGACCACCACCTTGAAATCCCATTTATGGCAACAATTCGGAGCGGCTATCGATATGCTGGAAAATGCAATAGCAGTCTATCCGGATGAAGAATGGAACAACGCACCGAATTTTTGTCGTCTCAGCCATCATACTGTTTTTTATTTGGACTATTACCTGTCCGACACACCAGATCAGGCAGACTATTTTCCGCCTCCGCCTTTTACAAAATCAGAATTCGAAAGAAAAGCAACTTTCATCCATTATAAAAAAGAAGACCTCCTAATGTTTGTGGGGGTTGGCCGGGAAAAGCTCCGTGCGCAACTGTCGAAAAACACTGACGAAGAACTGTTGACAAAGCGGTTTACCAGCAAACGTAAAGATTTCACACTCTTTGAAATGTTAATGTATAACATGCGGCATGTACAACATCATGCAGCACAGCTCAACTTATTATTACGGCAGGCCGGAATAACACCGCCGGGGTGGGTGTCTGTTACAAAGCGGATTTAAGCTGTATTTCCTTAACTGACATAATACAATATGTCTCCTGAGGTAAAGCTACAATAAAATGCAGTATCCCGTTTCCGGATATTTATACTGTACAGAGATGTTATACTACTGAAAATCCAGCTCCATAGCAGATCAATGCCGATTGACGCTGCTTCCAGCAACTCCAGAAATGCGCGAACATGCTCCAATATGAATTGCCATCATTTCGCCCGGCGAATATTTCAGATCATTCATAGTTATTCATTTACTGCTGCAAATATCCACATCTTTTTCTGAGGCAGATCAATTACGCCAGTTCCTCCTTTTTTATTACTTTGAAGTATGAACATACCCCTGGATATAGAAAATACATTGCGCGAACTGGTGCAAAGCAACCGGAAGATAGAAGCGATAAAATTGCTTCGCGATGCTACCGGCTGCCAGCTCAAAGAGGCTAAGGATTATGTAGATAACCTCGATGCACCACATGATCAGTTTGTTGCTGCCCAACCGGCAGATCGCGATAAACACCTGCTTATGCTTCTCTCACAGGGGAAAAAGATAGAAGCTGTTAAATATTATAAAGATCAAACCAGCGCAGGATTAGCCGACAGCAAAAACTATGTGGATCATCTGCAGGAATATGGAACACCTCCTCCGGTTAGCCCACGGATCCCGGCAGGCGGCACCGCTATAGACAAGATACTGCGCGACCAGTATGCTACTCAGAAAAAAGCTACCGGTTCACTTCCTGTGACGGTGATCATCATCATTGTCTTAATTAGCATATTCGTCTATTTTCTTTTCCTTCGCTGATAATATGAAATTATTTCCGTTACTGGCTTTATTAGTCATCGCCTGCAATGAAAACAAAACCGCCGCTGTTACCGCGGAAAATGCAGCCCGGCGTACTCCGCCTGCAGATACCATTGTGGCGTCAATCCGGCTTAAATCCAATTGCATTTACTGCGACCTGGACGGCGACGGCCTTAAAGACACTGTTCAAATCGTGCAACACGTACGTTCCCGCAAAAGTGGATTACGTATCACCTTCGGAAAAAACGGTAAAATTGATTACCTGGGATTGGGTAAGGATATACTGAACCAGGGGTTTGATGATATCGACTGGGCGGGCATTTTCAAGATAGCCCCCAGGGGAACTGTTTACTGGAATAATGTAAACGAAGACGGTGAAATACTTGCCGCATCGCAAATAAAGGACAAGAATAAGATCACCTTAAAAAATGACGGGATCTTTTTGCACGCCGACGAAAGTTGTGGCGGCGGAGTGATCTATTACGATAATGGTGCTTATAAATGGATACAGCAGGAATAAAGAGCGCTATCTGGTTCGCGAATAACAATGCTCGCCTTCCGGTTCCAGCTCTTTTTTCAACGCTTCATCAATCACAAACTGTTGTCCCTCCAACAATTTGGCAGATCTTATATTGGCAACAGCAGATAGGGCGATAATCTTTTCTAATTTCATTTCTTCAAAGCCAAATCTGATTACTTCGGGCATTACTTCCTGGATAATTTTATTGCCCCAGCATTCGGATCGCAATTCATACCCGATTTCCGCCCTGTTGAGTGCCGGAACGATATTCCATAAACAAATGATACCCAGCAGCTGATCATTTTCTTTGGGAGAGATAACCCAATACAGCGAGTCCATATTTGCAAAACCTGCCAGCACCTTCTCTATATGCTGCCTGGCCTGTTCAATGGTGGTAGTGCCAGGCCTTTCGAGGAATTCGTTCACACGTGGGTCTGAACGCATCGCTGCAATGGCAGCGTCATCTTCCAGCCTGGCAGATCTCAGGTGAAAACGTGGCGTGAATAACGCAGGCTGTGATTCAAATTTAAAGGCCGGCATCTTGTTAAGATTATATTGTTCATACAGATCAGGAAAAGCATAGGGCAATACCTACCCTTTGTAAACAAGAAAGGGGAAAACAAAACAGGTTCGGCAAAATACCTTTAACCTGTTAAGCGGCCGGCATGGCCCATAGATGCCTCATATCCAACTGGTAACTGGCAAAAAATTCCGGACAGGCTAAGACATCACCTTATCTTGTCCGGAAATTTAGTACCTATTGCGGCCAGGGATTATGATAAGTAGAATTGTTCAACTTCAGCTCCCGGGACGATAATGTCAGCTGTATTTTCATGGGTTGCTCATTCAACGCGTCAAATGTTTCGGTGTATTCAACGCAATAAGCATCGGTAAATTTCAGCTCCTTCAACCTCGACATAGAGTCGCGTCTGAAGAAAGTAATGCTGCCATTTTTTGTCTGAGTATTGGAGATCATCCAGTCAAACAGGGCGGTTTCGCCGGCAGATTCAATAAGCAGACTAATGGTACCACCTTTTGGGCGGGCAGCAGGTTTTCCATTGTGATCTGTGTTTTGGGAAAATGAAAACCTACACTCCAGGACATTCATTTCCTCCCCATCAATGTTAAGAACGGCTTTAAAAGACATAACTTTATTTGGTTAACAAGCCCGCTGCAAGGCGCAACAGGCAGGCAAAAAATATGGTATACGGCATGAAAATACACATTTCTCCTTACATGCCGAAAATTGGGCTGTTATTTTTATGCATACAATGCAAATGCTTATCCGATAACGATTCCGGCAAACTACTGATATAATATTTTATATCTATATAAGATCAAAAGCCTGGGCAAAACTGGTCAGGTCGTAACCCGACTGTGCCCCGATCTTCGCCTTGATATTACGGCGGTGAGTCACTGCTGTTTTTTCTGAGATACCTGTTTTGACGGCTATTTCCGCCGCACTGAATCCCAATGCAAGCATGCGGAGTATTTCCCGTTCCCGCGTAGTCAGGGAGGCGAAAATATGCTGATTTCTACGCAAAAAATTATTCTCTTCCAGCAACCGGTTTACCTTGCTCGTTACATGATGCAACGGATCTACAGGTGTAGCACAGGTGATAACATGCGTAGGCACCCCTTTGGCGTCCCGCATGAACACCCGCGTTGAACCCAGATGCCAGGCCCAGTCGCCCGTTGCAGCCATCTTTACCTGCTGAAAAAAGGTTACCGACATGTTCAGCTCCTCGGGAGCCCCCAACATGGCGGTTACTTTAGGTACATAGTCGGCAACATCGTGCGGATTGAAAAAAGTATCATAATACCGGGGCCCCATCTCCCGGATCTCGTCCAGGCTCATGCCCAGCTCCCGGCATCCTCTGGCTGACATATACTCCACGAAATTCTTCTCGATATCCATCACGATCACCACAACCGGCAGCTCCTTGTCTATCGCCTTCAATGCTTGCAGCTTCTCGTTCAGGCCGGATTTTTCACTACTAAATGCTATGTGCTCAATCATGTAGCTTGTAAATCTTGTATAGGAATATGCTGATGTTTGGTTGACTATTATGCTCTCATTCCGGGCAAATGTAGGTAAAAATAAGAAAGGGTCCCATTCTCGAAGAAGAGACCCTTTTTTGGGGATAGAAATGCATTGATTTGATTAAATCAACTGGATGACTTTATAAGTAATAAGTTAATTTTTAGCGTATTCAACACAAAGATATGTTAAAGTTTCAGGCAATCAAATACCTAGTTATGAGTATTTTTTTCCCGAAAACGATTGCAAGGGCTATTTTTTTTGAAATCCTTCACCATAGCGGATTTCATAGTTCATTCATTTTCAATGATATTGGTAAATTTAGCTGACCTTTCTCTTATCCAGTACCTGATCAGAGGCATCACGCTGCCTTCCCACGGATGTGGCTGTACGCAGCCGCTCACCGCCAGACCCATTATCCCATCAGCCGGCTATCGGAAAGCGCTATAAACCATTGCCTCTGAAGGCCAACAACTGCCGTAAACACGTCTTCTCTGGCTACTGGAAAGCGCTGGAAACCACTTAGGCTTACCGCAATCCCAACAATCGCCGAAAAGCTGCCGGGTGCTCCGGGGAAGCCTTTCAATAACCAGCCGGCCCGCACCAGCTATCCTGCAGCATCGTTAGGCCGGATTTTTTATACAGCTATTTGAAATCATGTTGCTGTATGAATAGTGTATACGTCTCCGTTAGTACCGGATAAATTTGTCCGTCTAAGTATTTTTCGCCTACAGCAACGCTGTAATTATCTCCGGATTGTAACTATCCATAGCTAAAATTCCATACAACCAGGAATAAGCCGGGCCTTTTGCTAGGAAGGGTATGTCGTGATATGCTCATTTCACCCGGTCACAATTCTTATGACTTCTTCCTAACAACTATACCGGTCAATCTCTCTTTTATATAAATGCCTTATATTCGTATATACGTTACAGTTAAAAAGTATATAGCAAAATTGATCATAGCACATCTTCAGTAGCTCTTCTCACTTCAAACTGCTAAAGCCACATTAAGCAACCATTCATTCTTCTTATAAAAATTCATTTAAATGTCATAAATACACTTGTTTTTTTTACAGCAGGAAGTGTAACATTGTTTTATCTGCCAGCCTCATTCCATAAGCCATTTGCCTGATTTTCCGCACCTTCTTTATCACCTGAAAATGACTGATAATCCATACCACAAAGTAATCAGGAAGGAAGTAAAAGATTGTATTTTAAATCTGAAGCCATTACTTTTATAATGTTCTTTTATCTGCTAATATTGAATTCCTATCCGGATCCATGTATGTTATAAATTACATTCATCTATGAACAGTAAAATTTTACGGGAGATCACCCCGCTTACACAGAGTGATTGTTTTACCCTGTTTACCCGCGAAAAGAGAACATTTGATTTTCCCTTGCATTATCACGACGAATTCGAACTGAATTTTATTCAGCATGCCAAAGGAGCAAAGCGCATCATTGGCGATCATATCGAAGAAATAGGCGAGCTGGAACTGGTGCTGGTAGGTCCAAACCTGCAGCACGGCTGGTTTACACACAAACATAATGGTGAGCTCATCAGAGAAATTACTATTCAGTTTCATCGCGACCTGTTTGATGAAAAATTTCTGCAGCGCAATCAATTGAACTACATCAGAAATATGTTTGAAAAATCGCTGCGTGGCATTCTGTTTTCAGCAGAAACCACACAACAGATTATGCCACGCCTGGTCAGGCTTCCACAACAGCGAGGGTTTGATTCAGTGCTGGAACTGATGTCGATCCTTCACGGCCTGTCTACCAGTGGGGATATACGCCTCCTGTCTGATACCACATCCGGGCATACAACCACTTTCTCTTACAGCAGCCGTCGTGTAGAAAAGATTATGGCTTATCTCAATGCCAATTTCGACAAAAACATTACCCTCGGTGAAGCCGCCAGGCTCGCATCTATGACAGACGTGGCATTCAGCCGGTTCTTTAAGGCACGGATCGGGAAAACGTTCGTAGATACACTCATAGAAATCAGATTGGGGCATGCCTCACGATGGCTGATAGAAACTTCACAAAGTATTAATGAGATCGCTTATAAGTGTGGGTTTAACAATATTTCCAACTTCAACCGCATTTTCAAAAAGAAAAAAAATTGTACCCCAAAAGAATTCCGGCAGGCTTATACATCGGCAGGAACACGGGCTTTTATATAATCTTCTTATTAACTTTAAGTTTTATTTGTCTGTCGGATGATCTAAAGCTTACCATAAATTTGTACCTTTGCGCCTTCATGCAAACTTCTACTTTACTAACGCCGACTTGCTACGTAAATGATGCTGCTTTCGACAAGCTGTATCCAGAGAGAGTACAACAGTTATCGCGCCGCCACTGGACGCCATTAAGCATCGCCAGAACGGCCGCACGCTTCCTGGCCTCCGGATCAGGGAAAAGAATACTTGATATTGGTAGTGGGGTGGGAAAATTTTGCCTGATCGGCGCCCGTTTTTTCCCGGATGCTGTTTTTTATGGCATCGAACAACGGCAGGAACTACATCAGTACGCAGAAGAGGTAAAAAGTATCACACAAAGCCATAATGTGAATTTTATCCAGGGCAATTTCACCCAACAGGATCTCTCTGCCTATGATGGTTTCTACTTCTATAATTCTTTCTTTGAAAATCTGGCAGACCAGGATCTGATAGATGACAAAGTGGAATATTCAGCAAGTTTATACAACTATTATAGCCGCTGTTTGTTTAAGCAACTGGAAAAAAAGGCAAGTGGTACAAGGCTGGTTACATTTCACAGTCTTGGTGATGAAGTACCGCCCAGTTATCAGCTGGTGGATGCTTCTGCCGACTTAATGTTAAAAATGTGGATCAGAAGATAGGATCAAAAAATAATACAATGACTACAGACGCACAAGCATTACAGATCATTGCAAAACTCAGCAACGCTACAGATTACGAACAGGCAGATCAGATTCTGCAGGAAATAAAACAACAACAACCCGGTGCTTATAAAAGCATTTTTACCTCACTCGGAAAAAAAATAGAAGACCTCTCACCACTGGAATGTAACAGCCTGCAATGGAGCATGTACCGGTATACGCTCATGAATATCCGGAAATGTAGCTCCATGGAAACTGCCAGCTAATCAGGCACTGATAGCCATCTTTTTACCGATAGTTCTCAGCAGCGCCTGCGGAGCAAAACGTTCCTGCAGATAAAGATCGGTAAAATCATAGCTGATTTCCAAAGAAGGTGTTACCAGATATACGGCAGGTACCGGAACATCTGCATTAACACCGGAAACACGGTCCCATATAGGATCAGACTCCCGGTAGATTCCTGCTTTGCGGGCAATACGATGCTGCGCATCGTACACCACATCAAATGGTAACGGACCCGGATTAACTGTGGCAAACAGCTTCTTATCTTCGCTGGATACCACCAACAGTTGCGCACCTGCAGCTGTGATAGCTTCTACACTACTTTTCAGCGCAGCTATCAGCTGTTCCGCATAATTATTCCAATGCCAGGAATAAAATACCACCACCAGCGGCTGAAGGGTTAAACTATGCAACGACGCACCCTGCCTGCTATCGCTAAGCAAAGGCCCTGCATTAATAATACGGGATTCTTCTACATAGAATTCGGGAAAGAAATCACCTGCTCTCAGTGGATTAATCTTTTCCCTGTTTCTGCTGGGGCTGGGGAAACGCTCCGGGGTCGGCTGCAATAAATAATCTGCGTATCTGTAAAGTGATGACATACTATAACTTTTTTAATGGCTGATAAAATGGCCGCTGTTAGTTTTAGTGTTAATGACAAAACAAAGATAGGGAGATTATTCCAATTACCCTACTATTTCTATAGACTATTAGGTTATTAATTTCATAATAAATTTATTATCAATTAGTTATATGGAAATATTTTTAACAGGCAGATGATAATTGGGCAAGAAATCATGCTCATCACTGAATCCGGAACGATGTTTTCCGGATTTTCATGGCTTGTTCTTAATGCTGCTTCAATTTGCATTGCATTTCGTCACCGCTCAACTGCAGATGGTCAAAAGTTTGAAGGCTATGCCTTTGTTGTCTTTTACGTTTGCAGAAAAGAGATCATGGACAACAGTTCTTCCCGCAAGTACTACCTGGATTGGCTCCGGTTGTTTGCATTGACCGGAATTTTTGGCTATACAGCTGCTATGCCCTTCACCAATCAGCCCTGGCTGATCAGCAATCATACAGATAGCCTGTTACTCAACAAAGTTGTGCCGTTACTTCAATTATGGGCGCCGGCGCTATTCTTCTTTTCTGCCGGTGCAGTTGCCTCCCTGGTCAACCACAAACGCAGCCGGCAGGGGGTCGTGCTGTTGTGGCTGAGGCGCCTTTTCATTCCGTTCATCGTTGGGTTGCTAATCATAGTGCCCCCTCAGGTTTATCTGGAAAGACTTTGCCAGGGCTATGATGGTAGTTTCTGGCAATTCTACGGATCTGTGTTCCATTTTAAGTTGTATCCGGAGGAAAATACCAGTTGGCAACACCTATGGTTGCTGGCCTACATGGCACTGTACGAAATAATACTATTCCGGGTGGCTCATCTTCTGTCTCATCCAGGCTTTCGATGGCTCTCTCTGGGAGGAAATATCTATTGCCTGCTATTCATTCCGCTGGTTTGGGGAACGCTCACCAGCTGCGGGTTCCAGGACCCAGGTCTTATCATCTGGTGGTTGTTGCTGGCAACGGCTGGCTTCCTCTGCACCCGGCAGCCCGAGCTCACAGAACAGCTCCGGTTGTATCGCCGCAGTTCACTGTTGCTGGCGTTGTGTACTATTATGATTCTACGATGGCTTCCTCAAACCTTACTGGCCACCCTTTCCAGACCGCTGAGCACCTGGCTCATCGTATTCACCATAACCGGTTATGCAAAGCAATACCTGCATCAACACAGATTACTTAGCTACACCAATCAATTCCTGCCAGCTTTCTATATTCTGCAACAAACCCTCGTAGTTGGAATGACATGGTACCTGCTACCACTGAACAGCACTCCTTTATTAAAATACCTCTTTATAATACTTACCACTTACCTCACAACGATTATATTGTTCAATATAGTGATCAGCGGAAGCACGTTTCTCCGTTGCTGCTTTGGTGTAAAACCCCGGCAACCAGTCGTTGCTACCGGTAAAGTCGTAAAAGTTGCCCTGCCGGATTCCTGCTTTTTTTATTAATTTGAACCAAATGCAACGTTTCTGGAGTAAATATATCTTTCCTGTAGCATATGCGCTGGTGATCTATCTTTCATTGAGGCTCATCACCGCAGTAATGACGGGTTTCAGATTCTGGGAGCGCCCCTGGCAGGATACCGCCGGCGAGCTAGTGTTACTGGTGATGGGATATGTATATATCTATATGCTGGATTCCCTCCTCCGGTATTATCAACGCCAGCCTGAGCCCCGCTCTGCCATTAAGGAATACCTGGTGGTAACAGTCTGTATCATCCTGATATCCGATGGTTTCATCCTGCCGGTTCAACATCTGCGTTTCCTGAGCAAGGGAGGGGAAGACTGGTACGATGTGGTGAACCTGACAATTATTCCCACGCTATTCTACCTGCTTTATTACACGATTAAAAGAGCAGCTGCATCTCAGAAAAAAAGCTACGAGCAACAGCTGCTACTGGAAAAAATCAGCAACGACCAGCTGCAAACAGAACTCCGCTTCCTGAAAGCACAATTCCATCCACACTTTCTGTTCAATGCCCTGAACACCGTCTATTTCCAGATGGATGAAAGCGTGCGGGAAGCCAAACATACGGTGGAAAAACTCTCCGAGTTATTGCGGTATCAACTCTATGATCATCGGCAAACTGTTAATATCAACAGCGAGCTGAAACACCTGCAATCGTATATCGACCTGCAGCGTAGCAGGATGAATGATCACCTGCAGTTACAAGTATCGTTTGATGAACAGTTGAGTAGCCAAAACGTATACCCGTTATTGTTACTTCCTCTTGTAGAAAATGCATTCAAGTATACGGGAGGCAATTACTGGATTACTATCGCCGCGGGCTGGCACAGCGGATGGCTGACATTCCATGTAAGCAATGCCATTCCCGACACTATTCCCCCCGCCAAACAGGGAGGTATCGGCCTCGAAAACCTGCGCCGTCGCCTGGCATTGCTATATCCAAACAGGCACGAACTGACACTGCAAAAAGGAAACGATTATTTTTCAGCAGACCTAAAAATTGCTTTATGAAGATCAGGTGCGTGATTACTGATGATGAACCGGTAGCCCGGAAAGGCCTGATCGGTTACGTTGAAAAAATTGACTTTCTGGAGTTGACAGGCGTTTGCGCCGATGCACTGTCGCTTAATACCCTGCTGCAACAGCAGCCGGTGGATCTGATCTTTCTCGACATTGAAATGCCTTATATCAACGGGATGGAGCTACTGCAAAGCCTTCCCAATCCTCCGAAAGTAATATTCACTACTGCCTACGAACAGTACGCGGTAAAGGGATTTGAACTCGATGCCGTTGATTACATCCTCAAACCTATTTCTTTCGACCGTTTCCTGAAGGCCGCCAACAGGGCGTTGGAGGCCTTCAAAGAGAGCTCCCCGGAAGCAGATCGCTTTATTTTTATCAAAACCGGAGAAAAATTATTGCGAATAGAATGGGATGATATAATTTACGTGGAAGCTATGCAGAATTATGTACACATACATACCCATGCAGGCAAACATATTACCCATGCAACCCTGAAGTCGGTGATGGAGAATCTTAACGGCCCCGAATTTATACAAACCCATAAATCGTTTGTTATTAACTGCCGCAGGATTACCAGCATAGAGGGCAATGTGATCGAGATGAACAGCGCCATGATACCCGTTTCCAGGAGCCTTAAAGACAGTGTAATGGAAAAGATCCTGGGGAACAGATTACTCAAGAAATAAACAACAGTATATGCTGTTAAAGCCCAGATTATCTATCAAACAGATCTTCTCTTTCACCTGGAAAGTAGACCTGATGTTAATGGCATGTTGTACGCTCGTGTATCTGGCCGATCACTACTGGCTCGCCGCACATGTATCTATCCCCATCGCTGTTTCCACCGTGCTGGGTACCGCCATCGCATTTTTTATCGGCTTCAATAACAACCAGGCATACGGCAGGTGGTGGGAAGCCCGCCAGATCTGGGGAGCACTGGTAAATGATTCCCGGTCCTGGTCCCGAACCCTGCTGCTGTATACCAGCACCAATGCCAGCGATAGCACCCGGACGCTGGTCCGCCACATGATATACCGGCACCTCGCTTTTGTTTGCGCGCTCAAAACGGCACTCCGTAAACGCCCGGACGACTATTATACCCGTTATCTGACCAAAGAAGAAATTGAGGCTGTACAAAAACAATCCAACATACCAAACGCGATCCTCAACCTCCAGGCACGTGATCTTCAGCAGCTGCGCGAATCAGGCGAAGTAGACGGATTCCGGTTCCTGGAGCTGGATCAGATGCTCGTCAGGCATTGCGACAGCATGGGCAAATCGGAACGTATACGGAATACCGTTTTCCCACCCAGCTACGTCTACTTCACACAAATGTTCATCTGGTTCTATGTCATTCTCAATACCCTGATGATGACAGAATCAATAGGCGCCTGGGCTATCCCCTTCGGCTGGATGTTTGGCTTCGTTTTCCATGTCACCCACCTGAACGGCATTACGCTCATGAATCCCTTCGATTTTCAGCCCCTGGCGATCCCTCTCGACAGCATTTCCCGCACCATAGAAATCAACACCATTGAGCTCCTCGGCGATGAACCCGTACCAGCGCCGGTACAACCCAGAATGGATGGGTTATATATCATGTAAGCTTCTAGCTTTAAATTCGTAATTTTACCAGATGACGTATGACCAATTATGTAATCTATACGCCCAGTCAGTAACACTCAAGATATTAAGGGCTCGTAGTGCGCCAATGATGCTGTCTTTTTTTCATTACACATTCAAGGAAAAAAACCATACCACCATTTCTAATGTGGAACTTGTAACCCGCTTAGCCGACTATCTCGACATCACCGGCTACAGGTCTGCAGACGATGAAATAGATGCCTCCAGCCTGCTGGATAACAACGACGAAAAAGCCAGGAAATATATTGACCAGTGGAGCAATAAAGGCTTCCTCCGGAAATATCCCGACGACGACGGTGTGGATATCCATGAGCTGAGCAGCGACATGGAAAAGGTAATGCATTGGGTATCTACCCTTCAAAAACGGGAATTCGTTGGTACTGAAAGTCGCTTTAAAGACATCTTTGCCAAACTAAAGGAGCTGATAGACCAAAGCAATAAAGACCCCAGGCAACGAATACAGGAACTGGAAAGGAAAAAATTTGAGATTGAACAGGAGATCAAGGCTATCTCAATTACCGGTAAAGTACAGGTATTTGACGACACCCAGATAAAGGAACGTTTCTACGATGTAAACCGTATGTCGAGGGAACTCCTGAGCGATTTCAAAGAAGTAGAACAAAACTTCGAACGGATCACACAGGAAATATACCGGAAACAAAGTGAAAGGGATATCGCCAAAGGCGCCCTGCTGGCTTATACACTGGATTCTTTCGAAGCCCTGCGCCAGAAAGATCAGGGCAAAAGTTTCTACTCCTTCTGGCAATTTCTCATGGATGAACAGAAGCAGGAAGAAATGCGGGAGCTGATAGAAAAGCTATACATGCTGCTGGAAGACAGGAACATCGAATATAAAAACGACCGCTTCCTGAAAAAGCTGAAACAATACCTGCACGCTTCCGGCAAAAAAGTGATCGATGCCAACAAAAAATTAAGTGATAAACTTAGCCGCGTACTCAGCGAAAATAATCTCACCGACCGGAGAATAGCCGTGGAACTGATCAACGAAATCCGGCAACTGGCGTTTCAATCACTCGAGAATCCTCCCGGTGAAGAATTTTTTATTGAGTTGGAAAGCGATCCTGAAATAGACCTGTTCGATCGCTGGGAAATGGCGGAAGAAAAGAAAATCAACCCCGATGTGGAATTCCCTGAAGGGGTAGGTGGTACCGACTTCAGTGCAGAAGATATCAACGCACTCTTCAACCATTTTAATATCGACCGTGCTTTGCTGGAAGACCGAATTTCTACCCAATTGCAACATAAGAAACAGATTAGCCTGAAAGAGCTGATCGATATCTATGGCGCCGAAAAAGGGCTTACTGAACTGGTAACCTATTTCTCAATTGCCAGCCAATCTGCTCACCATATTATCCTCGAAACCCCTGATCCCGTGTCTCTGGGTAACCGCGTCATCAATATGCCGATGGTGCTGTTTACTAATTCACAAAACTAAAACTATGGCCGAGAAAAATATTTCACCTTTCGCACACGTGTTCCTGAAACTCATGCAGGGGCCCGTATATGAAGAGGATAAAACTTACTGGAAAGATCTGCTGGGATGGCAGACGGAATTAAATAAATACCTGCAGCAAACCGGTCTGCAGCTGGTGATCAGCGAAGCCGACGGGTTTGCCCGTATCGTACAGCCGGAAGCCGACGACAGCGCTAATGAAAAACCGCTGCCACGCCTCATGCGCAAAACAAGGCTTACTTATGAAGCCACCCTGCTATGCATCGTACTCCGTGAAGCACTCGATGAATTCGACGTACAGGGTAATGGTACCAGGCTTTTCCTTACTCAGAAGGAAATCAAAGAACGACTTGCACTCTTCTTCAAAGAAAGACACAACAGGTCTAAACTGCTGAAAGATCTTAACAAACCGATTAATACCCTGCTGAATGTAGGCGTACTGAAAGTTACCCGCGAAGACGCTGCCAACAAGGAAATGCAACAGTTCGAGGTAAAAAGGATCATCAAAGCACTGGTGAATAACGAAAAACTGGAAGAAATCAAATCAAAATTAAAACTGCATGTCCACCCTGTTCAATAGCGATTCAAAGGAAAGTGGATTCCGGTTGCAATATTTTGAAATATACAACTGGGGAACATTTCACAATAAAATATACCGTGTTAATACCAATGGAAATACTTCCCTGCTCACAGGCGCCAACGGTAGCGGCAAAACAACACTCATCGATGCCCTCCTGACCCTGCTCGTACCTTCAGGGAAAAGATTCTATAACCAATCGTCCGGTACGGAGCAACGCCGCGACAGAGGCGAGGAATCCTACTTCTGGGGATACTACGGTAAAACATTTTCCGAAGAATCCCAGCAATCTAAAACCGATCAGCTCCGGCATAAGGAAAACAATCCTTACTCTGTACTGCTGGCTTACTTCTACAACGCTGCCACAATGCACCAGATCACACTGGCGCAGGTAAGGTGGCACGCCGGAGAAATGAAACGGCAATACATTGTATCTCCACATAAACTTAATATCAACGATCATTTCGGTAATGGTAAATTTGATATCAAAGGCGATTGGAAAAAAAGACTGAAACTGGAATTCCCCAAAACGGAAATTACCGACAGCTTCAAGGAATATGCAGCCCTTTTCAGCAATATATTTGGCCTGAGGAGTGAAAAGGCTTTATCACTGTTTAACCAGACTGTGGGCATAAAAGTATTGGGCGACCTCAATACCTTTATCCGCGGCCAGATGCTGGAAGAAACAGACAGTGAGAATGAATTTCTGAAACTCAAGGAAAACTACGACAGCCTGCTTACCAGCCACCGGGCTATTCAAAAAGATGAAACCCAGCTGAAAATGCTGGAGCCCATCATCGAAAACCGCGCCTCCTGGATCACTGTACAAACAAAAAACCGGGAACTGCAGGCACTGCAGGATATACTGCCCGCCTGGTTTAACAAGCAGGAAAAAGATATCCTGGAAAAAGAATTGCAGGTACTGCAACAGGAACAGGAAACCATTGCCAGTACGCTGACTTCAGCCAACGAACAGCTCCGCACGCTGCAGTTAAGAAAAGATGAACTGATTGCCCAGAAAGCTAACAACAGCGTTGATGAGCAGCTCCGCTCCATTGAAAAAACAATTCACTACGAACAGAAATCGCTGGAAGCGAAACGTAGCAAAATGGAGGAGTATAATAAACTCGCTGAACGCCTGCAGTTACAGGCCTCTCCGGATGAACAGCAGTTTCATGAAAATATTACCCTGGCTGAAAAACAACTGGGTAGTCTCGACAAACAAATAGAATCGCTGCAGGAAGAAATATTCCATCATAAAAGCAGTCTTTCCGCCGAACGGTCGCAGGCCACCCGGCTGGAGGAAGAAATCGATTCCTTCCTTCATCGGAAAAACAATATTCCTTTTGAACTGATCCGCATCAGACAACAGCTCGCTGATATGCTGGACGTATCGGAAGAGGATCTCCCTTTTGCCGGCGAACTGATAAAAATAAAAGATAAGGAAAGTCACTGGGAGAACGCTATTGAAAAGGTGCTGCACAACTTCGCACTGCGACTGTTGGTACCGGAAGATTATATCAAAGATATTAACCGTTATATTAACGAGAATAATCTGCAAACCAGGCTCGTTTATCATAAGATCGAGGAACAGTCGTACACGATGCTACGCATGCCTTCTGAGAAAGACAGCCTCCTGCAGAAAATAGATATCAAGCCCGGAACAGCGTTCAAGGAATGGCTGCAACAGCAACTGCTCGATCAATTCGATTACACCTGTACCGACGATATGAAGGTGTTCAACAAATCGAAAAAAGCAGTTACCTCCAACGGTTTGACCCGTCAGGCAACCCGCCACGAAAAAGATGACCGCCCTAACCGTTCTCAGAAAAACAATTATGTACTGGGATGGAATAATAAAAACAAACTGCGGTTGCTCAAAGAAGAACAGGACGAGTGCAATGCCAACATCGATATGTTGCAGCATAGCATCAGCCAGTTGGAAACATCCCGTAAGGCTATATCCGGTAATCATGCTTTTCTGAGCGCATTCCTCTCATTACGCAACTTCGGCGAGATCAGCTGGCAATCCCATGTGGCAGTAATTGAAACCTTCTCGCGGGAAAAAGCACAGCTGCTGCAAACATCCGACAAATACCAGGTGATATGCGACCAGCTGGATGAAGCCGCCGGTTTGATCAGCGCCCGGGAGCAGGAAAAAGAAAAGATCCTGCAGGAAAAAGGCCGACTCGATGATAAAGTGAACGAGAAACAACGCTACTTCAAACAGCTCCGCGTAAATAAACTCGATGATGCAGCACAACAGCGTGCCATGGAATACCTGTCAGATCTGGCGATCACCGAAACAGCTGAAACAGCCTTGCAACTCGCTGCCCATCGCAAGAAGGCAGATGAAAGCCTGAAAGCCTCACTGAATGAAGCGATACGCCAATCCACCGAAAAGGAATCCGAGATCACCCGGCAACTGGCCGCATTTGTAATGCCGCCCAAATCCATTCACGATACCTATCCCAACTGGCTCGGCGACGTGACCGATCTGCAGCCGCATGTAAAATATCTCGACGAATTTACGGCGCTGTATGAACGCATCAAATTCCAACGCCTCATTGAACATAAGGAGCGCTTCCGGAAATATATGGATACCAGTATGCTCAATGCCATTACCAACTACCGGGCATGGATATACGGTCAGGAAGATCTCATCCGCGAAGTGATGGAAGACCTGAACGAACCTTTGCGCAATATCACCTTTAATAAAAATCCGGATACTTATCTGCAGCTGGAATGCCGCCATGTGCGCGATGTGGAGATTCGCAACTTCAAAGAAAAACTAAGCAGCGCGGTGCCGGATTCCTACAAATATCACATGGAAAAGGATGAGGCATATGGTGATCAGTTGTTTGAAAATATCAAGGTGCTGATAGATGAATTACAACAGAATGAAGCATGGCGGCGTAAAGTAACCGATGTCCGCAACTGGCTCGATTTCGGCGCTAAAGAGTTTTACATCTCCGACAACAAAGCGTTCAAATATTACGAAGATACAGCCAGCCTGTCGGGCGGTGAAAAAGCACAATTCACTTACACCATCCTCGGAGCTGCCATTGCTTACCAGTTTGGTATCAACGAAAGCAACCGCCAGCACCGCAGCCTGCGTTTCATTACCGTCGATGAAGCATTCAGTAAACTGGATCCTGAAAAGAGCCATTACCTGATGGAGTATTGCGGCCAGTTAAATCTGCAGCTGCTGGTAGTAACACCATTGGATAAACTGAATATCGCAGAGCCATATATACATGCCTGTCATTTTGTGGCGAATAAAAATAAACGCGATTCCGTTGTTTATAATTTCACAATGGAAGAATACCGCGACAGGAAAAAAGAATTTGAATCAATGGCTGTGATGTCATAAAAACGTATTCCCGACGGAAGCAAAGCTACCCGTCGGGAATCACAGCCAGCTCTGCAATGATATTATCCGCCGCCCAAACGTCTCAACATTAAAATATAAACGTCCTGCTATAAGCAGGACGTTATATTAAGTAAACCATTACACTAAAATTATTGTTTCAAGGTAATAAAACAAGTTGATAATTCCGTTATTTACTTGTTCAGTGGTCACAAATATTATGTTTATATTAATACATGATAAACATCAGTTTCGCGCATCTGATCACCTGCTACCTTTGCATCAATAATTCAGTGTTATGCCGTCTGTAGAAATTCTTGCCAGGATACAATTCGCTTTCACTATTGCCTTTCATTATATCTATCCCCCGTTGAGCATAGGCCTGGGCTTATGTCTGGTAATCATGGAAGGACTGTATCTCAGAACCGGGCTTTCCTTATATAAAGACATTACCCGGTACTGGATCAAGATCTTCGCTCTTATCTTCGGTATAGGCGTGGCTACCGGCATTGTCATGGAGTTCGAATTCGGCACCAACTGGGCTACTTATTCTCACTATGTAGGCGATATCTTTGGCAGTGCCCTGGCCGCCGAAGGCATCTTTGCATTTGCCATGGAATCCGCATTCCTGGGTGTATTATTGTTTGGATGGAACCGGGTAAATAAAGGCGTGCACTTCTTTTCTACCTGCATGGTGGCGCTTGGCTCCATGTTTTCAGCATTGTGGATTGTAATCGCCAATTCATGGCAGCAAACACCCGCCGGATACCGTATTGAAGGCCATGATCTGCAGGCACGCGCAGTGGTAACTGATTTCTGGGAAATGGTACTGAATCCTTCATCCATTGATCGCTACGCTCATGTGGTGATCGGTGCATTTCTCGCAGGCGCTTTCCTGGTGATGAGTGTAGGCGCCTGGTATGTACTGAAAAACCGTTTTGTCAAACATGCCCAGGCCATGTTCAAAGTGGGACTCAGCGTGGCTGTAATTGCCGCGCTGCTGCAACTTTTCACCGGACACCGTTCTGCCCATTACGTCAGTAAATATCAACCCGCTAAACTCGCCGCTATGGAAGGCCATTTCGATAGCACTGCTGTGGCGCCTATGTATATTGTAGGGTGGGTAGATGTGAAAAACGAAAAAACTACCGGTATCAAAATACCAGGCGGACTTTCCTTTCTTACGCATGGCAGCTTTTCAGCTCCTGTGGAGGGATTGAGGGCCACACCTGCGGCCGACAGGCCCCGGGCTGTTAATTTTGTTTTCCAGATGTATCATATTATGATCAGCATCGGTGTAACCCTTATTGGGCTTACACTACTGGCGCTTTTCCTGCTATGGAAAAAGAAGCTCTTCCAGCAACGATGGCTGATGGTCATCTTTGCCTGGGCGGTACTACTTCCGCAGATAGCCAACCAGGTAGGCTGGTATGCAGCGGAAGTTGGTCGCCAGCCCTGGGTGGTCTATAAATTACTGCGTACTTCCGACGCGCTCTCCCGCAAAGTAACAGCTGACCAGGTGATGTTCTCCCTGATATTATTCACATTGGTATATCTGCTGCTGTTCGCCCTGTTCATTTACCTGCTGACGAGGAAAATACAACACGGACCGGATGTTTCGGAGAATGCAGACACAGAATATGACGGATACTATAACGATAATCTCACTTTCCATCCTACTAAAATATAGCACTATGGAAACAATACTCGGACTGGATCTTCCCACCTGGTGGTTCCTGGTAATTGGCGGATTAATTACCGGTTATGGCGTACTCGATGGTTTCGACCTCGGGGCAGGCTCATTACACCTCTTCTTCAATAAGGAAGAAAGCAGACGCCTCGCGCTGAATGCGATCGGCCCGGTATGGGACGGGAATGAAGTATGGCTGGTCATCGCAGGTGGCGCGCTGTTCGCCGGTTTTCCGCTGGTGTACGGCATTATCCTGTCTACCTTCTATATTCCATTTATGTTATTCCTGGTATTCCTGATATTCCGTGCTATTTCCATTGAATTCAGGAGCAAGGAAACCTGGCGCTGGTGGAGGAAAATGTGGGATATCAGCTATACAGTTTCGAGCACCTGTATTACTTTGTCGCTGGGTCTGGTGCTCGGGAATCTCATACATGGCCTGCCCATCAATAAGGAGCATGATTTCACTGGAAACCTGCTTACGTTCTTTAACCCTTATGCAATCCTGATCGCATTTACCACCCTGTCGTTGTTTATGCTGCACGGCGCTATTTATCTGGTGATGAAAACCGAACACCGCCTGTATGCAAAGCTTACCATCATTGTCAATAACTGCAGCAAATTTTTCATTTTATGCTTCATACTAACGTCAATGGCTACACTCATTTATGTACCACATATGACCCATCAGTTCAAATCACATCCTGAATTGTTTGCCCTCCCAATGATTGCCGTATTGATCTTATTAAATATTAAGAGAAATGTAGATGCCCGTAAATATTACACCGCCTTCTTATACTCCTGCATCATTACGGCATGCCTGCTGATATTATTTGCGGTGGGCCTGTTCCCGAATATCATTATCTCTACTACCGACCCTGCATACAGTATCAGCATTTATGCAGCAGCCTCTACCACAAAATCACTGAAGATCATGCTGCTGATCGCAGCCATCGGTACCCCCATGGTAATTGGATATACTACTTTCCTTTTCTGGACATTCAGGGGTAAAGTAAAGTTAAACGAGATGAGCTACTAGTTCTGTTGTTAATTAATTAGGAAGATGTTATATATATAGTTAATTAAAGACCAAATACTTGGATTATACTGCCTCGAGTTGGAACCTCTATAAAAAACCGGTCCCCGCAAGAAATTGCAGGGACTTACCATTTAACCTATATTCTGTACTGTAGCATTGTCTTGATGATCTCCCGAAAGTCGTCGGTGTCTTTTGCCGTTTTCCTATCTGTTATCAGGAGATTGATGTATTTAAGACGTCCCGCTTTAATAAAAGTTTAAACAGTTTAAAAAAATTTTTGAAAATAATTTTCTGACCCGAAATTCGTTCTCAGAATCTACCACTTTCCATGAATCGAATCGACCGTCTGACCGCCATTCTGATACAGCTTCAGGGCAAAAAAATAGTAAAGGCTTCCGAAATAGCCGACAGGTTTAATATCAGTCTGAGAACTGTTTACCGGGATGTGAAGGCACTTCAGGAGGCAGGTGTTCCTGTTGGGGCGGAAGCCGGAACCGGCTATTACATTGTGGATGGCTATCATCTGCCTCCGGTAATGTTTTCGAAAGAAGAGGCAGCAGCCCTCCTGACGGGCGAAAAGCTCATGGAAAAGTTCAGCGACCACAGCAACAGAAAGCAGTTCAGCCTGGCTATGGAAAAAATACGTTCCGTGCTCCGCGGCTCTGAGAAAGACTACCTCGAATCCCTCGATGAAAACATTGCAGTGGTGCGCTACCAAACGCTTGAGGCGCCGGGAGTGGAAGAGTTTCCCAATCGTTTTCTCAGTGATATTCAGCATGCACTTGGAATGAACCAGGTGATCAACATGGAATACTTCTCCTTTCAGGATGAAGTCGCTACCCGCAGGGAAGTAGAGCCCATTGGTATTTTTCATATGAGCGCCCACTGGCACTTGATCGCCTTTTGCCGGCTCCGCCAGGGCTACCGCGATTTCCGCGTAGACCGGATCCGTAAGCTGAATGTACTGGCTGCTACCTATAAAAAAGATAAACATCTCTCCCTGCAAGACTATCTTGAGCAACAGCGCAATAAGAACAGGGAGAATACCCATTTGATCAAAATAGCTATTGATAACGAGCTCATACGATATGTACGCGACCAGAAATACTATTTCGGCCTGATGGAAGAAAAGGTAAATGGTAATCAAACAGAGCTCACGTTCCTCCAATCACATCTGGGTTATTTTGCCAGGTGGCTGATCATGTTCGGCAACCGGGTGAGTGTGATCCAGCCGGAAGAGCTGAAAACTACCATGAAAGACCTGGTAACCGAACTTCACGAACATTATTTTTAATTCTTCCAAAACTGCTGACATAAGGTTGTCACCTGCCGGTAGTTGCTTTGTATTGTCATCAAAAACAGTACAACATGAAAACGCTGGTGAATTGCTACGTATTCCTCTTTAACGGCTATTCCGATTGGGAACCGGCTCTTGCACTTTATGGCCTGGGTTCCTTTACCGAAACCAATATTGTTACTTTCTCGCTCGACGGGCATCCGGTTATTTCCGGAGGCAAAGTACAGGTACAGCCGCAAAGCAGTCTGGCTGATGCACTGACGGCCGATATCGACCTGCTGATCCTGCCCGGGGGCGCTCCGATGGAACAGGGGGCCAATACGGAGATTATTCCCCTGATACAACGCGTGCTGGCGGAGCAAAAAACGGTAGCAGCCATTTGTGGTGCTACTGCATTATTAGCGCAGCATGGCTTTCTCGACCTGATTGAACATACCAGCAACCACCCCGAGGTGCTTAAAATGCTGGCTCCTGCCTACAGAGGGGCTGCACGATATCAAAACGCGCCGGCGGTAGCTGATAATCATGTAATTACTGCCAGTGGCCCTGCCATGGTAGCTTTCGCCAAAGCTATCTATCAGCAATTCGGTCTGCTGGATAACGAAAAACTTAAATTCTGGTTCAGCTTCTTCGATCAAACGGAAAAACTCCCGGAAATGCAGGAAGCACAGTCGTTCCATTTCTTCTACCGCCGGCATAAGACTAACCTGGCGGGCATGCTGGAACTGGTACGTACGGAAATCCGTGAAGCGTATCAGCAGGCAGCTGCTGCCGGCCTGGAAATATGCGGTGCGCCGGAGTGGCATTACTATCAGTTCGATGGCCAGCCTGATACTGTATTTACGCTCGATATTGGCTTGCCGGTAGCAGCCACTAAACCCGTTCCCGCTCCCTGGCAATGCGAAACACTTCCGCCATTCCAATCTGTAAGCATGCAACATAACGGTCCCTGGGAGCAACTCGGCGAAACCTATGGTAAACTCATTGCCGGTATGCAGCTGCTGGGAATGCAAATGAGCGGCTATACCCGGGAGCAGTATCTGCGCTTCAATTTCGATCAGCCAGCGCAGAACCTGACTAATGTATTGATCGGCTTTCTATAAACCTCTCTGATGGGGATCGCTACTCAACGGTCCCCATTGGAATTACAATACAATACGATGAAAACTAATATCCTTCCTGGGTGGATACTATTTGGCGCCTTCTTATTCGATATAAACCTAAAACCGGAAAAAATGGAAAAATTGGATCTTACAAAAAAATTCAAACAGTATTATTCTGCTGCCGCCTCTCCCGAACTGGTAACAATCGGGAAGGGTCTGTTTCTCACAATCAATGGGAAAGGAGATCCCAACAGCAGCACATTTGAGGAAGTGACGGGTGCATTATACGCGGTCGCCTATGCGATTAAATTTGGCAGCAAGTCGAAAGACCAGGATTTTACCGTTAGTAAGCTGGAAGGCTTCTGGTGGGTAAATGATACCACTACCGATCCACTGAAGGTACCGCGCAGTGAGTGGTATTACGAACTGGCTATCAGAATGCCAGATCATATTACCCAACAGAATTTTTCTGAAGCGCTGCTGAAAGCAGAGAAAAAGAAACAATCTGCGTATATCCGTCAGGTTGATCTGAAACATATGGAAGAAGGGCTGAGTGTACAGATGCTGCATGTAGGCCCATATAGCGAGGAGCCGGTTTCATTGAAAATGATGGACGATTATATGACGCAGTACGACCTGGCGATGAATGGCCGTCATCACGAAGTATATTTATCTGATTTCAGAAAAACGGTACCGACAAAACTTAAAACGATCCTGCGGCACCCGGTGCGAAGAAAATAAGAGAAAGATTAGTCCTTTTCGCCAAGACCCAGCTGGATAATTGCCTGCTGTGCTGCAATCTGGCTGGCATCTTTTTTATTGAAGGCTTTGCCGCTGCAGATCAGTTCTCCATCTACCACGGCGCCTACTGTAAAAATGCGCCGGCCATTGTCCATCTGCTCTTCAAGCAATTCAAACTCGAGGGTCTTACCATTTTTGTTGGCCCAGCCATACAGTTTGTTCTTGTGGTTCATTTCCACTGTTTCCAGCATTTCCATATCAATATACGGAAGGATGATGCGCTTATGTACAAACTGCTGAGTTTTATTATAGCCACGGTCGAGGTAAACAGCTCCTACCAATGCTTCCAGGGTATTACCAAAGATCTGGCTTATTTTCAGGAAGCTGTTGTATTTATCGTAGATGGTCAGTTTACGTAATCCCATCTTGATGGCAATGTCGTTCAGTTGTTGCCGGTTAACGATCTTAGACCGCATCTCTGTCAGATATCCTTCTGTTTTGTAGGGATATTTTTTAAACAGATAGTCACCCACGATGGCGCCAAGAATAGCGTCACCCAGGTATTCCAGCCTTTCGTTGCTTTCGAGGAATTTTTCCTTACTGGAACGATGGCTCAGGGCCACTTCATAAAGTGCAAAATTACCCGGGGGGAATCCCAGCAGGTTGTGCAGCTCTTTATACAAGTGCCTTTTTTTGGAAAAAAGTCGATATAAAAAACCTGGCAGTAAACTCACACAATCAGGATCAAGGAACAAATTTTTTGAAAATCACGGAGGCATTATGTCCGCCAAATCCGAAGGTATTAGACAGGGCTGCTTTTACTTCTCTCTTTTGTGCGACATTGAAAGTAAAATTCAGTTTCGGGTCTAGCTGCGGGTCGTCTGTGAAGTGGTTGATCGTAGGAGGAACTATGCCATTAATGATAGACATAATCACGGCTATGGATTCAACGGCGCCGGCAGCCCCGAGTAAGTGTCCGGTCATGGATTTTGTAGAGCTGATGTTCATTTTATAGGCATGCTCTTCAAAAACGCGCTGAATGGCTTTTACTTCGGCAATATCTCCCAATGGAGTGGAAGTACCGTGAACGTTGATATAATCAATTTCGCCAGCCTGCATTCCGGCATCCGCCAAAGCATTCCGCATTACATTCATGGCACCCAGTCCTTCAGGATGGGGTGCAGTGATATGATGCGCATCTGCTGTAGCACCACCGCCTGCCAGCTCAGCATATATTTTGGCTCCCCTTGCCTGTGCGTGTTCTAACGACTCAAGCACCAGGGCACCAGCTCCTTCTCCCATCACAAAACCATCACGGTCCAGATCAAAGGGTCGGGAAGCAGTTTTAGGATCATCATTTCTTTCTGACAAAGCCTTCATGGAATTGAATCCACCAACGCAAGGCTCGTTGATCACATTTTCAGATCCACCGGTAATCACCATGTCGGTCTTACCATAACGGATACTGTACATTGCCTCAATAATCGCATTGGTAGCAGATGCACAGGCTGATACAACAGAAAAGTTAGGCCCCCTGAAACCGTGACGGATAGAAATATATCCGGCAGCAATATCAAGAATAAGCCTTGTGATCAGGAAAGGACTAAAACGGGGTGTACCGTCCCCTGTGTGGAATTCTTTCAGCTCTTGACTGAAATTGACCATGCCCCCAACACCAGTACCCCATATCACCCCCACACGATCTACATTGATCTTGTCTTTGTTGATATTGGCGTCCAGTATCGCCTGATCTGCGGCAATTACAGCCGTTTGTGTAAAGGGGTCCATTTTACGGGCCTCCTTCTTGTCCAGGTAGTTAGCAGGATCGAAATTCTTCAGTTCGCAAGCAAAACGGGTTTTGAACTTGGAAGCATCAAATTGCTTGATATAATCTGCGCCGGATACACCGTTCGTCAATCCGTGCCAAAAATCGGCTACGGAATTGCCGAGCGGTGTAAGAGCGCCTAAACCTGTAACGACAACTCGTCTTGGTTGCATTAAAACAATTCTGATTAGTAGGATTATTTTACATGTTCTTCCAGGTAAGCAACTGCCTGGCCAACAGTAGTAATAGTTTCAGCTTGTTCGTCAGGAATGGAGATGTTGAATTCTTTTTCGAATTCCATAATCAGTTCTACCGTATCCAAAGAGTCAGCACCTAAGTCATTGGTGAAGCTGGCTTCAGGAGTTACCTCGGCTTCGTCAACGCCCAATTTGTCAATGATGATCTTTTTAACTCTTGATGCAATGTCTGACATAATTTTAAGTGTTTTTGGTTTAAAACTTGAGTGCAAAAATATAATTTTTATTGAATTGCCAACAGATGGCCCGAATTTTAAGGGGATTCCAATATGGGCATTCTCTCCAAATCCAGTACAGTAAACATATTCATAGCTTTGTTAATAAAAGAATTTATACAATTTTGATACTGGTGGGTTTATAGATTTGCTTATTTTAACACAAAAGTCGCCTTTTTCATGACAATTACACCACTCCCTTATTTTCAATTTATATAAATCATAAAAATTCTCCATTCAACAGGCTTTTTCACCACTTATCTAAAGCTTTAACGCTATTTAACAGTTCCGGGGTGCTTTCACCCCCCTCAATGCTTAAATTTGTCCGGTTCATGAAGTACTGTCTTGCCAGACCGATTTCTAAACTCAATACCTATAATAATCGCAGGAAAAATACACTCGAAAGTATGGCCATCACCAAAGGGATTGTTCGCAACACTGTCTTATTAGCAACCGCTGGTATCATTGCATTCTTTATTTATAAAAAGGTAACCGGAAGTAAAGCCAACGATAAACAGGCACCCGCTACCAAAGGAAACAATGCCCGGCTGATGCTGACCGATGCCTGGATCGTAAGATCTGCCAGGCTCGATCAGACTATTGAAGCAAGCGGCACCTTGCAAAGCAATGAGGAAGTGGAAGTGAAGCCCGAAATCAATGGCCGTATCACTCATCTCTATTTTAAAGAAGGTACCAACGTTAAGAAAGGCGATCTGCTCGTTAAGCTTTACGATGAAGACCTTAAAGCGCAGCTGCAGAAACTGAAATTACAGCAGCAACTGGCGCGGACCACCCTCGAGCGCCAGGAGAACCTGTTGAAAATAAACGGTATCAGCCAGCAGGATGTAGATGTGACCCGCAACCAGGTAAGCGCCTATGGAGCCGATATGGAATATACCCAAACGCAATTGCAGAAAACAGAGCTCCGCGCCCCGTTCAACGGTAAACTTGGATTACGTAATGTCAGTGAGGGAGCAATTGTGTCGTCCGCCAGCGTTCTCACTACCCTCCAACAGGTAGACCCGCTGAAAATGGATTTCTCTGTGGCCGAAAAATACCGCAATGCCATCAAAAACGGCGACCAGGTGAACTTTTATGTGGCTGGCGACAACCACGAATATAAAGGTAGCATCTATGCCATCGATCCTAAAATCGACCTCACCACCCGTACTGTCAAACTCAGAGCTATTGTACCTAACAATAATGGACAGCTTTTCCCGGGCTCTTTCGCCAAAGTAAAAATTGTACTGAAAAATCTCCCGGATGCCATGATGATTCCTTCTCAGGCTGTTATCCCAGGCACCCGCGACAAACAGGTGATCATTGCTGATAAAGGGAAAGCAAAATTTGTAGTGGTAGAAACAGGCATACGCACCGAAAGCAGTGTTCAGATCACCTCCGGCCTGCAACCCGGCGATACCGTGATCACCACCGGTATCCTGCAACTCAAGCCAGGAATGCCACTCAAATACAATGAAATTAAGAATTGAGAATGAGGCCTCGGATACGAGTTATTCCTGATTCCTGATTCTTTCAAATATTTAGTCTATCATGAGTTTACCTTCTTTATCGCTCAAACGCCCGGTTTTTGCTATCGTGATGAATATCATTATCGTGATATTCGGTCTGGTGGGCTTCACGTTCCTGGGCGTAAGGGATTTCCCGGCAATTGATCCGCCCATCGTTAACGTGCGTACCTCTTATGCCGGCGCCAACTCCGATATCATCGAAACACAGATCACCGAACCGCTGGAGAAACAGATCAACGGGATCGCCGGGATCAAAAATATATCTTCCAGCAGCAGCCAGGGAAGCAGCAATATTACCGTAGAATTTGAGCTGGGGCAAGACCTCGAAGGCGCTACCAACGACGTGCGCGACAAAGTGTCCCAGGCGCTGCGCAGCTTACCTCCCGATATCGATGCTCCGCCGGTGGTGTCTAAGCAGGATGCAAACTCCGATGCCATCATCTCCATGACGGTACAAAGCAACACCCGCAATCAGCTGGAAGTAACAGAATATGGCACCAACGTATTGCTGGAAAAACTACAAACCATTCCTGGTGTCAGTGCTATCCAGATCTGGGGCGAAAAACGCTATGCCATGCGCATCTGGATGGATCCTGCCAGGCTGTCGTCTTACAGCCTTACCCCCGGTGATGTTCAGAGTGCCCTGCAACGCGAGAACGTAGAACTTCCTTCCGGTAAAATTGCCGGTAATGCTACCGACTTTACCGTGAGAACTTTCGGCCGTCTGGTATCAGAAGATGATTTCAATGCGCTGATCATAAAGAACATCAATGGCAATGAAATACGTATCCGGGACATCGGTCAGGCCGTACTGGGGCCGGAAAACGAAGAAACCATGCTGAAGGAATCCGGCAGCCCTATGATTGCTTTGGCGTTAATCCCGCAGCCTGGCTCCAACTATGTGGCCATTGCCGATGAATTTTACAAAAGATATGAACAGCTGAAAAAAGATATCCCGGACGACTATACGGTGAATATCGCTATGGATAACACCCGCTTCATCAAAAAATCGATCGATGAGGTGGAAGAAACACTGATAGTAGCCCTTGTACTGGTGATCATTATCGTGTACCTGTTTTTCCGCGACTGGCTCATGGCACTTCGCCCGCTGATAGATATTCCGGTATCACTGATCGGTGCCTTCTTCATTATGTACGCCTGCGGATTTACCATCAATATCCTCACACTGCTGGCCATTGTACTGGCTACTGGTCTTGTGGTGGATGATGGTATTGTGGTTACTGAAAATATTTATAAGAAGATAGAAGCCGGGATGCCCCGTATGCGCGCCGCCAGGGAAGGTTCGGAGGAAATCTTCTTTGCCGTAATAGCTACTTCTATTACCCTCGCATTTGTTTTCCTGCCCATCATATTCCTCCAGGGATTCGTAGGCCGCCTCTTCCGTGAATTTGGTATCGTGGTGGCCGGAGCTGTGCTGATCTCGGCCTTTGTGTCCCTCACACTTACTCCGGTATTGAACGTAAAACTCGGCCGTAAAACACATACGCACTCCTGGTTCTATACTAAAACGGAACCGTTTTTCCGATGGATGGAAGATGGCTATCAACGCTCGCTGGAAACGTTTATGCGTTTCCGTTGGGTGGCAGGGTTGATCGTTGCCGGGTGTCTGGTCATGATCTACTTCCTGTTCAAAACACTGCCGGCTGAACTGGCGCCGCTGGAAGATCGTAGCACTTTCCGCCTGTCAATTACCACTCCGGAAGGCACGGCATATGACTATATGGATAAATACGTGGACAAACTCACGAAGTTCATGGTCGATTCCATTCCGGAAAAGAAAATCATACTGAGTGTTACTTCACCCGGATTCAGCGGGTCTGGCGCAGTTAACACCGCCTTTGCCAATGTGATGCTCACCGAGCCCCACGACCGTACCCGCTCACAGAAAGACATTGTAAACATGGTGAACCGGAACATGAGCCGGTTCCCGGAAGGAAAAGTATTTGCCATCGAGCAACAAACTATTCAGGTAGGACGTCGTAGCGGGCTGCCTGTATCATTTGTATTGGAACATATCAACTTCGATACCCTCTCAGCTGTACTTCCCAAATTCATGGATGAAGTAAGCAACAGCCCTGTTTTCCAGGGTACGGATGTAGACCTGAAATTCAATAAGCCTGAACTGCGCATTCACATCAATCGTGATAAAGCTACGCAGCTGGGCGTTTCTGTACAGGACATCTCACAAACACTTCAGCTGGCATTAAGTAACCTGCGGTATGGCTATTTCATCCGCAATGGTAAACAATACCAGGTAATGGGGCAGGTATTCCGCGCCAACCGCGACGATCCTATGGATCTTGAAAATCTTTATGTCCGCAACAACAATGGCCAGGCTATTCAGCTCGATAACGTAGTGTCTATCGAAGAAGAAACCAGTCCGCCTATTATCTATCACTTTAACCGGTACAAATCAGCCACCGTATCTGCTGGCCTCGCGCCAGGCAAAACCATCGGTGACGGCATCAGCGAAATGTACCGGATCTATAATAAACTGCAAAAGGAAAACATCCTGAACGATTCTTTCAATACGGCATTATCCGGTTCTTCCCGCGACTATGCGGAGAGTGGCTCCAACACGATGTTTGCGTTGGGTCTTGCCCTGGTGCTGATCTACCTTGTACTGGCAGCACAGTTCGAAAGCTGGATAGATCCGCTGATCATCATGCTTACCGTGCCCCTGGCCTTCGCCGGCGCCTTATTGTCGTTGTGGATATTCAATCAAACCTGGAATATCTTTTCACAGATCGGGGTAATTATGCTGATAGGACTGGTTACCAAAAACGGGATCCTCATCGTGGAATTTGCTAACCATCAGCGCGATTCCGGCCTGAAAAAAGCAGATGCCGTAATACACGCTTCCGCGATGCGCCTCCGGCCTATCCTGATGACAAGCCTCGCCATGGCCCTGGGAGCTTTGCCGATTGCCATGTCGCTCGGAGCAGCCGCTACCAGCCGTATCCCATTAGGTATTGTAATCGTAGGTGGAATCATATTCTCGCTGGTATTAACCTTATACGTAATCCCTGCGATGTATACTTTCTTCTCCCGCAGGGGTATGAATAAACATGAAGAAGAGGAAGATGAAACAGATGGCGAAGAAACGCAGATAGCTACTGCCCATGCCTAACAGCATAAATAATCAAGATGAAGTCATTTATAATAAAATATAGTATCTGCCTGTTACTGCTGACCACAGCTATAATGAAAGCCAGCGCACAACAGAAAGCACTTACCCTGGAACAGGCGATAGACCTGGCCCTGAAAAACAATTTCGATATCAGGCTGGCAAGAAACACCGCAGAACTCTCAGCTAACGATTACGCCTATGCGAATTTTGCATTTGTACCCCGACTGAATGCAACAGCCGGTACCACCTGGAATACTACTGCTACCAAACAGGAATTCGTAAACGGCAGCAAGCGCGATACCAGTGGGATCAAAGGCAACAATATCAGTGGCAACGTTACCCTGAGCTGGACCCTGTTCGATGGTCTGAAAATGTTCGCCACCCGCCAGAAACTGGCATCCATCCGGGATCTGGGGGAACTGACTATAAAAAATCAGGTACAGAATTCAGTAGCTACTGTCATCGGGGGATATTATAACATTGTACAGCAAAAACAACAGCTGAAAGCGCTTGCCGAACAAATGTCCATCTCCGAGGAAAGAGTAAAACTCTCCGATGCGAAATTCAGTACCGGTCTTGCGCCTAAAACGGATCTCCTCCAGTCAAAGGTGGACTATAACGCTCAGAAAGCGCTGTATATACGTCAGCAAACATTAATCGAGCAAAGCAAGGCCCTGCTGAATCAGCTGATGGCGGTGCCGGCAGGCGCCACCGGCTATGACGTATCTGATTCTATTCCGCTGGAAACAGGATTATCATTTGCCGCATTGCAACAACAGATCGCCAATAACAACACTGCAATCAAAGTGCAGCAACAGAATGTAGATATCGCTGCACTCACGGTTAAAGAACGTAAGGCCGATTATTTCCCGGTAATCAGTTTCAACTCGGGCTATAACTATAACCGCAATACGTCCAACGCAGCCTCCAATGCATTTAGTCCACGATTCAACCGCAACGGGGTGTTCAGCTATGGATTAACTGCCGCTATTCCCATCTTCAATGGGTTTAATGTAAAAAGACAGGTACAAAATGCCAGGATAGATTTCGATTTCCAGAACATTACACTGGATAATGTAAAATCCCAGGTAGATCTTTCTCTTCATAACGCCTTTGAAGATTATGAATACTATAAAAAACAGGCTTCACTGGAGGAAGAAACCAATGGTCTCGCCAGAGAAAACGCAATGGTAGCCCTGGAGCGTTTCAAACAAGGCGTATCTACCATATTGGAAGTAAAGATAGCCCAACAAAGCCTGGAAGATTCTTATTATAGATTGATACAGGCCAGGTATAATACCAAATTAGCTGAAACGGAATTAGGTCGATTGAATGGCGCATTAGTACGATAAGCAGTATGTCCTCAATTGTACGCCGCCGAACGGGCCGGTGTATCGCTATCGAACACATGAAAATATAAAATATACAAAAAAGACTAATTCTCAAACCCCGTAACTCAGGCATAATTTTATGACGGACGTTATTACTCATCAATATCGACCATCATGTTTCGTCACATTTTCATTACACTTACCTCCCTGGTTTTTATTAACGTCAATGGGATGGCACAACAGCTGCGGGCAGTCAACCGTATTGCAACCGGTGATGCAGTCATCCACCTCAACGAAGCCCCGGGGGCCGGAGTTGCCTGGATAAAAGGATCCGATTTCGGAAACGGCACCATTGAATTCGATGTCAAAGGTAAAAATATGTTACAGCGGAGTTTCGTTGGCATTGCCTTTCACGGGGTAAATGACTCTACTTATGACGCAGTATATTTCCGTCCATTTAATTTCCAGGTACCTGAAAAGGGGAGAAGGGCACACTCGGTGCAGTATATTTCCCTCCCCAACCATGAATGGTTTCAGCTGAGAGATGAATTTCCCGGGAAATATGAAAACGAAATTGATCCTACCACTGATCCTAATGCCTGGTTTCATGTAAAAATTGTTATTACCTTTCCGGAAGTAAATGCCTTTATAAATGGGAAAAGATGCCTGACAGTGACTCAGCTTAGCAAACAAAAAAGTGGTATGGTCGGGTATTGGGTAGGAAATGGTTCTGCGGGAGACTGGAAAAATTTAGTATTTAAATAAACTTTGTTGATTGATACGTTAGAAGTGGGCTTTAAGAACACGGGTTCTTAGGGCCTTTTTTATTTGGACCCCGCAGATGCCCCTCTATCCTGGAAATTAAAAAAATTTATTTTCTTCTTCCCTGGTACTTCCCCATTACAACAAATGTATTAGTAACAAGCGCAACTAAAAATTAAAACCCGTACATCATTATGAAAATATCTTTAACAGAAAAATATTTAGTAAGAAGTTCTAATTATTTTTTTTTATAATTGAAATTATTTTCATACTTTTAATTCACGTTTGTTAACCTATTCAAAGGTTAATCCTTCAACCAAAAGTATCATTAACACCAAAGCTGCACTACTGTATGCGGACAACCATATCTATTGGAGAAACACAATTAGAACAATTCCAGTTTCTGCATTTGAAGCAATCCATGACATGTCATCATGAATTTGAAATCGGTATAAGTTACGACTGGCTATCTGCCTATGGGCATAGTTCAGTAACTGCAGGAAAGTTATTGTTGGGGAAAGAAATTGGCATCTGTATTTATCCGGCAGACGCCGGGAAAAATCAGCATCCTTTGCTATTCAACGGCATTATTACAGGTATCATTGCTGGGAAAGGCAATAGTGATAGTACCGGATATTGTATACTTCGGGGCCATAGTCCTACGATATTGCTTTCCGGCAGTCCTGATTCCCGTTCATTTGAGCAGCTGGCCTTATCATCCATTGTTAATGCTGTATTTAGAAAAAGCTACCCATTGTCTGTTAACCCGCAGGTAGCCCCCGCCTATTTGCATCCGCTGAAATATATTGTTCAATACAAGGAAACGGGATTCGATTTCCTGCACCGGTTGTCCCGGCGTTTTGGAGAACACTTCTTCTACAATGGGCAGCAAATTATATTCGGACAATACAAACCCGGTCAACACTGCTTGTTACATCATACTGACCTGGCAGATTTTCAACTGGAATATAAAATTGTTCCGGTTAATCATCAGCTGATGGCCACGGAATACAGGCTTCAGCAAATCCTCGAAGAGCCGGCAGGCGACCGGCTCTTAACGGGGAATAATCCCTACACCAGTCATGTCCGGTCAGTAAGCAGAAAGTTGTACAACTATCCTGCATATTATAAGGTTCCTTATGCCTTCGGCAGCAATGCCCGGGAGGAGCTCAGCATAATGGCCCGGCAATATCAACGGGGCCGCCTTGCCGAAATGATCATTCTCAAGGGCCATAGCCAGCACATAGGCTTGAAAGCAGGCGATATTGTACATATCAATGAACGTACCCTGGCAAAAGAAGATCACGGCGAATTCGTGCTCACTTCTATTGAACATCACTGCAATGGGAATGGCAATTACTACAATTCATTTGAAGGCATTCCTGCAGATGCTGCTATTCCAATAATGGATCTGGAAAACATTCCCTGCTGTGAAGCACAAAGCGCCATTGTAACAGACAACAGCGATCCGAAAGGATTGGGACGTATCAGGGTCCGCTTCTGCTGGCAACAGGGCTGCACCCCGTGGATCAGGTTTCATCAACCCCACGCCGGCGCCGGAAAAGGATTCCATTTCATCCCGGAAATTAATGAGGAAGTCTGGGTTGATTTCGAAGGCGGTAACCCCGAAGCCCCCTACGCTACCGGCTGCGCATATAACGGTATCGCAACTACGACATTCGGAGATGACGCCAATAACCTGAAAGTGATCAAAACCCGCGGCGGCCATATCATACGACTCGACGATACAGCTGGTCGCGAAAACATTGTCATAGCCGACAAGGGAGGAAATACCATCATACTGGATACGCAGGGCAGGAATATTTCGTTATCAGCAGCTGAAAACATCAGCATTACCGCACGCAATATCGGTATACATGCAACAGATAATATCAATGTGAACGCTGGTTTCAATATGTGTTATTCCGCAGGAGCTGATATTCTTCAAAGTGCGGGCGATTGTTTGCATCAATATGCGGTTAACGACTACCGCCTTACTGCTACCAATATCACAAAGGTGGCGATGGAGAACATAAATATGCAGGCAAAAGAAATAGAGAAAAGAGCAGAAGAAATATCAGTAAACAGTACCACTGAAAATATGACGCTCAACGCGGGGGGTATGGTCAATATTAAAAGTGCAGAAAAATCAAAAATATTTTAACCCGATGGAAAATAGTACCACAGGATGTTTGCTTATTATCTGTAAAAAATATACAGAAAATGGAAGAACCATTTGCTGGAATAGCACCGGCACTTTATTGCTGTATTCCGGAAAATCTGTAGCACTGAAAGGTAAAGAGGGAATAAAATTCCGGAACACCGGGGTCTTGGGTTCCCGGGAAAATTAATCACATCGTTTAAACCCGATTTAAATATGGCCGACAAACATATTGTTGTGCAGGGAGCGCTATGCCAATGCAGCTTTGGGTCTGTCTCCAATAAGCTCGTAGTATCCGGTGCCAGCGAATATATCAATGACCACAGTGGCAATCTCAAACCGGTTGCCAGTACCAATACAACGGGGAACCCTTTCCTGCCCGGCGCCTTCGGCTCCTGCAGCTTCTCCCGCAGTACCTGTATGCCTTCCATTATAAAATGGAGCAGCACCGGCAATGTTATATTGTCGGACAACGGAAAGGTACTGCTCGAAAATAGTACTGCTGTATGCGCGGTATCAGGTGCAGCTACTATCAGCATTCTTTTTCACGGTCAAACAGCCAGTTTGTCGCATAACCAGCCAATAACACAAACATCGCTGGCTGATATTACTACACTGAATCCCCTCTTCCATACAAACAACATAAAAAGCACTCCTCCTGATGTAAGGAGTATAATGCTGAGCTTCGGGGCCAGAGAGGAAGCAACAAAGTTCATCAGCGACATACAAACTGCGGAGCAGCCAATTACCGTTGCTGTCAACGAACCATTGATATTCACAACCGAGAGTTATCACAATTCATCAGCGGTGGATGAAAGTTTGATAACCTGGAAGATCATTAGCGACAAGGTCGCCCCGGCGGTATTTGAAAACAATGGCGCCTGCCTGACTACTCATCTCAGCACACCAGGTATCTATCAGGTCTCAGCATTCGGAGAAGGCCAGCTGCATGAACCGCCCCGCCTGAGTATTAACGTCACCGGCGCCTTGCTGGAAAGAGCCTTCAAATTGATGTGCGGCAGCAACCAGATCATTGTTCCCTGCGACACACCTTATGAAGTAGCTGTTGGCGAGCGTATCATCATCCAGCCGGTTTTTATACCAGGTATTGCGGGGCAGCCTGTAGTAACCATACAGATAAAAGATGCCGGCAATAATATACTTGCCATGAGCAATAACGCATATGTTCATTTCACTCCCATGAACAGGGGCACCACTTATACAGTTACCGCCACTATAGATTCAGATGGGTTTCGCGAAGAAAGATCCCTGACGCTAACCACTAGCAGAAACGTAATATCAATAACCAACCATCATGGCAGCCATATGATAAGGCCCCGCACTTCACTGAGCTTTCAGCTTGCTGATACAAACGGGACTACACCATTGCCAGCTTCAGGTGCTACAGCTATCCAATGGCTGCTAAACGGTAAACTGATGGGTATCGGCTCAACCATCACACTGAATGGCGATACCCACTTTACCGTTCCCGGTAAATACAGGGTGGAAGCGCATTCTCAGGATATACCCTCAGCATTAGTGTGGCTGCTGGAAGTAAAACCCAACGAGCTACTTCAGATAACTGTTGAAAATGGAAACAATAATTGGATAGCCGGAAAAAAATACAGCCTGTCAGCCCTAACATTGATGCCATACGATGCTTCACTCGATGGCCCTGTCATCTGGCATCCATTCGGGGCAGGAGAAGCTAATTTTCGGGAAGCACAACTGGAACAGGAAGGTTCCTTCACTATAACTGCAAGTCTTGGCAAATCAGGATGCTCATATGAAGTACATGTAACCACTGCCAATATCACACGCTGGTGCTTTACTGATTTGCAAAACTTCTACAGATCAACAGCCGGATGGAAAGAAGATATCCGGCTGAATATATCCTGTGCTGATGCTCACGGTGAAAAGATTCCGCTCGATTTACTGGGCTGCAATCCGGCCAACCAATACTATTTTATAAAGCATCTCGGCTATGCCGAATTTGATGCTAACGGCGAACTCAATGTAGATGTAAATGTTCATAGTCTGCGGCACAAGTTAACTGCCACCAGCTTCGATTGGAATACCTTCCGGCTGCTCTTCGCCGTACCACATTCCCCTCGTACAATCATGTTCACAAACATGAAAACGATAACAACCCACGAACAGAAATACTGGTATCCACGGCATCAAACGCTCAGGCGAATGAAAGAAACAGGCAACCTGTTACAGTTGAAACCAACTAAAGAAGTGATATCAGTTCAGGCCCTCGATGCACAACAAAAACCGGCTATCAATGTATACAGGTTTGGAGAAAAAATAACTATTCATATTCAAACCATCAATCTCTCTGGAAACGATCTTATTGTTCAACTATGGGAAAACCGGCACAGCGAAAACGACAAGCTGTGTATCAACAAACACATCAAAGTCAATGAAAACGAAACCGCCTCTGTTATGATAGATACCGGCCAGCTTAGAGCCGGCAAATTCGCAGATATGCTGCTTCGTTGCTTCTACATTGTTGTTAAAACCAGTACCGATAAATATTTGTATCCGGCAGATGTAGCGGATAAAAATTTATTCGATCCTGGCAAAGCCAGTTTCTATCAGCATTTGAAACTCTCTAACAAACTAGGCGGACTATTCAGACAACTCACGAGATCCAACGCTCCTGTAATATTGGGCGAAACATATGCAACAAACGAAACTCCGGATGGCTGTCCCCGGTGCAATAATAAAGTAACCGTTGCTCAGCTGAAGGAGATATTTCCCGGAGCAAATAGCGCAGATCTCGAATCCGCCACAACTACCTATAATGCTTATATGGAAATCATGAATATGAATACCTGCTGGAACAAAGCACACTTCTTTGCACAGATAGCGGTTGAAAGTGGAAGAGCACTACATATTAAGGGAGGAGAGAACTTTAACTGGTACTGGGAAGAATTAATACACACCTTCTCAGCGTTCCGCACGGCATCGGGGAGAAGAAAAGCCATGGAATGGGGCCGCCAGGTACGAAAGCCGGCAATCCCCGGAGTAAGCGTCGCCAATCAGCAGAAGATTGCCAACTTTGCGTACGGCCCCGATACTAGAACCGGAAAACTGCTGGGTAATACTGAGGAAGAAGATGGCTGGCTTTTCAGAGGCCGGGGGCTTATTCAGATCACCGGCCGGAAAGCATATACAAATGCCAACAAATACACACTGAAAGAACAAGCGGATATTGTCAGTCATCCGGAACTGGTATGCAACAGCATGAGAATTGCCGTACTATCATCCATGGCATATTGGCATTCCCAAAAACTTCACCTTCGTGCGAACGGCAATACCGAGGTAACTACTGGTATCAGCCGCAGGGTAGGAAACGAAGTAACATCAGCCGATGGCAGCAATTATGCCAGGAAGAAACATATTTTTGAAACCTGTACTGCTTTCATGTTCAAGGTAAAAGAATGCCAGTTTCAAACTATATCAGATAATAAGCCCAACCAATACATTATCCAGCTGGATACCTTTAGTCATCAATTGATTTTTGAGAATCCCGAAAGCAACAACTATCGATATAGTCTCTATTTATCAGACGAACTCGTACATACCTTTCAACTGACCAAAAACGAAAACGGGTTACTGCCTTTTCCGTCAACAGGTCCAAACTGGGGGCGGTTCGGAAACAGAGATGGTGGAGACGATAACTTCATCGCACCACATGTAGCTGCATCACTGCTGGGATTCTTTTACTCTCTTCCCCATAACAACTATGACGGGATATTATACTACAATGATATATCTGCCAGCAATAAACGTAATATCGGACACAGGGGACATGTCAATGGCAACGACATCGATATCCGCTACCCCGGTAGTACAGCCAGGAAAGGTCATGTATTCTGGCAGGAAGCAGAGAAAACATTCGGTTCAGAGAGAGAATTCCTGAGAGTACTGGAAAGAATTCTGGAGGTTGCCGGGCGATGGGGGTTCAATAGAAATTTCGCCTATAAAAGCAAAATCAAAAATACTACCAGTCATTTAACAACCATCCACCAGGATCATTTTCACTTAGGCCTGAGATAAATCAGCTCATTTATGAAAACACCCTACTTAATATACTGTACTGTAGCATTCAATGTCCTGCTCCACGCCTGTCAGACAACACCCCGGAAAAATCAGGAAAAGCCTTTGAAAGATACTATTATTCCAACAACAAAAGTTTATGACATGAACCTGGAAGAAATAAAAAAACATATACAACTGCAACTACACATAGAAAAACAGGAGGAGGGTGACGGGCCGTTGTACAATTACACTGCAAAAGATATTGAAATTGCGTTGCCACTGATTGCAGAAGGGTTGAAAAATGAAAACTATGTGGCGCCGGATTCAGTAGTTTTTGACAGAAAAATCAGGCAAATATTCGGTGATATATTCACTAAAACCAATAACAAGGTCAGACTGAGAAATAAATTCAATACAATTCTCGTTGAAGCCAACATGAATGAAGAGCAGGAATTTGACTATACCGTCGATAATCTGTTTATATCAAAAGAATATAGGTTTATTACCTACGTTCCGTTTCTGGCCGATATAGTAGAGTTTTCCGATAGTAGTCACTATACAATAACTATGGATCCTCGTTTGGCAGCCCTCAACAAATATTTCTTCAATGGCAGCAGATCTGATCTGGCATTTCTCATCGGAGAAGATGACTTCTTCATGAAAACATTGGTTAAATCCTTTGGCTATACAAAAGAACCCCGTCTAAATGATCTGGCTATGAACGATTATCTCGACCTCGGTGAAATTAAGGCTGCGATTGTGGGCGAAATTATTTTCCTCAAAAATGGAGATCAACTGGATATAAAAACAGATCTGCTTCAATGGATCGCTAACCATACCACACGAGATAACAATACGCTACTCTCCGGTTTAAGCTATTTCGCCGATGCTATGTATGACAGCCTTCTGAGACAAGCAGCATTCCAACATCATCCATATCACTATTATACCTTGAACGAGAAAAGAAAAATTGTGGCGTATATCTCTGCCATTTATGAACCACTGTTCTATGAATACTATCGCTATAACACAGCGCTGTGGCCTAGAACTCCGGTACTCGATCAAATAATGTCAGTAGACAAAGGGCTGTTTGACTACCTGGAAAAAAATCACTACTTCTTTCTACCCGGACTAAAAGAATACTGGGCTGATCAATGAGAATCCATTGTTGCTTTTAATAAAAACGCCAGGGTTACAATGCCCTGGCGTATTCTTTATAAACAATTTATTTATGGTTCTTTCTTTGTTACCCTTTCCTTCTTGTATTCCTCAAACGACTGCTTAATGTAAAGCAGCAAATCATAGTCCGAAGCCGAATTAAGGAACTGGTACCCTGGCCGGTATCTGTACATAAATGAATCCAGTTCAGGGCTTTGCAATTTCGTCATTCTTCCTACAAGTTCCGGAGAATAGCGGTTATCAATGAATTTTTCCTTCTCCCAATATAACAGCTGCTCATGAAACTGTTCCTTTCGCTTACGCGCCTTGCTCGGCACCAGATATGACAACGCCGTGATAGGATTAGCGGGCAACGTCTTCAATACATCCATTGCTCCCGGCTTCTTATAATCGAAGTACCTACCATATTCATTCCTCATCGCAATAGAATCCCTCGTATAATTCCGGCCTTTTACATTCACCCCCTGCAGCTCAAATAAACGTTTCTGCATATATACTTCCTGGCTGGTCGACATTCCCGGGACTATCAGTATCTTCTGAACATAACTCAGCATGGAGAACTCCAGCGTATCCCCCGGCAGGGCTTCAATATAAAAACGTCCACTTTCATTACTTAACGTTCCCGTCATTGTCCGTTTGTTTACTATGGAAACAAACGGCAATCCGGTTTTAGTTTCCTGATCCGCTACCATACCGGACAAACGCACCTGCGCGAAAATACCCTGCATGCCAATGAAAAAGAAAAAGAACAGTGCTCCGATATATGCTGTAAAACGAATCATGAATATAGTAATCCTTCAAATTTAATGTTCCACCCGCTAACGAAAAGTTAAAAAACAACAGGTGCTTTAGTGCTCGGCTGCAAAAATATTAATTATCAATATTATAAATATCCCCCTAAACACTTATTTTTACAACTATCACCTGTTTTTATTGTAAAAGTCATGCCACAGAAAGTCATTTTCGCAACCCAGCACTACCAATATCTCAAAAACCGGATACTGTCGATTACCAACAATACCTGGGAAAATGGAGAGCTGGATATCCGCGATTTTCCTGATGGAGAGCATTATCACCGTATCCTGAGCGATGTTAGTAACAAAGAGGTGATTCTCATTGGCGGCACCATCGATGATAAAGAAACGCTGGAGCCGTATGATCTCGCCAGCGGTTGCATCCAGCTCGGAGCATATTCACTCACTATCGTCATTCCTTTCCTGGGCTACTCTACAATGGAACGGGCAGTTAAATACGGGGAAATCGTAAAAGCAAAAACCAGGGCTGTTTTATTTTCTTCTTTACCCAATACCTCCAGAGGCAATCGCATCGTTATGATCGATCTGCATGTGGATGGCATCACCTGGTATTTCGAAAATGATGTTCGCCCGGTTCATCTTTACGCCAAAGATCTTGTCAAGGAAGCTGCTATGGAGCTCGCCGCCGGCCGCCCCTTTGTGCTCGCCAGCACAGATGCAGGCAGGGCTAAATGGGTGGAATCGCTCGCCAACGATCTGCATGTTCCCGCCGCTTTCGTTTTCAAACGCCGCATCTCCGGAGAAGAAACTGCTATTACCGCTATCAGCGCAGATGTGAAAGGCAAAACCGTCATTATCTATGATGATATGATCCGCACCGGTGGCTCTCTCATTCATGCCGCGGAATCATATCGTGATGCCGGCGCTGCCGATATTTACGTTATCACTACACACGGTATCTTCGCAGGCAACGGATTCGAAAAAATTAAAAAAAGCGGTCTTATCAGCAAAGTCATTTGCACCGATACACATCCCAATGCACTTTCCATTAACGACAACATGCTCGAGGTAAAATCTGTTGATCAGCTCATCGTCAATTATTTCAATTCCCTGCATCCCTGATATGCTGCATATCTTTAAAATATCACAATCTTATCTTGTAAGCTCATTTATAATTTTCATATGATCGGTTTTCGTATAATCGAATACGGTAGTTGCGACTACCACAGTATGGTTGAGCTGCGCAGCGATGTGCTCCGGAAGCCGCTCGGATTAAGCTTTACAACCGAACAGCTACAGGAAGAAATGAATGATATTCTCATCGGATGCTTTGATCATGATAACAATAAATCTGTACTCATAGGTTGCTGTATCCTCACACCTCTCGACCAGCACAGAGTACAACTCCGGCAAATGGCCGTGTCTCCCGACTTACAGGGTAAAGGCCTTGGCCGCGATATCATTAACTTTGCCGAACGCTACGCCATCGATAACGGCTTCGATATACTTACCATGCACGCCCGCAAAGTAGCCACAGGTTTCTATCTGCGGCTCGGCTACGAAATATGTGGAGAAGAATTTACAGAAGTGGGCATCCCACACTACGAAATGAGGAAAATCCTGAAATAAAATATTTTTTCCTGCTGCAACCCATTGTAGAAGGCCTTTTGATTGTATTGTTATATTGATGAACGTACAATACAACAATAGGCAGTTTAGGAATCCTGTCGAAAAAACAAGTAACCAAATCTTTTATAATACTATGAGAAGCCATGTACTAGCCTGGTCGGGGCTGTGCTATGCCTTTTTCTGCTTATCACCTGGCAGTGCATATGCTCATCCCGACAGGTATCCTTCCGCCCAACAAGCGACCGATACCACTGTACCCGTAGTGATCAAACCCTCCGCTGCTGATACTTCCAATAAACCCAAGCCTGACTCCGCGAAACCCGCTCAGGATACTACCCAACCCAAACAGGATACTACCCGGCCTAAACAGGATACCGGTAAAGTCCGCCCGAAAGAAGACACCACGCTTATCCTTCCTCCGGATAAATCCGCCCTGCAGAAGGAAGCTGGTGAATTTCCTGTAACCGGGGTGGTGAAAGATGACAAAGGCAGCCCAATACCAGGCGCTGTTATTCGCAACAAAAGGGCTAAAACAAATATAACAAGTACACCCGACGGAAACTACTCTATCAAAGCTTCCGCTGGCGATACACTGTTGATAAACGTTCCTTCTTTCGCCGAACAGAATGTCGTTGTCGAAAAAAGAGGACCGGTAAATTTCACCCTTGTGCCATCTAGTGCTACTAAAAAAGTACTCGGTGAAGTAGTGGTAACTGCACTCGGTATCAAAAAGAATCCCCGCTCTATTGGTTACGCCATTCAGGAAGTAAGCGGAAACGCTGTGCAGGAAGCCAAGGAAGTAAACTTCGTGAATGCACTCACCGGTAAAGTACCTGGCGTTCAGGTGAATACCAATACCGGTTCCATGGGTGGTGCCACCAAGATCACTATCCGCGGCGTAAAATCAATCCTCGGTGATAATAATGCCTTCTTCGTACTCGATGGGGTTCCCATGATGAATAATGTAACCAACGATCCCGGCCAGCAGAATGGTGGCGGTGGTTACGATTACGGTAGCCCGCTCCAGGATATCAACCCGGAGGATATCGAAAATATCTCCGTGCTGAAAGGTGCCGCCGCTACTGCTCTCTACGGAAGCAGGGGCGCAAATGGTGTGCTGCTGATTACCACCAAGAAAAGACCTGATGTGGAAAAAGGTATTGGTGTTACATATAGCCTCAACGCACAAGTCGACAAAGTGGCCGTATTACCCAAGTACCAGAATATGTACGGTGGTGGCAGCGGTGGTAAGTTCGATACCCTCTACTATAACCAAAACCCGGGTGGCTTCCTGAACGAACAAAGCGCTACTTACGATGATCACGATGGGAGAGGCCGGTACGACCTGATGCCGCAATATAAAGTAGATGAATCCTGGGGACCAAAACTTAACGGCCAGATCGTACGCCCTTACTGGTCCTGGGATAAAGACAAAAACAATCCATACTTCGGACAAACAGATAAATGGCTGCCACATCCGAATAATGTAAAGGATTTCTACCGCACCGGCTTTACACTTACCAACAATATCGCTATGGCCGGCAGTAACGACAAAGGAAGCTTCCGCCTCTCTTATGGCAATATGAATCAAACCTTTGTGCTGCCTAATGCCACCAACAACAGGAATAATCTTTCCTTCAATGGTAGCTACAACCTCACCAAAGGTGTAAGGGCAGTAGCTTCTTTAAACTACACTGCACTGAAGGTGAAAGGTCGCCCTGGCACAGGCTTTACCGGGCCTAATCCTACCCTCCAGTTCACGATGTATGGCCAGCGCCAGCTCGACATAGAAAAAGAAAAAAGATATAAATACGACGATGGCTCCCAGATCACCTGGAACCGCACCGCCTGGAACGACCCCCGTGTTTCCTCCAGCAATGGCCCATACTGGAATCGCTATATGGACTATGAAACAGACAGTCGCAACAGGGTATACGGCTATGCCGGCCTGGATGTAGATGCTACCAAATGGCTGTCTTTCTCCGGCCGTGTATTTATGGATGATTACAATACTTTGGAAGAAGAAAGAACCGCAAAAGATTATGCAATTGGTCAGTACATCAAACGGGTAAGAACTAACCGCGAAATGAACTATCAATTAACAGCCGATATTAAAAAGGATTTTGGTAAAGAATTCCAATTGAATGCTACTATAGGCGGCAACGTTATGCATCGGCAGTGGACAGTAACCGGTGGAGCCACCACCGGAGGCCTTACCACTAAGGGCGTATACAATCTCCTGAACTCCGTTCAACCAGCACAGGCTTTCGATCAGTTCTTCGAAAAACAGATCAACTCCGCCTTTGCTACTGCCAATCTCGGGTATAAAAACATGCTGTTCCTCGATCTGACCGGCCGCAGCGACTGGTCATCCACTCTTGCCAAAGGGAATAACCAGTATTTTTATCCTTCAGCTTCCCTTTCTTTTGTTTTTTCAGATCTGCTGAAAGAGTGGAAATGGCTCAGCTATGGTAAGTTAAGAGGAAGTGTGGCAGCTGTTGGTAATGATGCCGATCCTTATCGCATCTACAATACCTACGATTTTATTCCACCATTTGGCAGCAGCCCTATTTCCCAGTTCTCTTCTATTTTGTATACACAAGACCTGAAACCGGAAAGAACTACGGAATTTGAATCCGGCGTTGAACTGAAATTCCTTGATAATCATATAGGCGTCGACTTTACCTACTACCGGCGTATTACCAAAGATCAGCTCATCCCAATCTCTCTGCCTTCTGCTACCGGCTTTGCAGCTGCATTTGTGAATGGGGGAAGTGTGGAAAACAAAGGGGTGGAAATAGGATTGAACCTGAATCCCATCCGCCTCAGAAACGGCTTCCGTTGGGATATCAACGCCAATCTGGCCAGAAACCGGAACAAAGTACTTAACCTGTATATCCAGCAATACAAAACCTGGCTCGATTACCAGCTGATAGGTACCGATCGCCGCACTCAGAAAGTATCAGTAGTAGGACAGGTAGGTGAACCGCTTGGAACTATCCGCGGTACGGATTATACATACCTCAACGGACAAAAAGTGGTCGATGCTCAGGGGCGCTACGTTCCCAGTGCAGTTAAACCTATCGGTAACGCCTATCCGGACTATGTCGGGGGTGTTACCAATACGTTCACATACAAAGGCTTCTACCTTTCTGCATTAATCGATTTCCAGCATGGCGGTAATTTCTTCTCCTACACTAACCTGTATGGTAACAAATCCGGATTGCTTGAAAGTACCGTAGAAAACGGTATCCGCGAAAATGGTATTGTAGTGCCGGGTGTAACTGCCGACGGGCATCCCAATACTGTCAACATTTCCGCACAGGACCACTTTAACTATAACGGCGGAAATGTTATCAGCAAAGCAAATTTGTATGATGCAAGTTATATCTACCTCAGGGAAGCAAAATTTGGCTACAACCTGCCCGATTCATGGTACAGGAAAATCGGCGCACAGGCCGCCCGTATCTCTTTATACGGCCGTAACCTGTGGTTGATAAAATCCAATGCTCCTAATGTGGATCCATCCAATATTCTCAACTCTGCATCCAATGTACAGGGTATAGAAGGCGGCGCGCTGCCTTCGCTGAGATCCTTTGGAGTAAACCTGAATGTATCATTCTAAATTTTTGTGAAGATGACTAAGAAGATTTTAAAATATAGCAGCGTCCTTTGTTTAAGTACTGTCATGGCTTTCACAGGTTGTAAGAAGCTGGATGATATGAACCGCGACCCTACCAAACCCACCACAGCGGATCCGGCCAACCTGCTCACCGGTGCTCAGAAAAACGCCATGGATGTGCTCTACAGCGGATTGCAGAATGGATTCATCGCGATGAACTATGCACAGTTCTGGACCGGCAATTCAAGGACCAACGACAGCCAGTTTGCGCTGGATGAGGGAAATAATGCTACGCTCTGGAATAATCTCTACCGTATTTCCCTTAACAATCTCGCCGATATCATCAGGCAGAATAATGAAAAGGGAAATCCTCCCGGCTCCGGCAATCAGAACGCTATCGCCAGAATCACAAGTGCCTGGATCTACCAGATCCTCGCCGATACTTATGGTAACGTTCCCTATTCGGAAGCGCTGAAAGGAAGTACCAATATTATTCCTAAGTATGATGATGCCAAAACCATTTACAACTCGCTGCTGGATACGCTGCAAGCCCAGATAAATGCACTGGATCCCGGTCAACCCAGCTTTACATCAGGAGATATCATCTATAGCGGGGATGTAACAAAATGGAAAAAGCTCGCGAATTCACTGATGCTTCGACTGGCGATCCGCATGGTGGATGCGAATCCGCAAAAAGCACAGCAGATCATAGAAGCACACTATAAAGATGCTTTCACCAGCAACACTGATAACGCACAGTTCCAATACCTGGATGCTGCTCCGAATAAGTTCCCGTATAACGAATCCGAACGGCCACTTATCGACTTTTCAGTAACCGAAACACTGGTTAACTACATGAAAAGTGTGAACGATCCACGGCTTGCCATATACGCCCGCCAGGCTGCCATCGGCGATACCATTAAAGGTATGCCTTATGGCTGGGCTGCATCCGATTCAAAGAGGCTGCCGGAAGGAAACTATTCCAAGCCCGGTACCCAGATCTACAAATCCACGATGCCCGGTATCCTGATGGGATATGCCGAGGTAGAGTTTATTCTCGCTGAAGCTGCTGCCCGCGGCATGAACGTCGGCGCAGATGCAGCTACTCACTATACCAACGGTATTGCTGCTTCCATCAACTACTGGCGCCAGCTGGCAAACAGTACCAGCATCACCGATGCAATGATCCAGAACTATATTAAAGGGGTACCATATGTGGCAACCGACTGGAGAAATGTGATTGGCACCCAGAAATGGCTGGCACTCTACCCACAAGGCTTCCAGGCCTGGTTCGAAAGAACAAGGCTGCACTTCAGCAAACCCGGCGGCCAACCACTGTTCATTGCACCTGTATCCGGCTCATTGGATGCCAGCGTGCAAATGGTTCCCTATCGTCTTACCTATCTCGTAACAGAGCAAACGCAGAACAAAGCCGCTTATGATGCAGCTGCTTCAGCGATAGGAGGAGACCTGAAAGGAACCAAATTGTGGTATAACAAATTTTGATACAACAATCAACTATAGCTAAACAACAATCTATCGGCGCCTGCGTCTGCAGGCGCTTTCTTTTTTTAAGCCGCTTTAGTTACCTTTGATGCCTTACCTATATTCTGCTATTATGAGGAAACTAATGCTCACAATGGCCCTGATGGCTATTGTCCGGATATTGTCCGCACAGAATATTACACATGCCTGGCAAGGCTGGTACACCTATTTCGGCACAGCAAAACTGAATGATAAATGGGCAATTCCTTTTGATATACAGGCCCGGATCAGGGACGGAATCAGCAACAAAGGTCAGCTGCTGATGAGAGGTGGACTACAATACTCCATTAACAAAAAGCACCACGTTTTGATGGGCTACGCCTTCATACCTGCATACAATAACATCAGCGGCACCTGGCTACCCGAACAACGTATCTTCGAACAATATATTTATAAGGCCTCAAAAATAGATATGACCCACCGCGTCAGGCTCGAACAACGCTGGGTAGCCCAACCAGCGGATGCCGGCGCTACCCATGCCATCGGCGACTGGCGCTATGGTAACCGGTTACGCTATTTCAACCGCACTCAATTCCCGGTACTGCACCAGCAACAACGCACGCCATTTTATATTGCCCTTCAGGATGAGATTTTCCTCAACCTGTGGGGAAATGATATCAGTAATTTGCTGTTTGATCAAAATCGCTTCCTGCTGGCATTCGGCTACCAGTTCAACCCCAATCTGAAAGCCGATATCGGCTACATGAATCAATTGCTGCAGGTAACCACCGGTGCCAGAACGATGAACCATATCCTGCACATCAGTGTTTTCCACAACTTTAGCCTCTAACGGTAGTCGCCGAACTTGGCCTTCAGCATGGCAGCAAAATCGCTGTACGCCTGCTCTGTCTTAAATGCGCTGATTGGGATGAGGAAGAATGTTTTTTTATCCCTGTATAGAAAGAAGAATTTGCTGGTTTCTACCACTCTCGAAAAATTACTCCAGCTGATCAAACGCTGATGATCACTGGCCCTGGTAGATATCTGAAGCCCCTCATCAGAATATTGAAGGGATATTTTATCCTTAAAAGTAGCCGCTTTATTGTAGATGGATACCGGCAGCAAGTACCAAAATACCCAACCCAGCACCAATACCATGATTACGATACCAGTCAGCGCACCCACAGTAACAACACTGAAAAAATAACCTGTTAATGTTGCAAGAAGCAGAATGATAAGGGTATTGCGGAAGACCTTGATCTCACCCCTCTGCATAAAATGATAGCGCAATGCATGCAATACCTCTCCCTTATTGTAACTAAACTCTAAATGCATTATCGCCAGGCAAAACAATTTTATCTGTTAACTGAAATCGACATAGGATTATCCATTTCATCACGCACGGTTACAGGTGCTTCTTTCTTCCGGCTCCGTTTTACATTAGACAGATCGTCTTCACTAAAGCCAGGAAAGTTTTTCTTGATGAACAGAAAATATTGTTGCAAGGTCTTAGGATCTACCTTGAACGGAAAAGACAACTCCTTCCCACTTCCTTTGAGAAAGTCGTTTGTACTTAATTTGTTTTCGTTTTGTAAATACCACTTGTACAGATCCACAATAGCTTTTTCCAACTCCGCTTCATCTACCTTCTCCGTCGTTTCCACCCTTGGGAACATTAACACCGACTCTTCCACCCTTACAGGTTTAGCATTGGCAGTGTTCTTGGAATTATTACGGTTATCGTTGTTGTCTCCGTTTTTATCCCCGTTTTTATCCCCATTCTTGAAACCAGTGCTGGCATTTGCTGATGTGGCTGCGGCAAAAACAACCAACAGCATTAACAACAGCTTCTTCATAATGCGTAAAATTTTCGAGTCTAAAAATACAATTATATTTTGAGATTCCTAGCAGATTCAAAATAATGGCCCTACCCCCTGAAAAAACAAAAGCAATGGACGAACCATTGCTTTCGAGAGTCATTTACAGTGCATGATGAATCATGCGGTGTAGGAATATTTGGTTTTTCATAGGACAGTAACCATAATAAAAATTAATACAATAACAAATATAATAAAATTATATCGTGTGCTTCACGAAGATATAAATATTAGAAATTTTAAAATATTTTGATTTAAAATTTAAAAAGATGCAATAAAAAGCTCTTTTTCAGAAAAATATCAAATGGAAAAAATTCGTGTACAAAAAGAGAGAAGAAAAATGCTAATCAGAAAGTGGGGAAAAACCAGTTTTGTATAAATAGTAAGGGCGCCTAGAAAAGCGCCCTCAATTTGTTACTATCCTATGAAAACCCTATTTGAATACAAAGATAAAGGCATGTTATTTTTCTTTGAAATTTTAGAGGCACAATAACATATCATTAACAAGAAGTTACAACATCCATCAGCTACAACCCATGCTGGTACCGCAATTCAGGCATTTATAGCAAGTTCCGGACCTAACCGTAATATGACCGCAGGTACTACACGCAGGAGCATCACTTTGCATACTTTTCATATAATCCTGTGTGCTATTCTCCTGCTGAAACACGCCAGCAGTCTGCTTTCTATGAACCCTGGGCGTAATTTCTCCCGGTTGTTGACGCTCTCTTGAAGCCGGCATATTTTCATCTTCCTCACCGGTATTACCAGGGGCATCCAGCACATGTACCAGGTCCATACGCCCCAGATACTCATATCCCAACACCCGGAAAATATAGTCAATCAGAGACGTCGCCGATTTTATATTAGGATGGTCAACCATCCCCGCCGGCTCAAAACGGGTAAATACAAATTTATCAACGAACTCTTCCAATGGAACACCGTACTGTAAGCCAACGGAAACAGCAATGGCAAAGCAGTTCATAAGACTGCGCAAAGTAGAACCCTCTTTAGCCAGGTCTATGAAGATCTCTCCCAATGTTCCATCGATATACTCACCAGTCCTTACAAAAATAACCTGACCTCCCACATTTGCCTTTTGCGTAAAACCGCCGCGTTTAGAAGGTAAGGACTGCCTTTCAACTATCCTTGACAAGCGCCGCTTGAGCGTCGTATCCCGGCTGGCAAGCATCCGTTTGTTCACTTCTTCCAGTAACTCTTCCTCTGTTAACCGGTTCAGATCCTGCACTGCAGCCTTCTCATTAACGAGCTCTTCCTTTTTCTTTTTCTCACTTTTATTGCTCAATGGCTGACTCAACTTACTTCCATCCCGGTATAAAGCACAGGCCTTCAGCCCCAACTGCCAGCTTAATAAATAAGCATCTGCAATTTCAGCTACTGCTGCTTCATTCGGCAAATTGATAGTCTTGGAAATAGCCCCGGAGATAAACGGCTGAACTGCAGCCATCATACGGATATGCCCGTGTGGATGAATATAACGCTCTCCCTTTTTGCCGCATTTATTGGCACAATCGAATACCCTCAGATGTGCTTCCTTCAGGTAAGGCGCTCCCTCCACGGTCATCGTTCCGCAAACATGATCATTGGCGGCCTCTATCTGTTCATCTGTAAAGCCAAGGGCATGTAACAAACTGAATTCCAGGCTATAATACTCCTCTGCCCTGAATCCAAGTCGTTGCATACATTCTTCTCCCAAAGTATATACATTAAATACAAAGGAAATATCAAAAGAGGAAGCTACCGCTACATCCAGCTTCTTCAACTCTTCCCCAATAAACCCTTTTTCACTTAACGACTGATGGTTGATATAGGGCGCTCCGGCAAAGCTGCCACTTCCCCTGGCATAATCCACAATTGCCTTTATTTCATGCGGAGTGTAGCCCAGGTTTTGTAAGGCGACCGGAATAGACTGATTGATTATCTTAAAATACCCTCCTCCGGATAACTTCTTGAATTTTACCAGTGCAAAATCGGGTTCCACGCCAGTGGTATCACAATCCATCACCAAACCAATAGTGCCTGTTGGCGCTATTACTGTTGCCTGCGCATTCCGGTAACCATACTGCTCCCCAAGTTGTACAGCTTCGTCCCAGGCCCTCGTTGCAGCTTTCAACAGGTAGTCCGCACAGTACCGGGCATCAATTCCCTTTGGCTTTATTTCCAGTCCATCGTAGGCATCCACTGCATCATACGCGGCGGCCCGGTGATTCCTCATCACCCGAAGCATCGCCTCCCGGTTGGCTGCATATTCGGGGAAAGGCCCCTGGTGAGCTGCCATCTCAGCGGACGTCCGGTAAGCAATCCCGGTCATGATAGCAGAAACCGCTCCTGCAATGCCCCGCGCTTCCTCGCTATCGTACGGGATACCCGCCACCATCAGCATTGATCCCAGGTTTGCGTATCCCAAACCTATGGTCCGGTAATCATAGCTCAGTTGCGCCACTTCCCGGGAAGGGAACTGCGCCATCAGTACGGAAATCTCCAACACTACCGTCCAAAGTCTTACCGTGTACTCAAAGCCAGCTACATCGAAAGTGTTCTGCTCATCATCAAAAAAACACCGCAGGTTCACAGAAGCCAGGTTGCAGGCTGTATTATCCAGGAACATATACTCCGAGCAGGGATTGGAGGCGTTGATACGTCCTCCTGCGGGGCAGGTATGCCATTCATTAATCGTGGTATCGTACTGCGTACCGGGGTCGGCACAACGCCAGGCCGCATAGGTGATCTGATCCCACAACTCCTTTGCCCTGAGCGTTTTCACGGTTTTGCCATTGGTCCGGGCTTTCAGCTCCCACTCACCATCCGAAGCCAGCGCATGAAAGAAGGAATTGGGTACCCGCACCGAATTATTGGAGTTTTGTCCGGATACAGTTCTGTATGCTTCCCCTTCGTAATCCGATGAATACCCCGCGGCAATCAGTGCCGCCACTTTCTTTTCTTCCTCTACTTTCCAGTTCACGAAGTCCATAATCTCAGGATGGTCAAGGTCCAGGCACACCATCTTGGCCGCACGACGGGTAGTTCCACCCGATTTGATGGCTCCGGCCGCCCGGTCTCCAATCTTCAGAAAACTCATCAGACCACTGGAAGTACCACCCCCACTCAGTTTTTCACTTTCGCCCCGGATATTCGAAAAATTAGTACCTACCCCGGAGCCATACTTGAAAATCCTGGCTTCCCTCATCCACAGATCCATAATTCCCCCTTCATTCACCAGGTCGTCCTCCACGCTAAGTATAAAGCATGCATGCGGCTGTGGCCGTTCATAGGCTGAAGTGGATTTTTCAAGTTTCCCCGTATGCTGCTCTACATAATAATGCCCCTGCGGCCCACCTTTAATACCATAGCTCTCAAACAAACCAGTATTAAACCACTGTGGCGAATTCGGAGCACACGACTGGCTCAACATCCCGTAACAAAGCTCTTCATAAAAAATACCGGCGTCCTCCTTTGAAGCAAAGTAGCCGTATTTTTCGCCCCAGGCCCGCCAACAATCCGCCATACGATGCACCACCTGCTTTACGGATGTTTCCCTTCCTGTTGATCCGTCGGGCTGCGGTACCCCTGCCTTCCGGAAATATTTCTGCGCTAAAATATCAGTTGCTATCTGCGACCACCCCGATGGCACTTCCACATTATTCATCTCAAACACTACATCGCCTCCGGGATTACGGATAACCGAAGAACGCAGCTCATAGGAAAACTGATCGTAAGGACTCACTCCTTCCTTTGTGAAATGCCGGGAGAATGCGAGCCCATTAGCACTGTTGACTTGAATTTTCATGCCCTTAAATTTTTCTTAGGTGATACAAATGAGTTAGTAATGCGGAGTTCATTAAAATTAATTCTTAAACACCTGGATAAGGCCTTTTATTTTGCACAGATGTGGATAATTGCTCAAACAGTTTGCCAGCAAGATTGTTATCCCTGAAGAAATCCGGCTTAAAATTTGTCATAAAAAGGCACTTGTTATAATGGCACACCGGTGTGATTGGTCGCATGAAGCTCATTCATACAAAATGAATTGAATGCTTATTTATTTAGCAATGTGTGTTATTAATAAAAATATTATACTTTTGCGACAACCGGAACAATGCGCTATTGATGTACAATAACATATACACTTCGTTCATCGAAAGAAAGGCTAAAAAGGAAAAGGCATTCGCGGTTTTAATTGATCCGGATAAGGTAACTCCTGCCGGTATCATAGAGCTGGCTGACAAATGTACTGCTGCCAGGGTAGATTATATCTTCCTGGGAGGTAGTTTGGTGATCTCCGATCATCTGGATGAATGCGTACAACAGTTGAAAGCCAGTTGCAACATTCCCGTTGTTTTATTTCCCGGAAGCCCTTCTCAGGTATCCAGATATGCGGATGCCCTGCTTTACTTGTCTGTTATCTCAGGTAGAAATCCCGAATTGCTCATAGGCCAGCACGTTGTATCTGCTGCTGCTGTCAAAAAAAGTGGTCTGGAAGTGATTTCTACCGGTTATATGGTCATTGATGGCGGAGCTCCTACTACTGTTTCTTATATCAGTAACACTACTCCTATCCCGGCCGATAAGGCCGATATTGCCATGTGTACTGCCATAGCAGGAGAGATGCTTGGTATGAAAGTGATTTATATGGACGCCGGAAGTGGCGCCAGAGTACCCATCACCGAAAGCATGATCAGCAGGGTAGCCAGCCAGGTGCAGGCCCCTATCATAGTTGGTGGCGGTATAAAAACCCCTGAAAAAGCATATCTCAACTGCAGAGCAGGTGCGGATATACTGGTGGTAGGTAACGCAATTGAGAAAGATCTCTCCCTGATCAAAGAACTGGCAGATGCGGTACATTCCGTTCCTGTAAAGGCATAAACAAGCAAGCAAAAAGTAAAAGATACCCAAAAAAAGATTGAAGCGAAGCATCATGATAAACAGACTATCGTCTGTTCTCCATGGTACTTCGCTTCAATCGTTAATAATAACCTCTTTACAGGCTCATCATTTCTTTAAACTTTACCGCCTGTCTGCGGCTTACCTCAATCTTTTCCCCACCACGCATCTCCAGTAACAACCCGCCGTTAAAGTAGGTGTCAATCTTTTCGATCATTCGCAGGTTCACGATGTGCTTGCGGTTCGCCCGGAAAAAAGTACGCTCGTCCAGACGCTCTTCCAACGCATTTAACGACTTCAGAATCAATGGTTTATTTGTTTCAAAGTACACCCGCGCATAGTTCCCCACACTTTCAAACAGGCGGATCTCCTGCAATTTCACAAACCAGCAGCGGTCACCATCTTTTACAAATACCTGGTCGTTCTCAGACAACATCGATCGGATCCCGCCGGTAGCTGCCAGTCGGTCCTTTTCATCCTGCTGATGCAGCTTATGAATAGCATCAGCCAGTCTTTTAGGCTCCACGGGCTTTAACAGGTAATCCAGCGCATTGTATTCAAATGCCTTTAATGCATATTCGTCATATGCGGTGGTGAAAATGACCTGTGGCGATTTTTCCAGTTCTGCCAGCAGATCAAATCCTGTTTTATCTGGCATCTGAATATCCAGGAAAAGCAGGTCGGGATGCAATGTTTCTATCTTTTCTATACCATCCTTCGCATTCACAGCTTCTCCCACCACCACTATTTCCGGGTGATCTGCCAGTAATTTTTTTAACTCACTTCTGGCCAGGCGTTCATCATCTATTATCAATGCTTTTTTCATTGGCAATATGAAGTTTGGTTGATGATTTAATAAATTAAAAAATAACCAATCCCGGCTCAATGCCGGTCATGGCCGATTTATAACAAGTGATTCAGAGCAAAGGCATCACTACTGTAGCTTCAACTGTTTGCTCATCTTTATTCCTGATGTCGAAAGTAGCACGACTGCCAAATAACAAACTCAGTCGCTGCCGGGTACTCTGAAGCCCGAATCCATGGCCATTTTTACTATTCTCCACCAACTGGCCGGTATTTTCAATAGTAATAACGTGCTGCATCCCTCTGAGCGACGAATTAATATACACCGATCCTCCCCTGACTATACGAGAGATGCCGTGCTTAATAGCGTTCTCTACCAGTGTTTGTAGCATCATCGGAGGTACCTGCAGCGACAACGTATCCGGGTCTATCTCATACTTCACATTCAGACGCTCCTCAAAACGGATATGTTCCAATGCAAGGTAATCCTTTACTATATTCAATTCGTTTTCCAGGCTAACCGTTTCCGCTTTCTCCGTCTGCATAGAGCTTCTCAGGATATTAGACAACTCCGTGATAGCAGTTCTGGCCCGCTGCGGATTCTCATCCACCAGCGCCCGGATGCTGTTCAGCGCATTAAAAATGAAATGCGGATTCAGTTGCGCCTTGATCGTTTTCAGTTCCAGTTCTTTCACTGTTGTCTGTAATTTTAGCTGATCTACCTGCGAGCGCCTGTTTCGCTCTATGTAATGCCAGATAAAATAAAGGCACCACCAGATAGTGGTAATAACGAAAGATCCAACAATTCCCACCTGTACCGGTGTATCGGACAGCCGTAGCAAATATATCCCTACAAAATAATACCCTATATAAGAAACCAGGCCTGACCCCGTCATCAGCCCGATAAAAAGTAGGATCTGGTTTTCAAACCCATAATTGACCCAGGCTAACCGGTGGATCAAATTACGGAACAAATGGGTGGATAGTAACCCAAAAAAGATGAAAATCACTACATTCAGGGTATAGGCCACATCTGGAAATGTTTTCCTGTTAACTATAAAGGCGAAAAAAACATTAACCAGAAAATACGTCAACCACCCCAGGATCTGGCACCACCAATATTTGTTTATCTGCTTAAACATTAAATCAAATTAGTAAACTTCACCTATATTCCAAAAATACCCTACAGTAGCCCCCGGGGAAACCTAATTGTTATAAATGGTGAATCAAAACCGGTAAATGGCAGATGCCTCCATCTGAATGGCGAGATATGCCCAAACTGTTCTTTTTCGTATATTCGGTGCAGGCTATTTACAGCTTAATTACGTACTTTTGTTACTTCACCTAAACCCTGAGTCTTATATGAATATCAAGGCAGGTCAACTGTTAAGTCAGATCGAATATCCCGCTGATTTGCGAAAGCTGAGTAAAGACCAGCTTCACCAGGTATGTGAGGAGCTTCGTCAGTATATCATTGATGTTGTAAGTGTGCATGGGGGCCATTTTGCCGCCAGTTTGGGCGTTGTGGAACTGACAGTGGCATTGCATTACGTTTTTAATACTCCTTACGACCAGCTGGTTTGGGACGTGGGTCATCAGGCCTATGGCCATAAGATTCTTACCGGTCGCCGGGAAGCATTCCCAACCAACAGAAAGTATAAAGGACTTAGCGGATTTCCTAAAAGAGATGAAAGCCGCTACGATACCTTCGGTGTAGGGCACTCCTCAACATCTATATCCGCCGCACTGGGTATGGCAATGGCTTCTCACTATAAAGGAGAATTCGACAGGCAGCATATTGCCGTGATAGGTGATGGCGCCATGACAGCCGGTATGGCCTTCGAAGCCCTGAATCACGCAGGTGTGGCCAATGCCAATGTGCTTATTATCCTGAACGATAACTGCATGTCCATCGATCCTAATGTGGGCGCGCTGAAAGAATATCTTACCGACATCACTACATCTCCTACTTACAACAAGGTAAGGGATGACGTGTGGAACCTGTTAGGTAAATTACCAGTTGGCAAGAAGTTTACCAGGGACATGGCCTCCAAACTGGAAGCCAGCCTTAAAGGTGTTGTTTCCAAGTCGAGCAATCTTTTTGAAGCGCTTAAAATGCGCTACTTCGGACCGATCGACGGGCACAATATCGTTAAGCTCGCCGATACCCTGCAGGATCTGAAAGAGATCCCCGGTCCTAAACTGCTGCATATCGTTACCACCAAAGGTAAAGGCTATGCACTGGCCGAAAAAGACCAGACCACCTGGCATGCTCCGGGCCTGTTCGACAAAATTACCGGCGAAATATTCAAAAAACAGGTTACTACCCCCCAGCCACCTAAGTATCAGGATGTTTTCGGGCATACCATCATCGAACTTGCTGAAAAGAATGATAAGATCATTGGTATCACCCCGGCGATGCCCTCCGGCTCCTCCCTCAAATTCATGATGGAGAAAATGCCTAACCGGGCTTTCGACGTGGGTATCTGCGAACAACACGCTGTAACCCTCTCCGCCGGTATGGCTACCCAGGGTATGCGTGTATTTTGCACGATCTACTCTTCCTTCTTCCAACGCGCATTCGACCAGGCAGTACACGATGTGGCTATCCAGAAACTCCCGGTTATATTCTGCCTCGACAGGGCAGGGTTAGTGGGAGAAGATGGCCCTACACACCATGGCGCCTACGATATCGCTTACATGCGGAGTATTCCCAATGTGATCATCAGCGCGCCAATGAATGAAGAAGAGCTTCGTAATCTCATGTACAGCGCACAGCTGCCCGATAACGATATGCCATACGTGATCCGCTATCCTCGCGGCCAGGGCGTAATGCCTGAATGGCGTACTCCGTTCAAAGCCATCAAAGCTGGTACCGGCCGTAAGATCCGCGATGGAAAGGATGTCGCCATCCTGTCTTTCGGACATCCCGGCAACTTCGTTACGGAAGCCTGCAGGGAACTCCTCGCCGATGGCCTGCAGCCTGCACATTATGACATGCGTTTTGTGAAACCACTCGATGAAGCGATGCTCCACGAAATCTTCCAATCTTTTGATAAAATAATCACTGTAGAAGATGCTGCGGTAATGGGCGGTTTTGGTAGTGCTGTGACCGATTTCATGGTCGCTCACAACTACAGGGCGCAGATAAAAAAACTGGGCATTCCCGACCGGATCATCGAACACGGCAAACCCGAGGAACTCTTCCGCGAATGTGGCTACGACGCCACCGGCATTGCCCGTGCAGCAAGGGAAATGATGAAGGAAAAAATCACCGTAACTATATAAATAATTAAGAATATAGAATGTGGAATTAAGAATAATGAGCGAAGACCTAAGCGGATAATTGACATCTCTTAGGTCTTCGCTCATTATTCTTAATTCCACATTCTATATTCTTAATTCCTTCTGCTATGTATTTTCAACTAAGGATAACAGCAATTATACAGGAAACACCTGGAACCTATACTTACAGGCTGGAAAATACATCTTCCGAACCAGTAGTTTACCAGGCAGGTCAATTCCTGACGTTCCTGGTTACGTTGAATAATAAGGAATTCCGGCGTTCCTACTCTTTCAGTTCCACCCCGGGCATTGATCCTTTTATGTCTGTTACTGTAAGGGAAAAAACGAACGGAGAAATTTCCAGGCATATTATCCGTAACTGGAAGGTAAATGACGTTGTAACTGCCCTTGAACCTTCTGGCCGGTTTACCTATGAAAACAAAACACCGGCACAGAAAGATATATTCCTGCTTGCAGCAGGCAGCGGTATCACCCCGATATATTCGCTACTGAAACATATGCTGGCGTACGATCCCGAAGCTCATATCAAACTTATTTACAGCAACAGCTCTCCCGAACGGACAATATTCTACCAGCAGTTACAACAGCTGCAGACTGTTTACCCCTCCCGGCTAAGTTGCATTTTCCTTTTCAGTAATGACCCCGATGCCCATCATGCGTACCGGCGACTGAATAACATATTGCTTGAACAACTGGTAAAAACGCATCTGCGCTTTGAGGCAGCAGATGCCCGTTTCTTCCTGTGTGGCCCACCGGATTATATGCGCACCATTATGCTGACGCTTACATTTATGGGATTCGTAGACGACCAATTGCATAAAGAGAATTTTGTGGTCAATACCGATGTCCGTATTGCCAAAACCCCGTTACCGCAGGATCATCAGTTGAAACAGGTGATTATCCGCTACCGGAATGAAGAATATATGCTGTCTGTTCCTGGCGATCAAACCATTCTCAGCTACGCACTTGAACATGAGGTATTACTTCCCTATAGTTGCAAAGGAGGCGTTTGCGGTTCCTGTACAGCCCAATGCGTGAGCGGGAAAGTATGGATGTCCGTAAATGAAGTATTGACTGATAAAGAGCTCGCAGAAGGCCTGGTGCTTACCTGTGTAGGATATCCTGCCACCGAAGTGGTAATTCTGGAATTATAATCTACAATAATATAAAAATAATTATCAATCATCCGATTTATACTATAATTTGTTGATTATTAAATTTTTAGGTAATTTCTCAGCAAATTCAGGTAATGCGAAGCACCCCAATGAAAACGATTTGCTTGAGCCTGTTATTTGTTGTCATTGCGATTAACAGCTACGTTCTTCTCGGTACCAATACTGATTCAATAGTTTTTTGGCCGGAAGTGGGAAGCCTGTCTACCCTTTGTACGGTATTTGTGGTATTGGTCTTCACTGCCAGGCAAAGCAGGTACTCACGTCAGTTCGAACATCTGTTCATGGAACATCCTATTCCCATGTGGATATACGAGAAAAATACATTGCGCTTTCTCACTGTCAACAACGCTGCATTGGAAAAATATGGTTTCAGCAGGAAAGAATTTCAGGCACTAACGTTAAAGGACATACGTAACGAAGAAGATATTCCGATGCTGGTCGAAAATGCAGCCGAAAGATGCAATGGCGGAGCACAGTACCGGGGAATCTGGAAACATCGTAAAAAAGACGGTACCAATTTCTTTGTGGAAATCTTTTCACTACCCGCCAGCTATTACGGCAAAAATGCCCGTTTCATCATGTCGAAAGACGTGGATACAGAAGTAAAGGCTGCCAAGGCCTCCCATGAGTTAGGCATCAGATATGAGCTACTGGCGCAGGCCACCAACGATGCTGTTTACGATAAAGACCTGGCCACTACCACCGTAACGTGGAATCATGGATTTTCCCATCTCGCCCCCTTTAACAAAGACGAGGATATCAGCTGGCTCAATTGGTGGCATAAAAATATCTATCCGGCCGATCTGATACAAGTAACTACTTCCCTGAAAGTAACGTTGAAAAAACAACTGACTTTCTGGACAGAAGAATACAGGTTCAAAGGAGCAGATGGTAATTATAAATTTGTAGTTGACCGTGCTTATATCATCTATGAAAATGGCCTGCCCAATCGCATGATAGGCATGGTACAAGACATTGATAAACATGTGAAACAAGCCCGGCAGCTCGAAGAACAAAATAAAGCCCTGAAAGAAATTGCCTGGATCAATTCACATGAAATACGTCGTCCGGTAGTATCCATTCTCAGCATTACCGGGTTATTCGACAAAAGCAACAAAGACATTCACCTGAACTCTCAGTTAATGGATTGGTTACATGAATCTACCCTTCAATTGGATGAAATTATTCATAAAATTGAACATAAGGTAAAAACCCTTCAGTAAAAAGTATTGGTTAATGCATGAATTTGTTGAAGTCGGCCTTTAATCCTACATAAAGTTTCTGGAATATCTCCATACGGTGCTGTATGGTATCGAAATCATCAACAGGGCGGTCATCATGGATCACTGTTACGGTGTTCGCAACTTTCTTCGCACACTGTTTAATATCATGGTGCATTTCGTCGGCAACCTCTCGTTGGCGTAGTAAACGGTTTTCAAAATGTTCCACTTGTGTCATCACATCCCTGGAAGCATTACTGAGCACGATTTGTTCCAATCTTTCCCGCATCATCTTTACTTCAGTTCTTACTTCATTCACTTCTTCTTTCCAGGAATTAAGCTGCTGGTGCAGTTCTTCGGTGGGAGTTGTCATTTCCATGGTGTACTGATTTTTCAGTTTAAATGATGAGAATAGGCTATCCATCATTTCCAAATGCTATCGTCAATATCCATTAAATTTTCCGCTAAAAGACCTGATCTAAGTTACGACCTTTTTATTTTTCACCGCCACTTTCAACCCTATTTTTGCAGATAAATTCCAAACTCTCCGAAATGCGCCATGGCTTCGAGAATACCACCGGCCCCTTCCCGTGAAGACCGTAGTACATGAGGCATCCCGGCTGTGCGCGCTAGTAGTTCAGGTTCCGAATTCGCTACTACCACGCCTTTGAACCCTGTTTCATACATCGAGTAATCATTCATTGAATCGCCTGCCACAAGAATTCGCTGATGAGGCAACGCCAATATCTTCAACAATTGCTGCAATGTAAATCCTTTGTTGACTCCGGCAGGCAATATATCCAGGTATTTCCCTGCAGATAAAACGAGATCACATTGCAGTGACGCCGCTACTTCTCTTGCACTTTCTATATCCGTCTGTTCATCGTAGTAATATGAGCAACGGTATTGCTGCTGTGCCTCCTGGTGAAGCAGTCCTCTCACTGTTTTCAACGTTTCTCTCACATGTTCTCCGGGCCACCGCGATGCTATATCTGATTGTATGGGCTCTACTGCCGTCAACGAAGGCAGGTGTGTTACTGTTGCTCCTACATCACAGATAATATATTCGGGTCTGGGCAATGTTTCGTCTTCCAGTAACTGTAATACACTGCGTATGCCTCTTCCGGTTACAAACACCAGTTGAATATCTTTGTTGGCATGTAACAGCGTATATAGCTGTTGTTTGTCTACCGTTGTACCTCCTAAAAAAGTACCGTCCAGGTCTGTGGCTAATAACATATCTCTAATGGGTTATTTTAAATTCCAGGAATATGGGCGCTGGTAAAAATAGAAAAAAAGATCAGCCTTTCAGCTGATCTTTACGTGATATTAACGGGTTAGTATATAGTAAAGTGTATGATCTAGTTCAACATTGGAACATCTATCAACAAAAACTCTGCCGGTTTAATTATTTCTATACTAACACTATTGTAGTCTGATAATCCGATAGCATCCCGCGTTTCTAATATCTCTCCGTCTACTTTCAGAGAACCGCTTAACAGAAACAGATAAGTTCCTGTTCCTGGCCCTTTGGAAACAATATCCAGCGTTTTGCCTGCATCATATTTTCCCAATGTAAACCAGGTATCCTGATGCAGCCACAGCCCGTTGCCGGTTCTTTCCGGAGAAATCACTACCTGCAGGCTATTCTCACGATCGGCGGGATCAAATGTCCGCTGATCGTACCGGGGTTTTACACTTCTTTCGTTCGGAATAACCCATATCTGCAGAAAGTTAACATCTTCCGTTTTGGAAGCATTGAACTCTGAGTGTACCACACCAGTTCCTGCACTCATGATCTGCACATCATTTTTGCGGATCACTTTCTGATTACCGGTATTATCCGCATGTGCGAGCTCTCCGTTCAAAACTATTGATACTATCTCCATATTGTCGTGCGGATGTGCTCCGAACCCCATTCCACCTTTAACAGCATCGTCGTTAAGCACTCTCAGCGCTCCAAAATGTATCCGGTCAGGATTATAGTAATTCGCGAAACTAAATGTATGATGGCTTTTTAACCAACCGTGGTTTGCAAAACCTCTTGTATCTGCACGATGAATAATCTTTTTCATAACTCAATCTCCTTGTTTATTTACAATACAAATATCGCTATAAACTATAGGGAGAAGAATGGATGATACGGCGAAAAGAGTGGACAGAAATAATTACGAATTAGGAATTACGAATTACGAAACAGAGCGAAGATCTAAGCGAATAAATATTGTCTGCTTAGATCTTCGCTCTGTTTCGTAATTCGTAATTCCTAATTCGTAATTTCTTCTTAAACCAGCTTCGCGTCGGACGTAATAGTTGCATTCAGCACTTTACTCACCGGGCAGTTAGCTTCTGCATCTTTCACGAACTCTGCAAATTTAGCAGCATCCAGGCCGGGCACGCTGGCAGTTACTTCCAGGTGGCTGGTAGTGATAGCGCCATTCTCCAGTGTGATGGTGCATTTAGTATCTATGTTGCCTGGAGTAAAACCTGCACCGGTGATCACAAAACTCAGTTTCATAGTGAAGCAACCTGCATGTGCAGCTGCAATCAGCTCTTCGGGGTTAGTGCCAACGCCTTCTTCGAAACGGCTGCTGTAAGAGTACTGTGTCTTGTTTAATACTGTAGACTGAGAAGTTAAAGTGCCTTTACCTTCTTTACCGGTACCTTGCCAATTGGCAGATGCAAATCTTTTCATGTTTAATTTTTTATTTTCCTGTTAGAGAAATCAATGTGGATGCCCAAATTACAAATTAATCGTGAATAAAAAATATAACACTCACGGCTGCGTCCGGGCAACAAAAAAGCCGCACAAAACAATTTGTGCGGCCTTTGAATGGTTCCTGGCAATTGATCCTTAAATTGTTTCTACCAATTCTTCCATTGGCTTACGAACTTTCTTAGCATGCTGCATCACATCATCTTCCGCTCTGAATCCCACTGCTGCTATTACTACAGCCGCAAGGCCTTTATCTTTAAGTCCTAAAATTTCGTTGTATTTGGCCGCATCAAAGCCTTCCATCGGACAGGCATCAATATTCTCTGCGGCGGCGGCTGTAAGCAGGGTGCCCAATGCCAGGTAAGCCTGCTTGGAACCCCATACTGCTGCCCCTTCTGCACCCAGGCTGTTCACCGTACCTTTCATTGTTCCGGAAAAACCTTGTAGTTGCTCCGGAGCCAGATTACGTGTGGCTGATATATTGTTAATATAGTCGTCTACGTGCGTTTCATTCAGATCATTGTATCTCGCAAAAACAATCAACTGTGAAGCATCTGTTATTTGCGGCTGGTTATAAGACGCCGCCCTCAATTGCTGACGTACAGCCGGATTCTCCACTACCAGTATCTTGTAAGGCTGCAACCCATATGCAGATGCAGAAAGTCTGGTTGCTGCCATCAGTCTGTTCAACTGCTCAGCACTCAGCTTTTTTGCAGGATCAAATTTCTTGACTGCGTAACGCCATTCTAATTTATTCAGAATATCCATCTTATTATATTGAGTATCACGGGTTAAGTATTATTACACTCAACCCGTGAGTAGTAATTATGCTTGTTGTTTCACCATCTGTACACTGGCTACCAGTTTCACTTCATCACTCAGCAATATTCCGCCAGTTTCAGTAGTAGCGTGGAAAGTAAGACCAAAATCTTTACGGTTGATTTTTCCGCTCAACTCAAAACCAGCTTTTGTTTGTCCCCAGGGATCAACCACTTCACCGGCATATTCAACATTCAATTCTACCGGACGGGTATTGTCGCGGATGGTCAGATCTCCTACCAGCTTGTAGTTTTCTGCATCTACTTTCTTCACTTCTTTCGAAACAAAAGTCAGTTTCGGATATTTCTCAGCTTCAAAGAAATCAGCTGCCTGCAGATGCTGGTCGCGCTGCGCATTCTGTGTAGAGATACTGGTAACATCAGCTTCAAAGCTAATCTGCGCTGTGCTGAAATCATCATTGTTAGTTTGCATAGTCGCATCAAACTTTGCGAACTGACCAGTTACTGTAGTTATCATCAGGTGTTTCACCTTAAATTGTACATCACTGTGAGTAGGATCAATTTTCCAGGTAGTCATATCATTTTTAGTTTTAGTATTTTTTATAAATAATTGATTAGTGTAAATAACCCATTTTGCCTGCATTGTAATCGTTGATGGCCGTAATGATTTCTTCCTCTGTATTCATTACAAAAGGCCCATAAGCGAAGATGGGTTCATCAATCGGCTCTCCACTCAATACCAGTATACTGGCATCTTTCAGTGCAGTAATAGTGATCTCTGTACCTTCTCTTTCAAAGAGTGCAGTTTCTACTGATTTTACCGGCTGCCCGTTAATATCGGCTTCGCCCTGCAGTACTACGGCTGTTGTATTGAAATGCGCTGGCAATTCAAAGGATATTTTATCATCCTTTTTCAAATGAATATCCCATACGTTCACCGGAGAAAAGGTGCTGGCAGCGCCTTTTATACCATCATACTCTCCTGCGATGACCCGCACATACCCTTCGTTACTTACCTTCACTACAGGTATTTCTGCTTTGGTAAGATTCTGATAAGCAGGCGGATTGTTTTTATATGCCTTCGGCAGATTTACCCATAACTGGGCAAATTCGGCTTTACCACCTTGCTTAGTAAATGCCTCACTGTATTTTTCTTCATGAAGAATCCCACCGGCGGCGGTCATCCATTGTACATCGCCCGAAAATAATTTTCCATGACTACCGGTAGAGTCCCTGTGTTCCAGTTCTCCCTGGTAAACAATGGTTACTGTTTCAAAACCTTTATGAGGATGCTCGCCTACACCACGCGGACGCGGGCTTGGAGGAATGTAATTGGGAGCGGCATAGTCCATCATTATAAACGGACTAATCCGGTTATTTTCAGAACGGGTGCCCCCAGGTAAGGTGCTCTGCACCCTGAATCCATCGCCCACCATATGTGGTGCTGCGGCAATTACAACCTGGCTTACATGTTTTTGTGTTTTCATATTTATTTGCCTCCTTAAGACAACACAAAATTACATGTTACAACACCCGTTAGGAATGGATAAAATATCGCTAGTGGTGGACTTTTTTTTAGTTACACGGAAAAATCAGGCAGATGTGGGTACGGCAGCACTACGGGCAGCCTCTTTAAACTCAGAAGGGCTCTGATTGGTATATTTTTTAAAAAAACGGCTGAAATAATGGGGGTCATCAAAACCCAGCTTGTAAGCGATTTCTTTGGCGGTAAGGTCGGTATTATAAAGGTAGCGCTGCGCCTCCAGGATCACCCGGTTGCGGATATGTTCCCCGGCAGTAATCCCTGACAGTTGTTTACTGATCTCATTCAGCAGCACTGGCTTAATGTGCAGTATTTCTGCATAATCGGATACTGTTTTCAGATGCTGGTATTTTTCTTCTATCAGGTTTTTGAATTTCAGGAAGATGGAACTATTGTGGGCTGCATGCTGTTCAGGGGAAATAGCCACGTTTTCTCCCTTAATCCTCGACGCCAGCACCAGGAAGTAACGCAACAGGCCATGTAATGCCGTTTCGTAATCCGGCTCTCTCATGGCAAGCTCCTTCATCATCAAACGTACAATCGCATCAATATCTTTTTCCTGCTCGTCGTTAAGGTGAATGACACTGCTGAACTGGTTGTTAAAAAACAAACCGGAATTAATGCCGGTGATCTGATGCGTCTGATCTTTCAAACACATAAATGCATCCCGGAAAGCAATCATATACCCCTCAATCCTTTCGCTGGCCTGCAGATTATGCACCTGGCCAGGTGCTACAAAAAAGAGTGTATTCTTCTTTACTTCATGCGGAACAGTATCGATCGTATGCACCAGCTTTCCTTTCTTTATCCAATAAATGGTATAGAAATCGTGCCGGTGCGGCACGCCGATATGGCTGAAGAAACTGTTCCCCAGCTCGCAAAGTCCGGATACTACAAAATCCGGATCTACATGTGCATAATCCGGTAAAGATACTATGCCTATATTTTCACGTTTATCAGCCATCTATTACAGTTCCTGCGGGTTCTTCCTCCCTCTCGGAAGGATCAATGTAATCAATGATAAAATTATTTCTTCCTTCTCCCACCATAATACCCAGGTGTTTTAACTGCACCAGCTCCAGCATACTCAGGAACAGGAAAATTGCATGCACCCTGTCTTTACAGTGATCAAATATCTTCTCAAAAGATAAGGTACGCTCTGTTCTTGCCAACTCCTCCATATACATCCTGGAACCTTCCATGGTGTAATCGTATTTATACACCACGTGCTGGGGTTTATGATCCCGCTCTTTCATACGCTGGATCACCTTCTCAAAAGTCTGAGCCAGTTTAAACAGCGTAAGTGTCTGTATCTCTGTACCTTCACTTGTAACTTCGCCGATCTCCGCCAACTCTTTCGCAATATTCCCGCGCTTGATCTGCAACATCCGTTCTGCTTCCATTTCAGCCAGCTCTGCAGCAGCCTGTTTGTAGCGCTTGTATTCCAGGATCTTATCAATCAACTCCATACGCGGGTCGATCTCATTCCCCTGCTCGTCCAGCTCCTTTCGTGGCAGCAGCATTTTTGCTTTAATCCGCATCAGCGTGGACACAAAAAGGATGAATTCGCTTGCCAGTTCTATATTCAGCGACTCAATATGATGGATGTAATCGAGGAAATCCTGTGTCAGCTTATTAATCGGGATATTGTAGATATCCAGCTCATCCCGCTCAATGAAGAACAGTAACAGGTCGAAAGGACCCTCAAACTGCGGTAATTTGATCTTATAAACAGGCGCCTGCTCGTTCACGGGATGATTTTAAGGTAAAATAAAAATAAATATCGCACAGAGGTAATACCTGTGTGCGATATCAAAAATAACAAAAATCCGGCGAATCAGAACTTGGCGGCAAACCCGACCCCGATGACCTGTTTCATCTGTAGCCGGGGGCCCATGACGCCCGTTTTCTTATTCTCAAATACTTTCACCGTATCGTCATAGATCATATCAAGGCTCAGCACTGTAGAAATCCATTTATTCACCTTTAGCTCCAGCGCATTGGTGAAAAACACCGTGATGTTCTGCGGGTTATGCAGGTAATCCGAAAAAAGGTCCAGCCGGCCTTTATACATCATCGTCTTTGCAAACGTCTTTACATAGTTGGCAGAGAGGTACGCACCAATCTGGTACTTAAAGTGGGATCCGGTATCTACCCCGTAAGCTCCCTGTTTCGACAGGAAATCATCCATTACAAGTACAAAACGGGAAGTTGCCGGCGACAGGAATAATGAAAATGAATTATCCGGTTTATAGTCAAAACCCGGCGAGAGCAATACATAGGCCGGGGCGAAGAACCTGGATGAAAGCTGAGGAGTAGTATCTGCAGGATACAGATAACCATCCGAAAACTGGGTACGAAGGTTCACTAATCCGCTTACATACCAGTGTCTGCCAATATCGTAGCCATACTTAGAAGTAAGATCAATACGGTCATCACTTTTACGGCCTCCCAGGCTGGTAGTATTGATATACCCGTAGGCAAGGTCTGCAACGTTATCCCAGGATCTCCGGCCTTTCTTGTAAAACGCATACGCATATACCGTGGAACCCAGGGAAAAAGAGAATTTGTCGCCACCAGCAGCCCAGTTACTCAGGGATCCCTGGTTGATATTCACATTCAGGTTAAGCCCTTTACGCCATACTTTGCCGGTAGTATCCTCATCTTTTTTGATCTTACCTGCTGCATCTTCTCTTGATGTCTTCATCCAGTTCGATTGTGCAGATGCCGCCATAAATAACAGCAGGCAACAGGCAATGGATAAAGTGAATTTTCTCATTAATCTTCTTATTTAAGGTGATATACAAACATAGCCACCATGTTTCTCCTACGGAAAAACATGGTGGCTTTAAGTAATAAAAATTATCTGGATTTTCTTAATTCGTCGCGGATCTCCATCAGGAGTTTTTCCTGTGCGGTAGGCTCTGGTGGGGCAGCAGGAGCTTCCTCCTTCTTCCTGGTCAGTCTGTTCATGAATTTAACCAGCAGGAAAATGCAGAATGCAATGATCAGAAAATCGATGATGCTTTGAATAAATGCACCATAGGCAAATACAGCTACGCCCTTTGCCTTTGCTTCTGTAAGCGTCGTAAACTCTCCCTTACTCTTATCCAGTAAAACAAAGTAGTCGTTGAAGTTTTTTCCATGGGTAAATACTCCAACAAGGGGCATCAGGATATTATCCACCAGGGATGTAACAATCTTTCCAAATGCACCTCCTATAATCACACCCACAGCAAGATCCATTACATTGCCCTTCATGGCAAACTCCTTAAATTCTTTCATGAACGACATAATGCAAGGTTTTATCGGTTAGAATAACTGAACAAAATTAATTTATAATCCCGGAACTCGTTAATTATTAATGTATTATTTCTTCAAACGGGGGTATTTCATCTTCAGCGACTTCAGTGTATCCCTTAACGTTAGTGCAATCAGATACTCTTTATACCAGTTATGATCAGCAGGCACAATCAGCCAGGGAATGTAATTGCAACGATTGATCGCATCTTCATATGCTTCCATGTAATCGTCCCATAGCTTAGCTTCCGCCAGATCGCTTTCATTATACTTCCACATTTTTCGTGGATCTTCCGTGCGCTCCACCAGGCGTTGCTGCTGAGCTGCTCTTGATACGTGCAGATAACATTTGATGATTTGCGTATTGTTGTGTACAGACAGTAGCTTTTCAAAATCATTGATAGCTTCCATTCTTTTACGTACCGTTTTTTCATCTATCCATTTGTGTACACGCTGTATAAGTATATCTTCATAATGAGAACGATTAAAAACCTGTATCATTCCTTTACCAGGGGCATGTTGGTGTACCCTCCACAGGAAGTCATGATCATATTCTTCACTGGTAGGCGTTTTAAATGAATGTACAGTTACCCCCTGAGGATTTAAAGTGCCAGTAACATTTTTGATAACCCCGTCTTTACCACTGGCGTCCATTCCTTGCACTACGAGTAATACGCTGTGTTTGTGCTGAGCATATAACAGATTCTGGAGCTCGTCCAGTTCTACAAGAATTTCGCGCGTTTTCTCTTTGGTTTTTTCTTTGTCCAGCTCTTTAGGGGCTGAAGTACTGATGTCCGACAATTTGATTTTACTCATGTAATGCATTCTTATAAATAAATTTAACAAAATCAATTCATAAGTGTTGCAATAACACGATTTATATTTTGCAGAATGTAACAGATATGTGCACCTTTGTACCCGAAAATGTGGAAACATGCACCAACGCTATGCTCACTTAGGGGTTTTTCTTCTGTTATCTCTTACCTGGGGCAGCTCATTTATCCTGATGAAAATTGGATTGGAGTCCTTCACTTCTTACCAGGTGGCCAGCCTAAGACTGGTAGCGGGCGGGCTAGCGCTTTTACCTTTTCTGCCAAAGGCTTTGCGACAAATACCCATCAAAAAATTACCACTGATCTTACTGTCGGGATTATTGGGAAATGGTATTCCTGCTTTTTTGTTTTGTCTCGCTGAAACCGAAATCGACAGTTCGTTAGCAGGTATACTGAATGCGCTGACACCTTTAATGGCATTACTTTCAGGGATAGTCATCTTTAAAAGCCCTTTCAGAAAAGAACAATTGGGAGGTATCATTATTGGGTTGCTGGGTGTGATTGTGCTCTTCACTTCCAGGGGTATCAGCAGCAGTGGACATTGGTATTATGCACTGTTGGTGGTGCTCGCCACTGTCAGCTATGGTATTAATATCAGTCTGGTACATCACAAGCTGAACGGTCTTGACTCCCTTCAGCTGGGTGCTGTGGCGATGTGTTTTTGTGCTGTATGTACCTTTCCTATCCTATGGTATAGTCATTTCTTTCCGCCATTCGTTCAACCCAATGCCCCCTGGCGCTCATTGGTTGCTGGCCTCATACTTGGGGTAATGGGTACTGGCATCGCAGCCGTTCTTTTTTTTCTGTTGATCAAAAAAGCCGGATCCCTGCTGGCATCAATGGTCGCATATGCGATACCGTTAGTAGCAGTGGGGTGGGGGTTGCTGGCCCACGAACCTGTCACCTGGATACAAATATTAAGTATGGGTATTATCTTGTTAGGAGTATATATGGTGAATAAGGCTGGCAGAAAATAAAAAAAACGGAGATGCCAGAAACTGGTATCTCCGCTTCAGATATTTCGGACTATTGCTAAATAGCCATAATTTCTTTGTCTTTCGCCTCACAGTGTTTATCGATCAGCGCAATATGTTTATCAGTTATCTGCTGTATATCTGCTTCCGCATCTTTGGCAGAATCTTCACTCAGTCCATCTTTCTGCAACTTTTTCACCGCTTCAATGGCATCACGGCGGATATTTCTCACAGCCACCTTGGCCTGTTCACCCTCGTTGTTTACTCTTTTTACAAATTCCTTTCTGCGTTCTTCAGTCAATGGAGGGAGAAATAAACGAATGATCACACCATCATTCTGCGGATTAAGACCAATATTAGATGCGATAATAGCCCTTTCAATAGGCTGCAGCATGTTCTTTTCCCATGGCTGGATAGTCAGCGTACGGGCATCAGCAATGCTTACATTGGCAACCTGATTGAGGGCAGTAGGTGCGCCATAATAGTCAACGGTAATTCCATCCAATATCTGAGGATTAGCTTTTCCGGCTCTGATCTTGGTGAGCTCCAGCTCCAGGTGCCCGATGGCTTTTTTCATCGAGTCTGCTGCCTCATCAATGATAAGCGTTAGATCGTCTTGCATAACAGTAAATAGTTAAGTGCGTGCAAACCTACAGGTTTTCTTTTAATCATCAAAGTAACCTATCCGGAAAAAGGAAGAGAGCGATACTGGTAATGACCAGGAAACAGGCAGCTATTTATCCTGAAGGATACCTTCAGTTGTAACACGCAGTATTTTGGTAGTTTCTTTTGGTACTGCAGCCGCTGCCGGTTGAGCAACCGGTTCGGGCACAGCCTTCACTGCCAATTTCCTCCGGCGGGTCAGATACAGCATACCGGTAAGGAAGGTTGCAGATCCCATTACTATCATCAACAGCAAAGTAGCACCCATTTTCTGCATGACAAATGCTGCTACAATGTAGGCTGCATTAATAGAAACAGATACCAGCGTGGTTTGCCTATGGTTGAGTTTGAGGTCGAGCAAATAGTGGTGGATGTGGTTCCTGTCGGCCGAAAAAGGAGATCTTCCCTGCATCATACGTACTGCAAAAACGCGCAGGGTATCAAACAACGGCACTATCAGGATAGCAAATGCAACCGCCGGAGTAGCGCCAATTGGCATTTTACCCGCCGGGTTACCAGCCACATCAATAAACTTGAGGATCAGTACGGCATTTACCAGGCCTATCAGTAATGATCCGGTATCTCCCATGAATATGCGGGCAGGAGATATATTGTAGATCAGGAAACTTGCCAAACCACCTGCCAGTGCAAATCCTATAACTGCGTAAGTAATTTCTCCCACATGCAGGAAATAAGCCCCCAACACAGCACTTACCAGCAAACCAATGCTGCCGGCATGGCCATCTACCCCATCTATCAGATTGAAAGCGTTGATAACTACTATGAAGGTGAAGTAAGTCAGCATGAGGCTGATATTCGGTGGAAGTGTATAAATACCCATGAAACCATACATACTGGTAATCTGAAGATTACCCAGATATATAATGGCAAAAGAAGCAGCAAGCTGCCCGATCAGTTTCTTCAAAGGAGATAAACCAACGATATCATCTTTCATTCCCACCATAAAGATGATGAAAAACGCAGCCATCATGTATTGAAATGGTGAGTTGGCTATTGCAGGTACGCAAATAGCAGCAGCAATGATAAATCCGGAGAAGAATCCGATTCCCCCAAGCGTTGGTATGCGCTGTTTATGCGCTTTCCTTTCGTCCGGTTCGTCGTACAAGTGTTTTAATTCCGCAACTTTGATGAGTATTGGAATAGAAAAATAGGTCACAACAAAACTTAGGACGGTAGCAATTAATACATTCTCCATTTGTGGGGCTTAATTTTGCAAAGATATTAATTTCAACGAAATATGAAAAGAAACGTAAAAAAAACCCAGTTTTTTTTTACTTTCAGCGCGCAAAAAAAACTTCAACAGCCGCGAATTCTATCAAATTCTATTAGTTTTGCGGCACAAAAAATAACAACTATCATGCCACAGCTCAAAGAGATTGCTACTCAGATCAGGAGAGATATTGTACGGATGGTACATGGCGTTCAAAGCGGTCACCCGGGAGGGTCTTTAGGTTGCGCAGATTTCCTTACTGCGCTGTATTTCAAGGTGATGGACCATAAACCCAGCCCTTTTGATATGGATGGTAAGGACCAGGATCTGTTTTTCCTGTCCAACGGCCACATCTCCCCGGTTTTTTACAGCGCCCTTGCCCGTTCCGGTTATTTCCCGGTATCAGAACTGAGCACTTTCCGCAGGCTGAATTCCCGTTTACAGGGCCACCCCACTACCCATGAGCACCTGCCAGGTGTACGTATCGCTTCCGGTTCTCTGGGCCAGGGTATGAGTGTTGCCATTGGCGCTGCCCTCGCTAAAAAAGCCAACGGAGATAAACATGTTGTTTTTTCCCTTCACGGCGATGGTGAACTGGAAGAAGGTCAGATCTGGGAAGCAGTGATGTTTGCCCCACACCATAAAGTAGATAATCTTATCATCACCGTCGACCTGAACGGCCAGCAAATCGATGGTACAACAGACGACGTTGCAGGATTAGGAGATGTAGGCGCTAAATTCGAAGTCTTCGGATGGCATGTACTGCACATGAATGGCAACGATATGGACGATGTAGTAGCTACGCTTGAAAAAGCGAAAAGCCTTACCGGCCAGGGTAAACCCATTGCCATCATGATGAAAACCGTTATGGGACAAGGGGTCGACTTCATGGAAGGCCACCACGAATGGCATGGTATCGCTCCCAGCGACGAACAACTGGCCAAAGCACTCGCCCAATTGCCAGAAACCCTTGGAGATTATTAGACTTTAGTTTCCATAGCCACTGGTTTATATCAAAATACAATGGAGGTTAATATATAATATATTAACCTCCATTGTATTTTGATATAAAGTCAGGTTGCTTTCAGGGTTATCGCTTCTGTCGCTGCCTTCCGGGCCGGATACCAGCTCGCAGCTACCCCTATCACCATGATAGTGGTAAATACCAACAGAAAATCCATGATATTCATACTTACAGGATAAGTATCTATCAGGAAAGAGGTTCCCTGAAGCCTAATCAACCCGAATTGCTGCTGCAGTACACAAAAAATTATCCCAAGACTGAATCCAAGTAAAGTACCTATTCCTGCAATAATCAACCCTTCGGCAAGGAAAATCCTCATGATGAGCGACCGGCGAGCTCCCATAGCCTTGAGTATCGTAATATCTTTTTCCTTCTCTATCACCAGCATATACAACGAACCTATCATGTTAAAAGCCGCTATGATCATGATAAAGCTGAGGATAACATATACCGCCCACTTTTCGGTTTGCATAATAGCGTAGAGCGATTGATTCTGTTCGTACCTCGTTTCCACTTTGTAGCCGCTTCCCAACAGTTGGGTAAGTTTGTCTTTCAATTGCTGGTCGTCTACACCTGGTGCAAGACTTATCTCCAATGCCGACATCTCGTCCGGACCGATATCCATCAGTTTGCGCAGAAAATCAATATTTGTTATTACATATTTACTGTTAAATTCCTGCTGAATGGCAAAAGTGCCGGTTGGATAAAGTACCCCGTTGCTCAGGGCATCTTCAGGAGTGATGGCCGCACCCGTATTCTTTCTTGGTAAATACACTGTTACCGGAGCTATACTATGCACCACATCTACCCCCAGTGCACCCTCAATCTCTACCCCCAGTATGGCGCGGTATGCCAGGCTGTCGCCGGTATCAAATCGTCCTCTTACAACATGCTCCTTTACCCCTGTGACCTGGTTATAGTTGTTATCAACCCCTTTCAGCACAGCGATCGTTGGTTCATCGCCGTAACGGAGCACTGCTTTCTCTTCTATTACTTCTGAAAAATGGGCTACCCCCGGCACCGCCGCGATCTGCTGCAGACGATCCGGAGTAAGCAGGACTGTTTTTCCTGCAGAAGGAGCTATTCTTATCGAAGGATAAAATGAAGAATACAGGGATTTCACCAGGCCCTCAAAACCATTGAATACACTCAATATCACAATCAGCGCTCCTGCGCCAACAGCAATTGCCACCACACTTACCCAGGCAATAATGTTGATAGCATTGGTAGATTTCTTTGCGCGGAAGTAACGGGACGCGAATTGCCAAACCATGAGAAGAAAGAATTACGAATTATGAATTACGAATTACGAATGCTTCAAAGAAACTGCTGCTGCACAGTTCAATTCATAATTCGTAACTCGTAATTATTTATTGTTGTTCTTAATATTAGCATCCTCTTCTTTGATCTTTTTAAAGAGTTCTTCCATCTTGAACACATAATCAAGGGTATCGTCCAGGAAAAAGCTCAGCTCTGGAATCCTGCGCAATTGCTTACCCAACGCTATTCCCAGGGCTTTTTTGATTTCTCCCATCCTTTCCTTGATCCTCTCCAGCATTTCGGAAGGAGACTGTATCTTGAACATGCTGAGATAAACCTTTGCCTCCAGCAGGTCAGGGGTCATCTTTACTGCCGCAACAGAGATCATCCCGCCTTCTATCACATTAAAGCCCATCCGCTGAAAGATAGTGCTAAGCTCCTCCTGTACCTGTTGCCCTATTTGTTTCTGCCTCTTGGTTTCCTGCATCTCTTTTAGTTTTAATTGTTATCAAAGTGGTTCGTGCATCATAACACTCCTCACAAAGCGCCGCATCCCGGGGATGCCGACAGCCTTCTGCTGCGAAATTAACCATTTCCCGGAAAGAATAGCTGCAATTACCCCTTCGTATATCGTAATTATGCTATTTTTGCCCCCAAGCTTAAATCATTTTACCGGAATGAAGACTTTCAAGCGTCTCCTTAGATTCGCATCGCCTTTACATCATTATTTCCCGGAATATATTATATATACACTGATAGGTATAATATTTGGCATGGTCAATTTCGCCATGCTCATTCCCTTGTTGACTGTCATTTTCAACCAGGTGGGAGAAGTGCCGAAAGCTTTGCCATACCCAACATTCTCCTTCAACATCAATTACTTTGTAGATCTCTTTAATTACTACTTCTATAACTTCATACGGGCCAGTGGCTCCAAACAAAGTGCATTGTATTTTGTTTGTGCGGTGATCAGCGTATGCGTTATCGTCGCCAACATCGGCCGGTATATGAGTGCCAGGGTGATGGTGCGGTTGAAGATGGTGATGTTGTCGAGGCTGCGGACACGCCTCTATGCCAGATTAGCGGAGCAGTCGCTCGGCTTTTACAGCCAACAGCAGAAAGGCGACTTGCTATCTACCATGACCAATGATGTACAGGAGATAGAAAACAGCGTGGTGAACGCCATACAAACGCTCCTGCGCGACCCATTCATTGTAATCGGCTACTTCTGTGCACTGTTTTATCTTTCTGTAAATCTGACCGTATTCACACTGTTTTTTTTCCCCATATCCGGCATCCTCATTTCCTATGTTTCCAAGAAGCTGAAGCAAAAAGGAAAATTCAGTCAGGAGTTGCTGGGTAAGATTTTGAACGTCACTGAAGAAACAGTTAGCGGCATTCGCATCATACAATCATTTACCGCAGAACGGTTCATGAAAGGCAAGTTTGCTGAAGTAGACAATCGTTTTACCAAAGTGAGTAAATCCATGTACAATCAGCGGGAGCTGGCTTCGCCGATTTCAGAAATTCTGGGAGTAATCGTAGTGGTGGTGCTGGTGATATACGGCGGAACGCTGGTGCTGAATGGGAACGGGCTGCTTACCGGCGCAACATTCATGACTTACCTGGTTTTTTATTCCCAAATCATGCAGCCTGCAAAAAATATATCCACCTCTATTACTACCATTCAGAAGGGTATGGTGGCAAGTGAAAGGATATTCAAGATACTGGACACTCCTGTTTCCATTACCGAAAAAACGGATGCAACACCGGTAAAAGAATTCAGGAAAGAAATTGAATACAATGGCGTGTCGTTTCGTTATGAGCAGCAGCTGGTGTTAAAAGACGTCAACCTGAAGATCCAAAAAGGGCAGATGATTGCGCTGGTCGGCCGCAGTGGTGCCGGTAAATCAACAATGGCCGATCTGTTGCCCCGCTTCTACGATGTAACTAACGGTGCTATTCGTATAGACGGTAACGATATACGCCATCTCCGGCTGCAGGATCTTCGTTCTCTGCTTGGCGTAGTATCGCAGGAGGCCATCCTGTTTAACGACACCGTATTGAACAACATTGCATTCGGGCAACCGGGAGCCGACAAAGACGCCATCATTGCTGCCGCCAGGATGGCAAATGCACATGAATTTATTGAACAACTCGAAAACGGCTATGATACCATCATTGGAGATCGTGGTCTGAAACTGAGTGGTGGCCAGCGCCAGCGCCTCACCATTGCCAGGGCTATCTTCAAAAATCCGGCTATCCTTATCCTCGATGAAGCTACATCTGCGCTCGATACTGAATCCGAAAAACTGGTACAGGCAGCACTGGATAAATTGATGAAAAACCGCACCACCATTGTGATTGCGCATCGCCTGAGTACCATTCAATATGCCGATGAAATTATTGTGATGGATCAGGGAGAGATAAAAGAAAGGGGCACACATGAGCAACTGCTGCTGCAGGAAGGCATCTACCATAAATTGGTGGAAATGCAGGAGTTCAAATAACAGATACACTAACGTTAAAGAATATACGTAAATAAAAAAGCGTTTCCTGAATAAGGAAACGCTTTTTTATTGCACTGTTGATGCCGCCGCAGCCATTCGGCAACAGGTATGGTTTTTGTTTATATTCGGCCCTGACAGGCCAATACCAGCTCTAAGCAGTACTATTTTTTAACCTTTAACATAGCGAACTCCTATGATTTCTGTAGTAATTCCTGTATTAAACGAAGGTGCTACCATACGCCAGGTTATTAAGACAGTAAAAAAAACATCCCGTAAAATTGAGATTATCATCGTTGATGATAATTCCACAGACAATACTGTGGAAGAAGCCATGAAGGAACAGGTACGGGTGATCACGAGCAGCCAGCGCGGGAAGGGGATATCCATGCGGGAAGGAATGATGGCTGCCCGATATGATATTATTGCTTATGTAGATGGCGATATACTTACGTACCCGGATAATATTGTAGACCTATTAGCAGGTCCTATTGAAAAAGATGAAGCCGACTTCATCAAATCCTATTTTGAGCGGCAGGCTGGCAGGGTCACACAATTGGTGGCCAAGCCCCTGCTGAGTATCCTGTTCCCGGAGCTGGCACATTTTCAACAGCCGCTAAGCGGTATGATTGCTGCAAAAAAGTCATTCCTTTCTCAGGTACAATTTGAAAATGATTATGGTGTAGACATTGGTTTACTGATAGATATGCATCACCTGGGCGCCCGCATTCAGGAAGCTAATATCGGTAAGGTGGAAAATGCCATGCAAACCTGGGAACAGTTGAGTAAGATGTCGAGAGAAGTATCCAGAACAATTCTGCGTAAGGCGGAAAATATTCCACAGGAAAACCTGGAAACACTCGGTAATATCAACCTCATACGCGAACAGATGGAATATTCCATACTGGAATCGATCGACAAATTGCAGAAGATGGTCATCTTCAATCTCGATCACGCTGTATTTACGCAACGCTACATGCAATGGGCTGCAGTAGCTTTTGGTCAGGAAGAGGCATTGGAAGAGATTGAATCTGCAGGCTATGATCCAATAACTACAATGAAACTAACGGCTACCTTGTTTGAAGGACGCAATATTGCAGAATTGCTGGAAGTAGCAGATGCGATTCCACTTGTACCGGGGATCAGGGAAATAGTAAGAGAGCTGAAGAAAAGAGGATATGCCTGCGGTCTCATCACAGAAGGATTTGGCACTGTAGCCCGCCACATCAAAAATAAGCTCGGAATGGACTTCGTATTCGCTAACAAACTGCACCTGGTTAATAGTGTGGCAACCGGTGAATTTTCTGTTGCTGATTATTTTATGAAAGGTGACGAGTATTGCAGAAGCTATATGTATCCTTACATTGCGCAACAATATCAGGTAAATCCACAAAATATTATTTATGTGGGAGATAGTAAACACGACACCAGATTATTATCCGATGCGGGGATTGGCGTTGCGTTTTGTCCACAATATCGTGGCAGTGCTGTAGAAAAGGTTGCCGACAAGATCATTAGTGGCATCTCACTGATACCGCTATTGGATATTGCGCAGGCCAGCCCTGCAAAATTCGGTATCAGATTGCCCACCATCAGCAAGAAACAGGCTCGCAGGATTGGAGTGGGAAGTCTGGTGGGACTGGCTGGAGCAGGACTCATATATTTCGCATTACGGCAGATGCGTAATAAAAATAACAAAGCAGCAGTGTAAGAATATTTCGATAAAGCTGTTAAAGCAAGATGGCCAGAGCAGATAGTGATCTGCTCTGGCCATCTTGCTTTAACAGCTTTATATTTTACGGCTTATTTGCTTTTTGCCAGTTTTGCTTCAATGCTCAATGTGGCATGAGGCACAGCTCTAAGGCGCGCTTTATCGATAAGCTTACCGGTTACACGACAAATGCCATAAGTTTTATTCTCAATTCTCACCATAGCTTTCTCCAGGTGATCAATGAACTGGATCTGACGACTAGCCATCTGGTTCAGCTGTTCCCTTTCCTGGGAACCACTTCCATCTTCCATGCTCATATATTTATTCTCAGTATCATCAGTACCGGCTTCATCTTTACGGGTAATTAATCCCTGCAGATAAACAAGCTCTTTTTTGGCAGATTCCAGTTTCTTCTGGATCAGTTCTCTGAATTCCTGAAGGTCAGCATCACTGTACCTGTATACAGGGCCGCTTGACTGGGCAGGCTGGTCCAATACAGATTTGGTGAACTCCGGCTGGTAAGTTACCAGGGGGCTTTTTCCACCTTTCTCCTTCTTTTCGGCTTTTTCAGACTTCTCAGGTTTCTCTGATTTTTCCGCCTTCGCTGGTTTTTCTGCTTTAACAACAGGCTTTTCCGCTGCTTTCTTGGTGGATTCCTTTTCCTTAGCAACTTCTACCTTAGTATCTGCTTTCTTTACTGCCATCGTTTTAAGTTCTTTTTCTTCTGACTTAGAAATAAATGGTTTCTGTTTTTCAGCGGAAACACTTTTCGTTACCACTTTCTGCTTTACAGCAGGCTCTTTTTTTACGGTCGATTTCGCAGGTACAGCAACTTTCTTGACGGATGCGGGTTTACTGTTAGAGGCTGGTGCCTTTTTCACTGCAGTTTTAGGGGCCGGTACGGCCTTCTTTGCAGGGCTTTTAGCCACCACGGCTTTGCTGGCTACCGGTTTAGCTGCTGCTTTTGGAGCTGCCTTTTTTGCAGGGGCTGGTTTTACAGCCGCTGCTTTCTTAGGAGCAGGCACAGCTTTTTTTGCCGGTGCAGCTGGTTTGGCAGCTTTCTTTACTGTTATCGCTTTCGCCACAGTTTTCTTAGCTGGAGCTGCCTTTTGGGTCGTTTTCGTAGCAACCTTCTTTTTTGTTGCCATGGGGGATTAGCTTTTTTTGTTAACTAATACATTAAATTTAAGGTCATTCACCTCTATTTCTGTACCATGCTGTAATTGCTCCACTAATTCCAGGCTATCTGCCAAAATTTCCGTGCAAATATAGTCATTATAGTTTATAATGGCCGATTTCAGGGACTCCACACTTTCTACCGTAACGTCAATTCTGTCAGTCAATGCAAAATCACTATCCTTGCGGATTTTCTGTATACGATTCACCAATTCCCTTGCATTTCCTTCGTCCAGTAACAGGGGGGTAATAGTAATATCCAGCGCTACTGTCAAAGCGCCTTTATTGGCTACTGTCCATCCCGGAATATCTTCGGAAATTATCTCAACATCAGAAAGCTGGATTTGCAACTGCTCTCCTTCCACCACCAGGTTGAAATGCCCCTCACGCTCAATAGAGGCAATATCTGTTTCTGAGAATGCGCTGATAGCTGCAGCCACCGATTTCATCTTTGCTCCCATTTTGCTACCGAGCGACTTGAAGTTAGGTTTAATCTTTTTCTTGATAAAACCTTCTGTTTCCGTAAGATAATCAATCCCTTTGACATTCACTTCACTTTTTATCAAGTCAGCGACTTTTTCGATCTGCTCCTGCATATGTGAATTTGCCACCGGAATCAGAATCTTCTGCAATGGCTGACGAACCTTGATATTCACCTTCTTACGCAAGGATAATACCAATGAGGAAATATCCTGCGCCAGCTGCATTCTTTCTTCAAGGTCAGCGTCTATTGCAGCGTCATTCACCACCGGGAAATCGGTATGATGTATGGAAACAGCGCTGCTACGCTTGCTCACCCGGTTGAGGTTGTTAAATAACCAGTCACTGAAGAACGGCGACACCGGTGCCATCAACTGAGTTATCTTTTCCAGGCACTCATATAAGGTCTGGTAAGCACTAATTTTATCATGTTCGTAATCTCCTTTCCAGAACCGGCGGCGGCATAAGCGTACATACCAGTTACTCAGCTGCTCATCCACGAAACGCTCTATGGCTCTGCCCGCCTGAGTAGGCTCGTAATCATCAAGGCTACCGGTCACATCCTTCACCAGGGTATTCAGCACAGAAATGATCCAACGATCTATTTCCGGGCGCTCTTCTAATGGGATGTATGCTTCCCTGAAGGAGAAATTGTCCAGGTTCGCATACATCGCGAAGAAGTTATAGGTATTATATAAGGTACCAAACAACTTACGCTGTACTTCTCCGATACCTTTTACATCGAATTTCAGGCTATCCCACGGGGAAGCATTCGTAATCAGGTACCAACGGGTAGCGTCGGCACCGTATTTATCAATGGTTTCAAAGGGATTTACTACGTTGCCAAGGCGCTTACTCATTTTCTGGCCTTTGGCATCGAGCACCAGGCCGTTGGATACCACTGTTTTATAGGCTACACTGTCAAACAGCATTACCCCCAACGCATGCAACGTATAGAACCAGCCGCGAGTCTGATCTACCCCTTCAGCGATAAAGTCGGCAGGGAATGCTTCCCCTTTATCCAACAGCTCTTTATTTTCAAACGGATAGTGCCACTGTGCATATGGCATAGCACCACTATCGAACCAAACATCTATCAGATCGGGCTCCCGGCGCATCGGCTTACCACCTTTGCTTACCAGAATAATTTCATCTACATATGGTTTATGCAGATCCAGGATACCTTCATGCAGGTATGATTTATTTACGTCGCCGCCAAGCACCTGGTTTGCCCTGCGTATTTCCTGGTTTAGCTCTTCTATACTACCAATGCAGATTTCCTCCGTACCGTCTTCTGTTCTCCAGATTGGCAGCGGAGTTCCCCAGTACCGGCTGCGGCTGAGGTTCCAGTCGACCATATTCTCCAGCCAGTTACCAAAACGGCCCGTTCCGGTAAATGCAGGTTTCCAGTTGATGGTCTTATTCAATTCCACCATCCTGTCTTTCAGCGCGGTGGTTTTAATAAACCAGGCATCCAGCGGATAATATAAAACAGGTTTATCTGTGCGCCAGCAGTGAGGATAGCTGTGCTCGTATTTTTCTACTTTAAATGCCCTGTTCTCTTTCTTCAGCTTCACAGCTATATCAACATCCACATCTTTATAATCGGGATCATCTTTATAATTCTTCACATATCTCCCTGAAAATTCACCTACATTGTCAGTGAATTTTCCTTCCCTGTCTACTAATGTCAGGATACCGATTCCATATTTTCTGCCAACGCGGTTATCGTCCGCCCCAAAGGCAGGGGCAGTATGCACAATACCAGTACCATCCTCCGTGGTAACGAAGTCCCCGATCAGGACACGGAAAGGATCTCCTTCTTCCGGCTGCGCAAATGGGAATAACTGCTCATAACGAAGGTTTTCCAGCTGACTACCTTTGAATGTAGTCAATACTTTCCAGGGGATAACCTTGTCACCGTCTTTATAGGCGCCAAAATCACCATTCTCCCCTTCTGCCTTAAAATATTTATGTAGCAATACTTTTGCCGCTACTACATTTATAGAAAGATGGGTATATGGATTGAAAGTATGTACCAATGCGTATTCTATATTGGCTCCTACTGTCAGGCCCAGGTTAGATGGTAATGTCCATGGGGTAGTGGTCCAGGCGAGGAAAAATACCTCATCAGAACCGGCAGCATCGAAGAGGAACTTTGAATTATCTGCTTTCTTTGCCTTAAACATCGTCACTATGGTGGTGTCTTTTACATCCTTGTAGGTTCCCGGCTGGTTCAGCTCATGCGAACTTAAACCGGTACCGGCTGCAGGAGAATACGGCTGAATGCTTACACTTTTATAAAGGAGCCCTTTCTTATATAATGTTTGTAAAGACCACCAAAGCGACTCAATATATTTATTGTCAAAAGTGATATAAGGATCCTTGAGGTCCACCCAATATCCCATTTTACGGGTCAGGTCGTCCCACATATCCTTGTACTTCAATACTTCCTTACGACAAGTGTCGTTATATTCCGCAACAGAGATCTTCTTTCCTATGTCTTCTTTCGTAATCCCCAACATCTTCTCCACCCCAAGCTCTACCGGCAATCCGTGGGTATCCCAGCCACCTTTACGCTTCACCTGGTAACCACGCATGGTTTTATACCTGCACACCAGATCTTTCAGGGTACGTGAAATAACGTGGTGAATGCCTGGCAGACCATTCGCACTCGGAGGTCCCTCATAAAATACAAAAGGAGTAGCTCCATCGCGCACCTCCACACTTTTTTCAAAAGTCTGTTGATCCTCCCATTGTTGAAGTATATCTTTCTCTATCTGAGGTAAATTCAGCTGATTATATTCCTGGTACTTACTGGACATAAAACAATTCCCCGTCCTTTGATGTTATTGAGACAATAATTGATTAAAATTGTGCGAAGTTAAGAAAATACACTGGCACCAGTAAAGGCTACTTTACTAAAAACATCGCTTTTTGAACAATTTTTACTTTTTTTTTAGTACTTTGCAATAAATAGAATTTAAATTGCGTTTTTGGCATTGTTTTAGATAACTAGCCAGGAAGATTAGAAAAACCTTGAAGTTTAAAAAATTTAACCCAACGAAAAAACCATATCAGATATGAAAAAGTTGACGTTAATATTTTGTGCGGTTATATTCACTTCCGGCATAACTTTTGCACAGCAGAAAAAATCAGTTAAAAAAACAAAAAAAGTAATTGCGAAAGCGGTGCAGGCACCGGAAGCAGTGAAAAGTTCTTTTGATCAGAATTTTGCTGGTGTAGGAACAGCTAAGTGGACTAAGACTAGTGCAGGACATTGGACAGCAAATTTCCAGAAAGAAAATATCAAAACAATTGCAGAGTATGATGGAGATGGCAAATGGGTTGCCACCAGAAGTGAATACGATGCTCAGACATTACCCGGAACTGTAGCTGGTACATTAAAAGCGAAGTATCCGAGTGCCACCATAAAAGATGGCTGGAAAATTGAAAGAGCAGATGTGGCGTCATACTACAAAATAGATATTCAGGATAATGGTGCAGATAAATCAGTGCTGTTGAACGACGCTGGCACTATCACTGAATAATTCAAACACGTATTTCATAGGTATAGGGATAAATAGGACAGACCCTGCTCTTTTGGGCGGGGTTTTTTCATGCATACTACCAGCGATTCCGGAAATAAAAAAAGTCGCGCGCTGAAGCGAACGACTTTATAAAATCTGGTAGAAACTTGTCTGGCATATTTGCACTTCAATGGTGTTTGATATGATGCAAGTATAATTTATGGCTTTACTTACTTATGCCAGCCAGGTTTCTTCCATGGTCAAATCTGATAAGGAAGCTTATGGGAAACGCAAATAGATATTTGCCTATCGCGTTACAAAGTAACAGCTATATTCCTGCTTTCACTTTTCAAATCGGGAAAAGTAATGATCGAAGTGGGAAAATGCGCACAATCTGCTGCCGGAAAGGCATTACAAAAGCGGACTGATACGTTACTATGTCAGCGCAGCAGCAATTCGCAGGGCTTTAACCCGGTATGTTTTTTAAATGCAGTAGAGAAGTGAGAGATACAGGAATAGCCCATCAGCATAGCCACCTCAGAAACCGACATTCCCTTTTCATAGAGCAGCCCCTTGGCTTTCTCCATGCGTTCCTTCTGGAAATAATCGTAAATGGTGGTGCCGTACATGGCTTTAAATCCTTTCTTGAGGTAACATTCATTCATGGCTACCCTGCGAGCCAGATCCCGGATAGTGATCGGTGAATCCAGCTGCTCCAGCAGAATGCTGCGGGCATTTTCTATTTTTTCCCGGTCTTCCAGGTGTGTGAGGAAACGGCATCCGTAACGCTCCTCTGTATCATTTTGCATGAACTGGTCGGAGCTGTACAGCAGCAGATCCAGGGCACGACTTTGCAGGAATATATTTTTCAGAATTCCTTCGTAGTTATGATGTACCATTGTTTCCAGCACTGACTTAGATTTGGTACAGGGCTGTATGGTTTTTACGAAAGGTTTACGCGATTGGTTTTCAAAGAGAGGGAAGGTAGTAGTTCCTTTCTGCAGGGATTGAATAAAAGCTGGTTGAAAACGTACGGTAATCAGATCTACTGAAGGCATCTTGTCTGTACAGGCATCCTTCTTTCCATCCGCACATAACTGATCAGTGCAGGCCGGGTTTTTACAGTATTTACTGCCAGCCACACAGTAACGCAACTCTATGGCAGCAGACTGCCCTCTTTTGGCTGGCTGATAAACAACCATTGCCACATCTTCTACCGGCAGCGGTTTATCGTAGGTAAATCGTTGTAAAGTAAAATCCAGACAGTCAGGTACTGACACACTATCCTGTTCCGCCAGTCGCAGCTGATCACTCATTGCTGGCTGGGGAATTGCTAAAGACAATATTTCCTGTAATTCTTTCACTTTACCTGTTTTTTAATGCCGAGCTGTTATAGAAGTCACAAATTTAGGCATTCATTTTTTAAGCGAACAGGTTTTGACAATACAGTTACAATACACATTAAACCTCCCGCTTTTTTCGTTCCGGCAAAACCGGTATTTTCATGAATTGATTTTCGTTTATCCTTAACAGATGGCTAAAAGCGGATTTAATAAAGGCAGTCTGGTAAAACGCCTCCTGATAACTTCCGGCATACTCCTCTTATTGGTACTGTGCACCGGATGGTATCTTAATGTTCATTGGAATAAGCTGCTGAAACGGGAGCTGCAGGCATATGTGCTGGAAATGTCGGACAGCTTGTACAGCGTAAAGTTCAAAGACCTCCGGTTGAACGTACTTTCCGGCAGTGTGACATTGGAAAATGCCAGTATGTCAGCCGACTCATCCGTCTATAACCGCCTGCTGGCTCACCAGAAAGCCCCTGTAAATTTATATAATATCAGTGTTGATAAACTGGAGCTGAAATACTTTAAACCCTGGAGCTATTTTATAGGGAAAAATCTGAGTATCGGGATCCTAACAGTCACCAATCCCCATATCATACTGGAACAGGATCTCCGGGTAAGGGATACCACCCGGCCCCGAACTGCCTATCAGAACATTTCTCCGCGGATGAAATCTATTTTTGTCGGCAAGCTTGTGTTAGACAGCACTAACTTTAAATACGTTTTTACCCGGCGGGATTCTTCGAGGGTCGTTCATCAGTTCAGTCACCTGCGGGTAAGGATCAAAGATTTCCTGATCGACTCCCTGGCCCTGAACGATCCCACCCGTTTTCTTTATGCGCGCAACTATGAGATCGGGATGAAGGATTATGAGAACAGAACACGCGACAGCCTGTATCTGGTTCATATACGGGGCATCAGGTACGATGCTGCCCAACGGACACTGCACCTGGGGCAGGTGGGCCTGGAACCCCGCTATGATCCTGCAGGATTTCAACAGGCTACCGGTGGCGTTCAGCAGGATCGGTATGAAGTACTATTGAACAATATCAGCCTGCGTAACCTGGATCCCAGGCTGCTACTGCAGGAACAACAGGTTTGGGTGCAGCGGCTCAATATACAGGGCGGTAAGGTCAACATCTACCGGAACCGGATGTTGCCCATGCCACCGGAAAAGGAGCCCTCGCGTTATCCGCAGCAATTATTGCAGCAACTGAAGCTGCCACTGTATGTAGACAGTCTCACCGGCAGCAATGTAACTCTGCAATACACGGAACTGAGCCCGGTCACCGAGCAAACCGGATATGTTACCTTCAGTCATATCCACGCGCTATTCAGAAATATCACCAATATCGATTCCATGGTGGCTGCCAATAATCATATGACCGCTAAGTTTGATGCGGTATTCATGCAAAGTGGCAAGCTCACTGCCTTATTCGATTTCAACCTGACAGATAAAGCCGGGCATTTCGATATAAGCGGGCAGCTCAAAAACATGAACGGAAAAGACCTTAACGTGGTTACCAAAGCAATGGGCAAAGTGGAAATCCGCTCCTGTGACATACAGGATCTGACATTTAATATAAAAGGGGATGAAAAAAAAGCCGCTGCATCTGTGAAAATGCTCTATAATAATCTGAAAATAGCCGTACTGGAGCTGGAAAAAGGGCAAAAGGAATTCAAGCGTAAAGGACTTATGAGCCTAGTTGCTAATGTAATGGTTATCAATGAGTCGAACCCCTTAAAAAACGAAAAACCGCGTACCGCCAATGTTACTTATAACCGCGATCCGCGGAAGTCCTTTTTTAACCTGGTGTGGAAAACTTTGTTTACAGGAGTTAAAAATATTGCTGGTACTGGAAATTTATAGTGGAAAAAATGCCCTGTCCATACCTCATAAAAACAGCCCTTCTTTTGTGGAAATAAGGCTTATTTTTCGTATTTTTGCATGATTGTCTACCGTTTTTATTTCTAATAGATTTTACACCAACATATGAGCGAAGAATTAGTGCAAGCACCCAGCCCCAGCAGTAATGGATATGATGCAGGGAGTATACAGATATTGGAAGGACTTGAAGCTGTACGGAAGCGTCCGGCGATGTATATCGGTGATATTGGCATCAAAGGTCTCCATCACCTGGTTTATGAGGTCGTAGACAACTCCATTGACGAAGCCCTGGCAGGATATTGCAAAAACATCGAGGTGACCATACTGGAGGATAATTCCATCCGGGTATATGATGATGGTCGTGGTATTCCCACAGGTATCATTCCGAAAGAAGGCCGTTCAGCGCTCGAAGTAGTAATGACGGTGCTTCACGCGGGTGGTAAATTTGACAAAAACACCTATAAAGTATCCGGTGGTTTGCACGGGGTAGGTGTGAGTTGCGTGAACGCCCTGAGTACTAAACTGTATGTTACTGTAGAACGTGAAGGAAAAATATTCGAGCAGGAATTCCATCGTGGTGTGCCGCAGTATGCTGTACGGGAAATCGGCAACAGCGACAAAACAGGCACCACTATTCTTTTCAAACCCGATAATGAGATTTTCAAGGAAACCACCTACAACCGTGAGATCCTTGCCAGCCGCTTGCGCGAATTATCTTACCTGAACCGCAAAATCAGCATCACTTTATCCGACGAACGCGAGAAAGATGAAGAAGGAAAGATCTTTTCTGAAACTTTCTACAGCGAAGGCGGTATCAAGGAATTTATCCAGATGCTTGATAAGAGTGGTCGTCGTAACCCGCTGCTGCCGGCTCCCATTTATGTGGAAGCTCATGATCCCGCATCTAATGTGGCAGTGGAAGTAGCGATGGTTTATAATGATGCCTTCAGCGAAAACATCTTCTCCTACGTAAATAATATCAACACCATTGAAGGGGGTACGCATGTAGCCGGCTTCCGTCGTGCTATTACCCGCGTGTTCAAGGCTTATGGTGATAAGAATAAAATGTTTGAGAAATCGAAGGTAGAAGTGACCGGAGATGACTTCCGCGAAGGTCTTAGCGCTATCATCAGCGTGAAAGTACCTGAGCCTCAGTTTGAAGGACAAACCAAAACCAAGCTGGGTAACTCGGATGTGATGGGCGTTGTAGACAGCTCTGTTGCTTCTGTACTGGATGCTTTCCTGGAAGAAAATCCCAAGGAAGCCAAGACGGTGATCAGCAAGGTAGTATTGGCCGCACAGGCGCGTGAAGCTGCCCGGAAGGCCCGCCAGCTGGTACAACGTAAGAGCGTGATGACCGGAAGCGGCCTGCCTGGTAAACTGGCCGACTGCTCCGATAACGATCCTGCAAAATGTGAACTGTACCTGGTAGAGGGTGACTCTGCGGGTGGTACTGCCAAACAGGGTCGTAACCGTAACTTCCAGGCGATCCTGCCGCTGCGTGGTAAGATTCTGAATGTGGAGAAAGCCATGGAGCATAAAATTTATGAAGACAATGAAATCAAAAATATCTTCACTGCCCTGGGCGTAACCATCGGTACTGAAGAAGATGATAAAGCCCTGAACCTCACCAAACTGCGTTATCACAAACTCATCATCATGACGGATGCCGATGTGGACGGAAGCCACATTGCCACCCTCATCCTGACCTTTGTATTCCGTTATATGAAAGCGATGGTAGAGCAGGGTTATGTATACATTGCCCAGCCTCCACTGTACCTGGTGAAGAAAGGAAAGGAACAAATCTATGCCTGGACGGAAGACCAACGCAAAGAAGCCATCACCAGACTGGCCGGCGGCGGTAAAGAAGACAGCGTAACTGTTCAGCGTTATAAAGGTTTGGGTGAAATGAATGCTGAGCAATTGTGGGATACCACCATGAATCCTGAACAGCGTACCCTGAAACAGGTAACCATTGAAAGTGCTGCTGAAGCGGATCGCGTATTCAGCATGCTGATGGGAGACGAAGTACCTCCACGCAGAGCGTTCATTGAGTCGCATGCGAAGTATGCGAAGATTGACGCATAGTAGAGAATTAAGAATATAGAATGAAGAATTAAGAAATAACTCGAAGACCTTAGCGATTAGTAATTATCCGCTAAGGTCTTCGAGTTATTTCTTAATTCTTCATTCTATATTCCTAATTCTTTCTCTAATTCTCTCTCGTCAATATATAATTCGCCAATATCTGATACAGGAAAACACCTATCAGCATAACGGTAACGAATATATTAAAAGGATCGTTTGTAATGAACGCGTAGCCTACGCCCATAATACCGAGGGCAGCAAGACTAAGTGTATACCAGCGAATAATGTTGCGATTCTTTTTACTTTCAGGAATATAAAAACCGGCTGCCGGCAACAACATAATACCGGAACAAATGCTCAGCGCCAACAGTCCCTGCAAATTGGTGATCCAGTAACTGATAGCTGCTGCCAGGGCCACAGAAAGGAGTATCCCTACGATATTAGATACCTGTGTTTGCTCACGGCTGAGTGCATATCTTCCGTAGGGATTCAGTCGCAGGAAGAGATTACTTACCGGCGTGATAAGCCAGGTAGATATCGCCAACAGTGCCAGCAATACATACAGCGGGAAAAATACCTGGTTGGCTATCTGTGTCAGCACAAAGATGGCAATGATAATAATCCATTGCGTACGTGCTTTCTGACGGCCCATGAAAAAGGCATAGTTCAGGAACTGGCGGTAGAGCCAGTATCTTGCTTTCATGGCCTGTACCATACCATGCCGGGCCCAGTCGTTATTGGGATTTATTTTCAGGGATTCTCTGAAGTGTTCCAGCGCCTTGCGATGATTACCGGCTTCGAGCCACTTCCAGCCCAGATTGGCATGGGTGTAGGCATTTTCCGGATTATGTTCCAACGCCTCGTGCAGATCAGAAAACGCTTCTTCTTTTTTCCCGAGGTTAAAAAGGGCATGAGAGCGGAGGTTCAGACAGGCTTCATCTTCCGGATTAACCGCGAGTCCTTCTTCTGCTTTATGCAGTGCACCTTCATAATCTTTCCGGGAAAGTAATATCTGGCTCCACATGGCAAAATAATCCACCCGGTATGGATTAAGTGCCACTGCGGCTTTAATTGCCTGAATAGCCTCCTGGTATTGATTTTTAAGGAATGCTATTCTGGATTGCAGATATAGGAAACGATCATCGTGAGGAGCAAAAGAGAGGGCATCTCCCGCTACCTGCGCGGCTTCCGGGAGTTTGTTTGTTTCCAGGTAACAGATCGCCAGCAGAAACAACCCGTCGGTATCATGGGCATTGGTGCTCAAATGCTGACGGAGTGTCGTAAAAGCGTCTTCAAAACGACCTTGTTGCAATAAAATCTGTGCGCGCTGAATTAATACAGCCATAAACGTTATTTCTTAATATCCAGGTATTTCAGCACATCGTCATAAAGGCCGGTTTCATTGGAATACAGCGCATAGTTACGGGCAGTATTGAACCATTCCCTGGTGGTAGGCCGATGGGTTTTAGCAGCTTTCAGTAACTCTTTCTGGGTGATGGGCTGTGGTGCTCCTTTTTGCAGTGCTTCCAGCAGTTTTTCTTCCACTGCTATATCTACAATTGCCTTCAGATCGGCGCCGGAATAACCAGCCGTAGCCTTGGCGATGGCGCTGAAATTAATATCGCTGATGGGTTTATCGCGCAACTGCAGTTTCAGGATTTCTTCCCGGCCATCAGTTTCAGGAGGCGCTACAAAAATGATCCTGTCGAAACGACCAGGGCGGCGGAATGCCGGATCCAGGCTCCACGGGGCGTTGGTAGCTCCGATGATCAGGATATTTTCGTTGCTTGCCGCAATTCCATCCATCTCAGCAAGGAATTGATTGATGATGTGTGTGGCGCCTGTTTGCCGGAGTGCTGACCGGTTGGCTCCGAGTGCATCCACTTCATCAAAAAACAATACACAGGGCTTGCTTTGCCGGGCCAGTTCAAATAAGCTGTGCAGGTTCTTTTCACTGTTGCCGACCCACATATCCAATACATCATGGATACCTACATTGATGAACTCAGCCTGTATCTGGCCGGCCGTGGCTTTAGCCAGGTAGGTTTTACCACATCCTGGAGGCCCGTAGAGCAATATACCACCACCGGCTTTTTTACCGTAAGCTTTATAAAGATCAGGAAATTGCAGGGGCTTGATAATCTTCAGGTCTATTTCCTGTTTTTCTCTCTCCATACCACCCACATCTGCAAAATTGATTTCAGGTTTCTCCAGCATGAACTGACGCTCTGCCTCTCCGATATCATCATCATCATTATTATCGAAAGATGGTGGAGGCGACTGTTGTACTACTCTGAAAAGCCCATCCAGCGCTTCATCACGAAAACCAGGATTGATCTGTAACAGGTGTTGATATATTTCCTTTGCCTGGGGCATCGACTTTTCCTTAACGAGTATGCGGCAATGCAATAGCAACGCATCAAAATGATCAGGCTCCCGATGCTCCAGCTGTTCAAGCACAACAATGGCTGCTGAGTACTTCTGCTGATGATAGAATGTCCGTGCAAGTCCCAGCTGTGCCGCTGTGTTGGCAGAAGATAATTCCAATACTTTCCTGTATTGCTCTTCCGCGGCAGCGTAATCATAATCCTGAAGCAGCACCTGGGCCAGGTGCAAGCGTAAAGGCACATTTTCCGGCGAAAACTGAACGGCCTCCTGTAACTGTTTAACTACTTCCGATGACATAATGTGCTTGTAATTGAGAACCGTAATAATACACAATTCGTGCGCAAAAAAAGTGTTAATTATGGCAAATCCGGGAACCCTGCGATTATGAAATAACTCCGGTAATATTACCTGGCAAAGCAACAATAAATCCAGCTATCATCTATATAAAATATATTTAATTAATAAAATTTTATATATATTGCAGGTATATTATCCCTATGCCAACGAAACAGAACCAGTATCCTATGTCAATTCAAATGATTGCCAGCTGCTGAAATGCGGCTGGCACTGGTTTTTCCGGCATACCTGACTGTAAACTGACTGCATGATGCAAATGAGATCCTTTTGGGCAATTGCTGCTATGATATGCAGCATAGTCCTGTATTCCTGCAATAAAAATAATGGCCCGGCACCTGCCAGCATATTCTCTTTTAAATTAGGTACCGACTTTTATCATGCCAGTACTCCGGCTGCTTATTTAACTGATACCATATATGATGGAAAGAAAACGCTGGTCATCGATGGCGTGACCAATAATTTTGGTCAGCATATGGAGTTGATGATCACCTTTCCTGATTCTGTACATGCCGGTACTTATACGTCAGGTGTGGAGATGTCGTTGATGGATATACAGCAAAGGCAGACCGGATACATGGGAAATAATATTACGGTAATCGTAACAGACATTAATAGTAAACACGCGGAGGGCATATTCTCCGGTGCATTAATAAATGGTGATATCGAAAAACCTTTAACGGACGGGACTTTTAAAGTCCAAATTTACTAACAGCACTTTTTGATGAATATCAACCGGCCCTGCCTTTAAAGGCGGGGCCTTCTGTTTAAGTGCCCTACAGTCCGTTAAAATTATCACAATTCATTTGTGCTTTACCCTGACTTAACATAGAATCCGTAACTGATTTCCGGTCAGTTGTTAACATTAAGGTTACATTAAGTCAAAAAACTGATGTTTTCTAAACCCCAAAAACGAATAATTGACTTTTTAGCGTCCAGTTTATGCAGTCCTTAACAATTCCGTAATAATCTGTTAACATTCTGGTTGTTTTGGACTAGTTCCTTTGCACCTGTAAATACTTACATCGGTTTATGAAATCATTTTACACGCTATTAATTAGCTTTCTTGTAATTCTATTTTACAACAATGTACAGGCGCAAGTAACCACATCTGTTGTAACGGGTAAAGTTTCTGATCCTGGAGGTCAGGCTATCCCGGGAGTAACTGTAGTAGTAGTCAATAACGCTACCGGTGCTAAAACCGGCGTCCAGACCAACACAGACGGCCGTTATATACTGCCTAACCTGAACCCAGGCGGTCCTTACACTATCACCGTTTCATTTATTGGATATAAAAAAGAAGTAAAGTCAGATGTTAACCTCGGACTTGGAACTACTAACTTTAACTTCAAACTGCAGGAAGAATCTACTGCATTGAGTGAAGTAGTAGTAACTGGTAACACCGGCAGCAAATCAGGTGGTACCAGGGTAGGGCAAGAGCAGATCAAAACGATTCCTTCGTTGAGCCGCAGTCTGCAGGATCTGACCAAGGTTACTCCTCAGAGCAACAATAACTCTTTCCTGGGTACCAACTACCGTTACAACAACGTAACCGTGGATGGTGCTATCAATAACGATGCGATTGGTTTCAGCCCTTCTTTGGGTGGCCAGAGCAACACCAGCGGTCAGCCAGGTAGCAGCACCCGTACTAACCCCGTATCTGTTGATGCGATCCAGGATGTACAGGTATTACTGGCTCCGTTTGATGTTAAGGTGGGTAACTTCCTCGGAGGTAGCGTTAACGCCGTAACCCGCAGTGGTACCAACGAAGTTCACGGTTCTATTTACGGTTTTGGCCGTATTGCTGCCCTGGTTGGTAAAAACAACGCCGGTGATGGTTCCAAACTGCCGAGCGATTTCCACGAATACCAGGCTGGTGTACGAGTTGGCTTCCCTATCATCAAGAACAAACTGTTCTTCTTCACCAACGAAGAAATCACCCGCCGTGTGGATCCTGTGATTCTCGCAGCCGGTTCTGCTGATAATGGTGGTATACTGACTGAAAAAGACGCAGCAGATATCACTGCACTGATGAAATCTTATGGCGTTGATCCGGGAACTGCCGGCAACACCACCATCAATTCTAACTCTACTAAATTTTTCAACCGTTTAGACTGGCACATCAACGACAAACACCAACTGTCGCTCCGCAACAACACTATTGTTTCTGATGCGACCAACCTGGAGCGCGACCAACAGAACTTCCGTTTCAGCGGCATCGACTTCAAACAGGTGAACAACCAGTCTTCTACAGTTGCAGAACTGAAAAGTAACTTCAACAGTACTTTGTCTAACAGCCTGATCCTGGGTTATTCCAACATCCATGACTACAGAGATCCGCTGTCTGATCCGGCTGTACCACAGATCCAGATCAAGGGTAGAACTCCTGGTTCTACCATCTTCCTGGGTACTGACCGTGAAGCAAGTATCTTCAACATGAAGCAGAAAACATTCGAAGTAACCGATAACGTTACCCTGTTCAAAGGTAACCACACTATCACTATCGGTACTCACAACGAATTCTACAATATCACCTATGGTTTCGTTAACTCCTGGAACGGCCGTCTGGATTATGACAGCATTGCTGACTTCCTGAACAACAAACCAGCCCGTGTACGCGGTAACTACAACTATACCGATAACTCACGTGACTATATCTGGAACCATCCTCCGGCACAGTTCAAAGTGAACCTGCTGAGCTTATACGGACAGGATGAAATTCAGCTGACAGACCGCTTCCGTATCACTCCTGGTATCCGTTTCGACTACACTGGTATTCCGAACAAACAGCCTTTGAGCGACAAGACCATCAAAGCTCCGGAAGATCCTAACTACGGTACTACTTACACGTATACCAAACCTAAGGATATCAAAAACGACTTCCTGAACAATGTGCAGATCTCTCCGCGTTTAGGATTCAACTACGATATCAAGGGCGATAACAGTCTGGTATTACGTGGTGGTACAGGTTTATTCACCGGTCGTATTCCGTTCGCATGGTTAGGCTATGCTTACTATAACAACGGTGTTACTTATGGTGCATACGATCAGAAAAAACCAGCTGTAAACACTCCACAGCCTGCAGCAAAACCGTCACCTAATGGTATTGCTGATTTCGCGAAACAGAACGGTGTTAACGTAACTGATCCTTCTACTGCTACACAGGTAGATATGATCGACAATAACTTCAAAATGCCGCAGGTATGGAGAAGTAGCCTGGCACTGGATTATACTACCCGCGATCAGTGGAAATTCACTATCGAAGGTATTTATACTAAAGTGATAAAAGACCTGATGTTCCAACAGGTGAACCTGGTAGATAATCCTACTTACTACGCATATGATGTAAATAAGCAACAGCCTATTTACTCCGGTAAGAAAATCAACCCGCTGTATACAAACGCTTACCTGCTGTCGAACACCGATAAAGGTTACCGTTACAGCATCACCGGTCAGGTATCTAAAGTGTTCCCTTTCGGTCTGAATGCTATGGTGGCTTATACTTACGGACAGGCTAAAGATCTGACCAACGGTATCCGTAACTCTATGGAATCTAACTGGCAGCTGAACCAGGCGCTGAATCCGAACAATCCGGGTCTGGCTTACTCTAACTTCGATGTTCGTCACCGTATCGTTGCTACAGTGGCTTACAAACAAGACTGGGGTTCTAAAGGCAAGTGGGTTTCTAACTTCTCTGTATTCTTCAATACTTCTTCCGGTTTACCATTCACTTACGGTTTCGTGAATACCACTATCCAGGGTACTCCTCAGCAGGTGAGCCTGGCTTACATCCCGAAAGATGTTGCTGAAGCTACTAACTTCTTTACTGATAAAGTTGGCGGACCAACTGCTGCTCAACAGGCTGGCGCTTTCATGGACTATGTGAACAGCGACAAATACCTGAGCGGTCGTAAAGGTAACTTCACTGAACGTAACGGCGGACGCACTCCCTGGAATACACAGGCTGACTTCCGTTTCGCACAGGACTTCAACTTCAAACCAGGTGGTAAGAAGTTACACACCATCACTTTAACTTATGATATCGTGAACCTGACTAACCTGTTGAATAAAAACTGGGGTATTCAGTACTTCTCACCAAACACTTTCAACTCAACTTCGAGTGTTGGTCTGAACCCAACCGGAAAGGTTGTAAACAACTACCCAACCTACAGCTTTACTCAACCAGGTACGCCGTATTCAAAAGACTTCTTCGCATCACGTTATCAGATGCAGCTGGGTCTGAGATACAGCTTCTAATAAAAAGTTGTTCATCTTAATAAAAAAAGAGGTTGTTCCGGATGGAACAACCTCTTTTTTTTGATATATCCAGGGTGTAGTTATTTGATACCAAAGGAAGCTCTTACTTCAGCGCGGATTTTTATTGTTTTGAAGTCGATATCTGAATTAACATCATCATCAGCAGCAGCGTTGCCAGCTTTCATGTAAGCATTTGCCATCAGCGGGCGAACATCCGGGTAATTATCCATTCCTATTTCCTGCACTTCCAGTACGCCATCTATCTTATTACCGATAGCAGCCAGCATATATTCCGCTTTTTCTTTTGCCGCCTGTAATGCTTTGATCTTTACTTCCTTGCGGTATGCTTCGATTTTACTGGAAGAGTAAGAAGCGATGCGGGCGCTCTCAATGCCTTCTGCATCCACTGCACCAAGGATTTCATTGATCTTATCCAACCTGTTTAATTTCAGACGGTATTGTTTGCGTGCCATGAATTCCTGCGGATCTTTCTTTTTACGCCATATTTCGTAGTTGTTGCCATACACATTCTCTATTGTAAAATCGGATTTAGGAATGCCTGCATCCTGAACAGCCTTCTGCAGTTGTTTTTCCAGTGTGCTGATTTCTACTTTATTTTTTCCCTTCAGGTACTCCCGCAGGGAGATATTGAAATAGATTTCGTCGGGTGTGATTTCCACTTCTGCCGATCCGTTTACTTCGATCTTTTTCACGGGCTGCTTAACATCGGTTTGTGCAAATGTGCTCAGGGCGATAAATAAACCTGCTGCTAGTAACATTACCTTTTTCATGTGTTGATGTTTTTCTATTGTTTAAAAAATTAGTTGCTACTTGTTGTTTACGCCTTCATGATGTGTTGACATCAGGTGATTCCACAAAGTGCATTTCCTAAAGTTTTGTTAACGCGGGAATGGCGTATCCACTGCCTGAAATAAGCAGTGAAACGGAGCAGGGGAGAATTATGTTACAATTGAATTTTATTTGCGGCTATCGGTCATTGCCTTGAGGAAATCGTACAGGTCGTTCATGCTACGGATGCGGGAAGCCACCAGCATAAAATTCTTTCCAACCTGTTTCAATTTGGCGTTGTTGGTACGGGTTTGTATATACGTTAATATATGATTGAACGTAGGCGACTCGAAGTAAGGAGAGTCTGGGTTATTTATAAAATAGCAGCGCAGGTTTTCTTCTTTCAGCATCATCTTCTCAAAACCAAGCTGAATAGCCATCCAGCGGCAGCGGATAGTAGTCAGCAGGTCTTTCACCGGATCCGGTAAAGGACCGAAGCGGTCGATCAGGTCGTTGGTAAATAGTTGTAAGCGGCCTTCTTCTGTGATATTATCCAATTCCTGGTAGAGGTTCAGGCGTTCCTGTATGCTTTCGATATAGGTATCAGGAATGAGTATTTCCAGGTCTGTATCGATAGTACAGTCGCTGACAAAATCTTTCTTTTCTTCCAGCTGGTCTTTGAACAGATCGCGGAATTCATTTTGTTTCAGTTCGCGGATTGCTTCATCCAGGATCTTCTGATACATATCGAATCCTATTTCCGCCATAAAGCCGCTTTGTTCTCCTCCAAGCAGGTTACCGGCGCCTCTTATGTCGAGGTCGCGCATCGCAATCTGGAAGCCGCTGCCGAGCTCACTGTGTTGTTCCAGTGTTTGCAGGCGTTTGCGGCTATCGGATGGCAAGGTACTCATGGGCGGTGCCAGCAGGTAACAGAATGCCTTCTTGTTACTGCGGCCTACGCGTCCGCGCAGCTGATGCAGGTCGCTCAGCCCGAAATGATGCGCATTATTGATAATGATCGTATTGGCGTTGGGGATATCCACACCGCTTTCAACGATGTTGGTGCAAACCAATACATCGTACTTACGGTCAATGAAATCCAGTATCACTTCTTCCAGTTGATGCCCTTCGAGCTGGCCATGGGCGGTGGCGATAGACAGATCGGGGCAAAGGCCTTGTATCAGACCGGCCATTTCCTGCAATCCTTTTACCCGGTTGTGGATAAAATACACCTGGCCACCACGCTCGGTTTCGTAATAGATGGCATCGCGGATCAGGTCCTGATTGAATACCTGTACTTCAGTTTCAATCGCCTGCCGGTTAGGCGGAGGCGTATTGATAACAGAAAGATCGCGCGCGCCCATCAATGAAAACTGCAGCGTTCTTGGGATAGGCGTTGCCGTTAGTGTGAGGGTATCTACGTTATGTTTGAATTGCTTCAGTTTTTCTTTAGCGGAAACACCGAATTTTTGTTCTTCATCCACTACCAATACTCCCAGGTCTTTGAACTTCACTTCTTTTCCGAGCAATGCGTGGGTACCGATGATGATATCTATCTTTCCTTCTTCCAGTCGTTTAAGTGTGTCCTTTTTTTCTTTGGAAGATTTAAACCTGTTGAGATAATCTACTGTACAGGGGAAATCTTTCAGGCGGTCTGCGAATGTTTTATAATGCTGGAAAGCCAGGATGGTAGTAGGCACCAGCACGGCAGCCTGTTTTCCATCCACGATAGATTTGAACGCGGCGCGGATAGCTACTTCCGTTTTACCGAAGCCTACGTCGCCACACACGAGCCTGTCCATCGGCGCGGGGGATTCCATATCGCGCTTTACATCAGCGGTAGCTTTACTCTGATCGGGAGTATCTTCATAGAGGAAGGATGCCTCCAGCTCTGTTTGCAGATAAGTATCCGGTGTATGCGCAAAGCCTTGCTGTGCCTTGCGTACGGCATATAACTGGATCAGGTCTTTGGCAATATCCTTCACCTGGGTTTTGGCCTTTTCTTTCAGCTTATCCCAGGCGTCGCTGCCAAGTTTGTTGACTCTCGGCTCTACGCCTTCTTTACCGGTGTATTTGCTGATCTTGTGCAGGGAGTTGATATTTACATACAACAGGTCGTTGTTCTTGTAAATAATACGGATAGCTTCCTGCATTTTACCACCTACTTCTATTTTCTGTAACCCGCTGTATACCCCCACACCATGATCGATATGTGTTACAAAATCGCCTGATTGCAGCTCCCGCAACGTTTTCATGGTAATTGCCTTATTCTTGTTGTAGGCTTGTTTTACCTTGTATTTATGGAAACGCTGGAAGATCTGGTGATCGGTATAACATACCAGCTTCAGTGAATGATCAATGAATCCGTTGCTGATGGCTACCGGTATGGGATAGAATACAAAGTCAGCTTTAAGGTCTTCGAAAATGCTTCGCAGCCGTTCGAGCTGGCGCGGATTATCCGCGAATATAAAAAGTGCGTATTTATTGTTGTTGTGCCGGCTCAGGTCTTTGATAAGCAAATCAAACTGCCGGTTAAACACCGGTTGTTCCTGCGTGTCAAATATAATGGACTGTGGCTGAATGCCGCGGGAAGATAACCAGTCTTTGTTACCAAAAACCACCATCGATCGCTGTAACAGCTGCTCCATCAGGGTTCCTGCCTTTACAAAGTCGTCTTCATTCAGCACCATTTCTTCATCCTCATCTACTCTTACTTTCTGGCCCGACTGCAGAAAATCATCCAACCGCTGTTCGAGCTGTTCTATCACACCTTGTACATAAGCCGGATCTTTGATCCAGACAACAGTATTGGCAGGCATGAATTCCGGCAGGGGAGTTTTAGTATGATCCAATGCGCGGGTATCCATATTGGCAATCAGGGAGATCTGGTTAAGCTTGCGCTCACTCAGCTGAGATTCCGGGTCGAATATGCGGATTGAATCTATATCTTCTCCAAACAACTCAATACGATATGGTTTTTCATTTCCGAATGAGTAGATGTCCAGTATACCTCCTCTTACGGCATACTGACCGGGCTCATACACAAAATCAGTAGCATGAAATCCCCATCCTATCAATTGTTCGAGCAGGGGATCCATCTTCAGTACGTCGCCTACTTTCAGCTGCACCATGTTGGCATTGAAAGCCTTATTCCCTGCCACTTTTTCCCAGAGTGCCTCGGGATAGGTGACCAGGATCTTTTTCCGTACGGTATCTGCAGAGAATTTCATGAGCGCTTCCGTACGCAGCATACTGTGGCTGCTGTTGATCTCATGGAATTGACCTGCCTTCTTAAATGAATCCGGGAAATAGAAAATATCGAGGGCCTGGCTAAGTTGTTCCAGGTCGTTATGAAAATAGGCTGCCTCCTCTTTATCATTCAGAATAAAGAGATGGTTCGCATCTGCATGCGCCCAGGTGCTCACTGCCACAAAACTAATGGCACTTCCGCTAACAGAGGAAAGCTGAAAGTGCTGTGGGGTGGGTGATTCAATCCCTTTCACCAGCGACTGCAGGCGAGCATCACGTTGAAATAATTGTAATACAGCCTGTAAATTCATGAAGAATGCAAAGGTACGAAGTTTTCACAAATCAGCGAGGCGTCAGGAAGGATATTTCCTGCCGGTCTCATGGCAAAAAATATGAATAAAAAAATATCTCCATAGTAAAATGGTAAAATTTCATTAAATTCAATAAGACCAAACTCTACTCCTATGCTGGATGTATGGCATACAGGCATTGTAACAAAGCTAGTGGATGAAACCCACAATACTCGCCGGTTTTGGATACAGATTCCGGACATGGAGCGTTTCGATTTCAAGCCAGGGCAGTTTGTGACCCTGGACCTTCCCATCCACGAAAAAAAGAACAAACGGTGGCGCAGCTATTCAATCGCATCGCATCCCGATGGTACGAATGTAATTGAGCTGGTGATCGTATTGCTGGAAGGTGGCGCCGGCAGTACTTATCTTTTTAATGAGATACGGGAAGGAAGCGAATTACTGCTAAGGGGGCCCCAGGGAGTTTTCGTATTACCGGAACCGTTAGACAAGGAATTATTTCTCATCTGCACCGGCACCGGCATTGCGCCATTCCGGTCGATGGCACATTACATACGCGAACATGCCGTACCTCACGCGCCCATTCATCTGATCTTTGGTTGCCGGTATGAGCGCGACCTGCTTTATGCACAGGAAATGCGTGACCTGGCCGGTACCCTGCCCGGATTTACTTTCATACCTACACTTTCCCGGGAAGAAAACTGGCTCGGGAGAAAAGGATACGTGCATCAGGTATATGAAGAAATGCTCCGCGAAGATAAAAGGCCTGCCAACTTTTTCCTTTGTGGCTGGAAAGCCATGATTGATGAGGCAAAGCAACGTATCCAGGCGATGGGATACGACAGGCATGCGATACATCAGGAGCTGTACGGATAAAGAATTACGAATTAAGAATTACGAATTACGGATAAGAGCGAAGACCTTAGCTATTAATTTGCTAAGGTCTTCGCTCTTATCCGTAATTCGTAATTCTTAATTCGTAATTCTCTCGAGCACCCGCTGTTTCACCTGCGACATCGGAATCCTTTCCTGTTCCATGGTATCGCGGTAGCGGATGGTAACAGTACCGTCTTCTATGGTTTGATGATCTACGGTTACACAGAAAGGAGTACCGATCGCATCCTGACGACGATAGCGCTTACCGATCGCATCTTTCTCCTCATAAAAACAATGGAAGGAGTACTTACAATCATCCATCAGTTGTTTTGCCAGCTCAGGTAGTCCATCTTTTTTGGTAAGCGGGAAGATAGCCAGTTTAATGGGCGCCAGCTTCGCCGGGAAACGCATCACCACGCGACTGTCCTGTTTTTCCGCGGTACTCAGATCTTCTTCTTCGTAGGCGTTACAAACCGTCAGCAGGAACATACGATCAAGCCCGATGGACGTTTCGATGACGTAGGGTACGTAGTTCTGATTGATTTCTGTATCGAAGTACTGGATCTTTTTACGGCTGTATTCCTGGTGTTGTTTCAGATCGAAATCGGTGCGGGAATGTATACCTTCCACTTCTCTGAAACCAAATGGGAATTCGTATTCGATATCCACCGCCGCATCAGCATAGTGGGCTAATTTCACGTGATCCTTGAAATGGTATTTTGCCGGATCAATGCCGAGGCTCAGGTGCCACTGCATACGTTCTTCCTTCCATTTTTCGTACCACTCCTGCTGTGTGCCAGGGCGTACAAAAAATTGCATTTCCATTTGTTCGAACTCGCGCATACGGAAGATAAACTGGCGGGCAACGATTTCATTTCTGAAAGCTTTACCAATCTGTGCGATACCGAAAGGCACTTTCATCCTGCCGGTTTTCTGTACGTTCAGGAAGTTCACGAAGATACCCTGAGCTGTTTCCGGGCGCAGGTAAATTTCGTTGGCTTCATCAGTTACACTACCCAGCTGAGTGGAGAACATCAGGTTAAACTGACGAATATCTGTCCAGTTGGCTGTGCCGCTGACAGCACATTTGATCTTGTTATCTTCAATCAGGGTTTTAAGCCCTGCGAAATCATTTTCCTTGAGGAGTTCGTCCATCTGGGCCAGGAGGGCAGCTCCGGCTTCGGACGACAATGTTTCGGCGTGTCCTTCAATCAGGTGATCTACACGATAGCGTTTCTTGCTATCCTTGTTATCGATCATCGGGTCGCTGAAATTATCCACGTGCCCGGATGCTTTCCAGGTAGTAGGGTGCATGAAGATGGCAGCATCGATCCCCACGATATTTTCATGGAGCTGGGTCATGCTCTTCCACCAGTAATCCTTGATATTTTTTTTCAGTTCTGATCCGTACTGGCCATAGTCATATACAGCGCTTAAACCATCGTATATTTCACTGGACGGAAAAACAAAACCATATTCTTTACAATGCGATATAATCGCCTGGAATTTATTCTGATCTGTAGACATAGTGGCGCAAAGATAAAAGGCTATTTCGAAAATACGTATGCGATTATTTAATAAACTATAAATATTTGACTACCCTTCCTCAACCGGTTCCGAAGTATGCGGTATTTCCACCTGTTTGATCCACACGGCATAGTCGTTGGGGTAGATCCTGGAACCGAAATACTGGACATAGTTCCGGGTAAAAACAGCACCAAAATAAAGGATTGCGGCCGAGTAATACACCCATAGCAGGATGATCACGATAGAGCCGGCGGCTCCGTAGGTAGAGGTTACTTTGCTGGCGCCCAGGTAGTATCCGATGGCAAATTTTCCTATCATAAAAAGGATGGCAGTGGCAACTGCGCCTACCCTGACATCTTTCCACTTGATCCGGGCATCTGGCAATACCTTAAATATGATGGCAAAGAGGGTGGCGATCACAATAAACGGCACTATAAAATCGGCCAGGGAAAAGAGTATGCCGGAAGTGACCTTACCGGGCAACAGTTTTACCACCAGCACAGAAAAAAGTTCCACCAGACCGTTGATTGCCAGGGAAACCAGCAATATAAATCCCAGGCTTACCACCAGGGAGAAAGAAAGCAGTCTGTTCAACAACATTCTCAGCAAACCATTCTTTTTAGGCTTGGATTTCAGTCGCCATATATAGTTGATAGAATCCTGAATCTCAGCAAATACCCCGGTAGCACCTATTATCAATGTGCCGAAACCTATGATGGTAGCCCAGCTCATGTCTCCGGAGAGAGAGGCATTTTTTATCATGGCCTGGATCTGGGAGGCGGCATCGCTGCCTACCAGGCCCTGGATCTGGCCGTAGATATTACCTTCTATCGCATCTTTCCCCAGGAACAGATCGCAGAGGAAGATAATGATGATCAGCATGGGAGCCACTGAAAAGATGGTGTAGTAGGCCAGGGCAGCACTGAGCTTCAGCACCTTATCGTCCATAAAGTCGCTACCGGATTGCTTCAGCACATGCCAGAATATTCTAAGTTTGCCTTTTCCCGCCATTAGGGTATTGTTTTGACCGGCCTGTGAGGCCGGTATCTCAGGATTTTAATTTAGGATTATTATGATGACGTTGAGCATCACGTATATTTTTCTTTTCGAAGTTCTTTTCCAGGGCTACTGTCATGTCAATACCGGTTTGATTGGCAAGACAGAGCAGTACCCACATCACATCGGCCAGCTCGTCGGCCAGCAGCATTTTGTTATCGCTTTCCTTCGATGACTGGTCGCCATATTTGCGGGCCATAATACGCGCCACTTCTCCGACTTCTTCCGTAAGTATGGCCATATTGGTGAGTTCACTAAAATAGCGTACACCAGTGGTATTGATCCAGTTATCGATTTTTTCCTGTGCTTCCTGGATGGTCATGGGTTATTTTTTGATTTAAAGATAATTATTCCCGGTTATGTGAATCAATAATTATGGTAACGGGGCCATCGTTCACCAGTGCCACCTTCATATCTGCACCGAAAATTCCCCGCTGGATGGTGGTATCCAAATCCTGTTCCAGTTGATGGATCATTTTTTCGTATAGAGGGATCGCTGTATCGGGTTTACTGGCACGGATATACGAAGGCCGGTTTCCTTTTTTGGTAGATGCGTGGAGCGTAAACTGGCTTACCAACAGAACGTCGCCATGTACATCTTTCACGGACAGATTCATGACACCTGCGTCATCGTTGAAGATCCGGAGCTGAACAATCTTGGCACTCAGCCAATGGATATCTTCAGCAGTGTCGGCATCTTCAATACCCAACAGTACCAGCAGTCCCTGCCCGATCTGGCCGGTCACCGCTCCATCTACTGTTACGGATGCAGCACTCACCCTTTGTATAACTACCCTCATAATTCCTCTTTTAAGAAACGGGAAATTAATTGAAATGGTTTGATTACTGATCTACCCCGTGGAAAAGTGTTTTAAAACCGGCATTTTCGAAGCATTTTAAATAACTTGCAGTTTTAAACACTCTTATATTTAAATTATTTTTAAAATGAAAATTGATGTGACCCCTGAAATCACATTCCGTACAGCACGCAGTGGCGGTAGTGGCGGGCAAAATGTGAATAAGGTGGAAACGATGGTAGAAGGGTATTTCCACATCATGACTTCTGCCCTGTTAACCCCGGAACAAAAAACTGTTTTAATGGAGAAGCTGGCTAACCGTATCAATGCGGAAGGCCTGTTGCAGGTAAAATCGCAGACGGAGCGTACCCAGCTTGGTAACAAGCAGGAAGTGATCGTTAAAATGAACGACCTTATCAGTAAAGCACTGATACCCCGCAAGAAGAGAGTACCTACCCGGCCATCGAAAGCAGCCAAAGAAAAAAGGCTGACGTCTAAGAAGCGGCAGTCTGAAAAGAAGCAGCAGCGCAGAAACGGAGATTATGAATAATTGGTAGTCCGTAATTCGTAATTTGCGCCAAAATAATTGGGAATTGAGTATAAAGAACCTGGCAGGACAAACGATATTTTACGGGTTAAGTAATATAGTGAGCAAGCTGCTCAATTATTTTCTTACCCCATTTTATCTGACTATCTTATCCCGTGCCTCATTCGGGGAAATGTCGAATGTGTATGCCTATATCCCATTTGCCAATATTGTGCTGACTTACGGAATGGAAACCGCGTTTTTCCGTTTCGCCAAAAAAGAGAACAAAGCGCATGTACTGGGTACTTCCACTATTTCCCTGATTCTTTCAACGATCAGCATCACCCTGTTGATGCTGATGCTCAGATCGCCGGTGATCAACTCATACGCAGGCGAGCTGGCTGGGCTGGCGGGGCATCCCGCTTATTATACGTATGTGGTGTTGCTGATGGCTTTTGACGCACTGACGGCCATTCCCTTTGCCCAGCTCCGACTGGAAGGCAGGCCGATGAAATATGCAGCCATTCGTATAGCCGGGATCGTGACTACTATCTTCTTCAACATATTTTTCCTGGTCATCTGCCCGAAACTGTATGCTTCCGGCCATCACTGGCTGCCGGATGTCAGCAGCGGAAGCGAGCAGACGGGTTACATTTACCTGAGTAACATGCTGGGCAGTGCAATCACCCTGGTGCTTTTCCTGCCTCAGATCAGCAAAATAGAATGGAAGTTCAATTCCGGCCTGTGGAAACAGATGATGCACTACGCCCTCCCACTGATCATTGTGGGGATGGCTGGCATGGTGAACGAAACTTTCGACAGGGCCTGGTTCCTGCCGCAGTTTCTTCCAGGGGATGACATGGAAGCCAAAAAGGAGATCATTGCGCTCTATAGTGCCAACTATAAACTGGCGATCCTGATCACTATGTTCATACAAGCGTTCAGGTTAGGTGCGGAACCTTATTTTTTCAAGCAGGCGGAAAGCGGGGATCCCCGGAAGATATACGCCAGGATCATGAAGCTGTTTGTAATCATGCTATGCTTCATGTTCCTTTTCGTTAGTCTTTACCTGAATATATGGAAAGCTTTCCTCCGGACTCCCTTCTATTATCAGGGCATGCGGATAGTACCGGTTTTACTGCTGGCCAATATGTTCCTGGGTATCTATTACAACCTGACGATCTGGTTCAAGCTCACCGACCGGACCAAAACCGGCGCGGTGATCACGCTCATCACTGCAGTACTCGCCTTCCTGCTCAATTACTGGTGGATACCTGTAATGGGGTATTATGGGGCTGCGTTAGCCACCATGGTGTGTTATTTCGTACAGATGATCATCTGTTATCTGCTGGGGCAGAAGTATTACCCGATCCCTTACCATCTTCCTAAACTCATTACCTATGTGGGATTGGCAATAATGGTATACTATGTGTTCAACTGGCTGAATTCCAGGCTGCTATCACCTGATAATATTTATGCCCTCCGGCCACTGTCGCTCTTAGTAGCTACCTTCTTCTTTTTCGCGTATGGCTGGTTCATTTTCCGGATGGAAAAGCGCGAATTTGCCAAATTACCGGTAATTGGCCGGTTTATAAAGCGGTAATTTATATAGAGAGATATTCAAAACTGTTGCAGCAGATAATACAGGCCCGGCAAGCTGTATCATCTGCTGCAATAGTTATATCCTATTCTTCCTGCAGGAAGGGGTTATGTCTTTTTTCGAACCCGATACTGGTAGCAGGGCCATGGCCGGGGAATACCCGCACCTCGTCCGGCAATACGAATAGCTGTTCCCGTATGCTTTTCAGCAGGGTATGGTGATTGCCTCCGGGAAGATCGGTACGCCCGATACTCTGGAAAAACAGGGCATCGCCGCCCACTACAAACTGCTGGCCGGGACAATAGAAAGACACGCTCCCTGGCGAGTGACCGGGAGTAAACAGTACAATCAGTTCATCCGAACCAAAGGGGATCTTTTCTCCCTCCTGCAGGTATCTGCCGGCAACCGGAGAGGGTTCGAAGGGAATATTATACATGGCGCCCACCTGTTGCGAACTGTCCAGTACCGGCTGTTCCAGCTCATGATATTCGGGGCGGAGTTTATACGTGTCCGATATTAGCTTGTTTCCGAAGATATGATCAAAGTGGCAGTGGGTATTCAATAATCTTATAACATTTAGCCCGTGCGTTTGTATATATTGTAATAATTCTTTTCTTTCGTCTTGAAAATAACATCCTGGGTCTATAATTATACACTCCTTTTTCCCGTTAATAAGCAGGATAGTGTTTTCTTGTAAAGGACCAAAAGTGAATTGTTGTATTTCAATCATTGCAACCCGATTTTTTAGGTTAATTTTAAAACTGATTACAATATTATCAATACTTTCTGTATGAACAGATTTATTACCAGGTTATTACTCCTATTATTCCACGGTACCCTATTACTTGGAACGATAGCATCGAAGGCTCAGACGAATACGGTAGAATTTGGACAGAACCGGGTTCAGTATAAGAACTTCAAGTGGAGATACTATCAAACCCGGCATTTCAATACCTATTTTGCCCAGAATGGCCTGGAACTTGGTAAATTCGCTGCCCAGACAGCCGAAAAAGAATTGCCCCAGCTGGAACAGTTCATGGAATCCAACCCCCGCCAGCGGATCAACATTGTAGTGTATAACTCTTTCGGCGAAATGAAACAGTCGAATATCGGTATTGGGGTAGAATGGCAGAATACCGGGGGCGTGACCAAGCTGGTAGGCAACAAAATGATCGTTTATTTTGACGGAGACCATGAAAATCTCCGCCGCCAGATCAGGCAGGGGATCGCCCGCATTATGCTTGAAACATTGCTTTTTGGGGAAGATATCGGCGAATTCGCCGGAAATGCGGCATTGATCGATTTTCCAAAATGGTTTACTGATGGCTTTATCGGATATGCCGCCGAAAACTGGACTGCTAAACAGGACGAAGAGCTGAAACTTATCCTGATGTCCGGAAAATACAGCAATTTCAACCAGCTGGCCTATGATCATCCATTTTTGGCCGGACAGGCATTCTGGTACTATGTGGAAAGCAAATATGGGAAGGATGCAGTTCCTTACCTGATGTATATTACCCGTATCAACCGCGGACTGAAAAAGGGTTTCGAGCAGGTGCTGAATCAAACTCCCAAGAAGGCAACACAGGATTTCTTTGTATTCTATCAGAAAAGATTCCTGGACGATAACCGTCGCCGTAAAACATCTGCCAAAGGCCGCACCATTGTGGCTCAGGAAATTACCCAGAAAAAAGACTACTACCGGTTCAATCCCAATCCCAAAAACACCTCCTATGCAGTGGTGGAATTTAAGAAAGGCGTTTACCGCGTAGAACTTCAGCAGGGCTGGAATAAACCGAAAGTATTGCTCCGCAGCGGTGTTATTCAGATGGCTAACCAGGTGGATCCCAATTATCCGCAAATGGCCTGGAATAATAAAGGCAACCGGCTGGCAGTAATCTATGAACGCGAAGGGAAGACCAAACTGATGATATATGATCTGATCACGCATATTACCATACGTCAGGATCTTAACCAGTTCGACCGTGTAGTAGACTTCAAATACATACCTATACAGGAAAATACGTTGTTACTGTCGGCCGTGAAAAATGGTCATACCGACATTTTCACTTATAATATCAGCAACTCTAAGACAGAGCAGATCACCAACGATGTGTACGACGACCTGGATCCTACTTTCGCGGCATTCCCGGGCAAAAGTGGTATTATCTATTCATCGAACCGGCCAGGGCCGAAAGGCAGAGGTGCTGATACTTCCATGCTCAAAGCGCCCTACAATATTTTCATGGTCGATAACTGGAACAGAAGCTCGGATAAGCAGATCACCCAGCTGACAGATTTGAAGTATGGCAATGCCCGACTGCCCATGCAGTATAACACTACCCACTTTACTTTCGTATCCGACGAAAACGGTATCCGTAACCGTTATGCAGGTTTCTTTAAGTCGCAGGCAGCCGGAGTGGATTCCCTGTTCTATGTTGGCGCCGAGATCCTGCACAACCCTGAGAAAGAAGAGCTGGATTCAGCACTGGCAGCATATGGAACTACCGCGCCGGATTCAGTAGAAGCAGTAACCATTACTAAAGATTCTACCTATACATTCCCTATTTCCAATTATCCCTATGGCATACAGGAATCGCGGGTAACCGGGGAAAAAGGAGAGGTATCAGAAGTAGTGCAGTATGCTGATATCAAACGCCTGATGAAGCTGAAAGTAGATACCGTGACATTGAAGAAAAGAAATATCACTGCCCGGCCTACCAGTTTCAGAAGGGCACAAATGCATGCAGATAGTCTCAGGTTAGGGCTGCCAACCTATATGGCACCAACTAAAGACACCAGCAGCCATGCGAATTTCTTCCAGAATGAATTTGCCAACGAGCCGGCTGATACCAGTGCTGCAGCTGCTGCAAAAGAACCGCTGTTGTTTGAAAAAAGGAAAGAACAGGAATCTATCCTGAAAAAGGCGAAGCTATTGCCTTACAAACTCAAGTTTGCATCGGATTACCTCATCCTGCAATTGGATAACTCGGTATTGGTGAACAAATATCAGCCTTTTACCGGCCAGCCCAGCGGGCCGATCCGGCTTACTGATCCGGTGAACGGGTTAATCCGCATTGGTGTAAGTGATTTGTTCGAAGATCTGAAATTCAATGGTGGCTTCCGTATTCCATCGTCTTTACAAGGCTCCGAATATTTCTTCACGGCTAATTACCTGAAGAAAAGGTTTGATTATAAGTTTACTTATTATAGAAAAGTTGATAAGAATAACGGCTTTACAATACCTGATCAATACGGTAATGACTCTGCTGTCATTCCTATCAAAATGATCACCAACATCTACCAGGGAGAAGTAAGGTATCCTTTCGATCAGGTAAGAAGCATTCGCTTGTCGGCCGGTATTCGTACAGACAGGCTGGTGCAGCAGGCCACAGACAAGGCACCTCTGGCAGCCAAAGACCTGAAGGAAACTTATGCACTGGGCCGGTTGGAATATGTATACGACAATACCATTAACCCTGCTATCAATATCTGGAATGGTACCCGCTATAAAGTGTATGGCGAAGTAAATGCCCAGTTGACAAATGGTGGGTTGAATGAGAAGTTTAATCCGGCTAGCTCGGCAGCTGCACAAGGCAGATTTACTTACAATATGGGGGTTGATATCCGGCACTATGAGAAGATCTACCGGAATTTCATCTGGGCAACGAGGTTCTCATTGGATATGTCGTGGGGTACCCGTAAGCTGTTGTACTACCTGGGTGGTATAGACAACTGGCTGAATCCGCAGATTAATACTGGTAATCAGGTGGACCAATCCGCTAACTACGCATTCCAGACGCTGGCTGAAAACCTGCGCGGTTACAAGCAGAACGCCAGAAACGGTAACAATGTAATGTTGCTAAATACAGAACTGCGTTTACCGGTGTTCTCCACCTTTATCAATAAGCCCATTAACTCCGCCTTCCTGCGGAACTTCCAGGTAGTATCCTTCATGGATATCGGTAATGCCTGGAATAAAACCTTCAATACAAAGACGATTTATGATGACGGAACAGGGGTAACAACCAGGGTAAAAGAAGGTTTCCTGAGTCCATTCCTGGGTGGTTATGGTTTTGGAGCCCGTACTACGATAGCAGGTTATTTCCTCCGTTGCGACGCAGGATGGCCGGCAGTAGGGTTCTTCAGAGGCAGCCCGATCTGGTATTTTGGAATGGGAGTGGATTTCTAAACAACATTTAGCTTTAAATAAAAATGCAGCGGAGATCAGTAATATTGATCTCCGCTGCATTTTTATTTAAAGCTAAATGTTAGAGGCTATTCTGTTTCTTCACCAACGGATACATCAAACTCAAAAAAACGCCCATACATATTGTAAATGCCCAGGCATGTCTGTTTTCCCATGGATGCAGAACAATATCGCGCATATCGCCCAACAGGGTCAGCGGATCTTTTACAACATCCCAGCTGTTATATCTCAGGTAGCGGCCAATATACACTCCCATACCGCAAAGGAACATTACCGGGAAAGTGAACATCCATGCGGGCCAGCGGGAATATCGTGTACTCCACATGTTCTCCATGCTGCGGATAGAGATATATCCCAGCATCATGCCATTCCAGGCAAAGGAAAATATGACAAACAGATCGAACCACAAAGGCACTCCTCCATCAAAAAGATGGAACAGATCGGTGAGTATATACGGTGCATTAGGAATAAACAACAACCAACAGATAAAGCAGGCATACCAGTTATACCGATTCTCTATCTGGTTGGGGTGTTTTTCCATCCAGCGCGTAATAGCAAAAGGCACATAAGCCAGGAACAGGTTCCAGATCAGGGTAACACGCAGGTAAGTACCTGTGTGCAGGACACGGCAAAGCAGTAATGCCATACTGAACAGAATAGAGGCATACAGCGTGTATTTCTGCCGGGAGCGGCCAATACGGTATTGTAACAAACGGAAAGATCTCTTCAATTGCATATGGTTACACTTTTTTTAACTGTTTGGAAAGATATAGGGAATAAATACAACAGCCCCGGTAATAGCTGCTGCAATGGCAGCTACCAGTACAGCGCCGGCGGCAACATCTTTAATGAATTTTACATCAGGATGTTGAGCGGGCGACAAATGATCCATTATTTTTTCTGCTACGGTATTGATCATTTCCGTTGCCCATACTAACGCAATAGCCAGTACGATCCAGACCCATTCCGGCTTAGTGATCCTATACCAGCAACCGGCTGCCACTACCACTATTGTAGCCACTGCATGGATCCGGGCATGTGCCTCGCTCCGCACAAAGGATATAATTCCATTGATGGCGTATCCAAAACTGGCCAGCCGCTTACTGATATATGATTTTTGCATATTTATTTTTATTGTTGATCGCCATTAGTTTTCTGCCCCAATTTATCCCATTTAATGGTAGTACTGAAGTACATGATCAGGGCCAGTATCACAAACAGCCCCAGGCTGCCCATCAACAGCGATTGATCTTCTGCGCTGATAATCACATAGATAAATCCGTAAAGCACTGTAAGCACACCTCCAATACCAGCTGCTATGCGCTTACTTTTAAAAGCAGCTCCGGTGTATGCAACAATCAGTCCGATTGTCAGCACACTTGCGATAATGTATGCTATCATAAAGTTAATTTGTTCTGAGAGAGATAAGAGCAGGGTATAAAAAATACAAAGGGCTAAACCAATGAGGCTGTATTGCAATGGATGAAGGGCGCGGCGCTGAGCTAATTCTATGAAATAAAAGATGATGAAGGTTAAGCCGATGAATAATATGGCGTATTTGACCGCCCGTGTGGCCATCTGATAGGTATCTACCGGCATCAGCAGCCTGATCCCGAAATCTGATGAGTGTATGTTAAATTTCTTGCCTGTCCAGCATTGCGGATAACTACGGTTAAGATGCGATACGTGCCAGCTTGCACTGAACCCTTTGCTATTTATTTCTCTTTTCTGAGGTGGAATAGCGTCATCGAATCCGGGGTTAGCCCAGGTGGAACTAATGCCTACATGTGTGGTTTTACCAACGGGAGAGAAGCTGATCCGGCTGGAGCCCTTCACATTCAGCTCCAGCGAGAAGCTGCTACCGGCCGCACTGGTATCGCCCGGGTTAAAAACGACCGGTGTTTGGATACCGGTTTCAAACAAGTCGGTGCTGGTCACACCCGGATTAAATAAGCTGTTTTTACCGTTCCACGACAGCTGCACCTGATCCGCAATGCCGTGCAGGTCGCTGATCCCCATCAGCAGCGAAGTATGCTGCCAGTCGAAGTCTTCAGGCACAGCATCCACATCTTTCAATGCACCGGCGGTAAAATTTCCGCTCAGTTGCAGTTTCGCTGTATAAACGGCCACATTGAAGATTCCCCTGTGCAGCTGTTGTGGTATCAGTTCTCCGTTGACTTTCAGGTTTTCAGGCAAAAGAAACAGGTAACTGTCGGGTTTTGTTCTGGACGGAACAGCCAGCACAGGGCCGGAGATGCTCTGTTCATCGCCCCAGCGGCTGCTTACCTCCCGGGTAGCTTCCTGTTGACGGTGGCCGCGTTCGCGGATGAGATCCTGGATCATAACAGAAGGAACCAACAGTACCAGCATTAAGAATAGCAGTATGAAGCCCTTGATAGCATAGGCGTACCTGCCGATTAGTGATGAAGTTTCTTGGGTGGTGTTTTCCATATTTCGTTGTTTTAAAAAGTACTTTGTATTTCAAAGTATAGGGATAAAAAAAATTTACTTCGTAAATTTTATCATATGCTCAAGCGCTGCCAGATGGCCTTTGAACGCCTTCTCGCCCGTGGCAGTAATAGCGTAGGTAGTATTGGTTTTCCGGCCAATAAATCCCTTATGTATTTTGATATAGCCATTTTCTTCCAATGTACTCAGATGGGAAGCCAGGTTGCCATCCGTGACTTCCAGCATTTGTTTCAGATCATTGAAATTCACCTCTTCATTTACCATCAATACACTCATAACGCCAAGGCGTATACGGCTTTCAAATATCTTGTTTAAGTTGCCTATCGGGTTCATGCTATTGATTGAGTAATCCTTTCCGTTCATATTTCCACCACATCAGTGCTCCATAGATGATATGCAGCAAACCGAATCCCACAGCCCAAAAATAAAGGCCTTTACGCAAAAGAAAAAGGTTAACTATTCCAAGCAGCGTTTCGCAGATTCCCAGGTACCAGACATCCGGCAACGTGTATTTACTCGCATTGATCAATGCCAGACCGTAAAACACCAGGCAGGTAGGAGCTACCAGTACTTCTGCATGATTGTATAACAGGCCTGCTATAAAAGCACCGCCTACACCCAGCGGAATAGCCCCGTTGATCAATACTTTTTTTGACGTAAGATCCCAGATAGGCAGATTGTTCTTCCTCGCCCTCCTCCAGGTAAAAAACATTCCGCCTGCTATAGCCGCTGCCATCACCACAAATCCCAGTATTACCAGCCGGTATTTCAGATCCTGAAATTCCTGTACCGAAAAAACCCCTGAAGTATCCCATTTCCTGTAATATTCAGTCAACCACTGATGTGCCACAAATGCGCCAATTAACCCACTTAATCCTGCCGAAATTCCACTCAAACCACTTAATGAAATAAACCGGCTGCTGCGCTCCATAAGCCGCTTAATGTCTGTCAGCGCCTGTAAATGTTGTTGATCTGTCATACAGAAAAGTACTTTGCATTACAAAGTTAACAGAAAATTTTAAATAGCAAAATATAATTCTATGTTATAACTACCTTAGCTGCGGAAAAAGGTCGGGCAGGATTCCCGATAAATAATATAATATTGTTGACAGATATGATAGGCTGGAATAGAATATTAGCAATACTCATCGGCGTAAGTGTTTGGTGCTCAAATCTGATGGCGCAACAGTATAAGGTTAGTGGGCTAGTAAGAGACGCGCATTCTCAGGAGGTCATTCCCTTCGCCACGCTTCAATTCGTAAATACACAAACAGGAATGGTCAGCGATGCTGATGGTAAATACCTGTTTGAATTAAATGTTATCCCATCAGATTCCATGCTGGTAAGGGTAATGGGATATAACATCCTTAAAATGCCGGTTAACCGGTCGTTGAAAGAACAAACGATCAACTTCGATATTACCCGTTCTGATGTTTCTCTAAAGACCTACGAGGTAAAAGCCAATGTGAACTTTGCACTGATACTGCTTCGCCAGATCGTCAAACACAAACCGGAAAATAATTACAATCGTCTCGACAACTACAAGTACGAAGTATATAACAAACTGGAGCTGGATATGAAGAACCTCAACAAAGAAAAGCTGGGGAAAAACCGCTTCACCAAACCGTTTGCATTTATACTTGATAACATCGACAGTACCTCGGAAGACAAGCCCTTTCTGCCCATATTTCTTACTGAGTCGCTGTCGGATTATTATTATCAGTTGAACCCACGCAAAACAAAAGAAATTATCAAAGCAGCGCGTACCTCCGGCATCGACAATGAAAGCGTTACCAAGTTCCTGGGCGGTATGTACCAGAATGTCAACATCTACGATAATTTCATCCCGGTATTCGATAAACAATTTGTGAGCCCGATACATCACAACGGTGCATTCTATTACGATTACTCCATTGCAGATACGCAGTACATCAGCGGACAACGTTTTATAAAACTAAACTTTACACCTAAACGAAAAGGAGAAAACACATTCATAGGGGATCTCTGGGTACATGATACAACTTATGCTGTGATGAAAACAACTTTATCCGTACCCCGCGACGCCAATATCAACTTCGTGCGTAAAATTAGTATGGTGCAGGAGTTTCACCAGCTGAAAGACAGTGTATGGTTTCTCTATAAAGATAAATTTGTGGCCGATTTCTGGGCGCCAAGTCCTAAACCCGGGCGTACGCTTGATTTCATCGGTCGCAAAACAACCACTTACAACGACGTGATCATAGATGATACTGCCGCTACTAATATCTTCCATAACAAAAAATACCCGGAAAATGTAGTAGTGATGGATAGTGCGCGGCTCCGCAAGGAATCATTCTGGATGGATAACCGCCATGAAGACCTGAGCAAGAATGAGGAGAACATCTATAAAATGGTGGATACCCTGCAGAAGATGCCGCTTTTCAGAACTTACTCCAACACGATCCGTTTCCTTGCTACCGGCTATAAACCGCTTGGACCGATTGAATGGGGCCCTTACTACTACCTGTTTACACAGAACAGGCTGGAAGGCTTCCGCCTGCGGCTTGATCTTGGCACTACTCCAAAATTTAATAAGGACCTCTATCTATATGGATACCTGGCCTATGGATTTAAAGACCAGGTATATAAGGGGAAGATATCTGCGCTGTGGCTGTTGAAGCGGCATCCACGCAGTTATCTGTATGCGGCCTACACCAGGGATCTTGATAACGGAACACATTATTACGATGAAGTAGGCACAGATAACATCTTTACGCTGGCGATACGCAAGGGAGGTGTACCGCAAAAATTCCTGATGATAGACGAAAAACGTTTTGAGTATTTCAAGGAATATTACAGTGGATTTTCTCATCAGCTATCCTTTGCGCACAAGCAGGTACGGCCATTTGAGCCGCTGCCAACAGTGCTGTCGTATCCCAAAGAAACCAACGGACGCGATCCCCTCACCAGCATGGAAGTGGAACTAAAGCTGCGTTATGCTTTCCACGAACAGTTCCTGGAAGGTAACTACTACCGCATCAGCCTGGGTAGTAAATATCCCATCACAGAGCTGAAATTTGCGGTAGGTGTACCTGGCATTGCCAACAGCGGGCAACAATATGAAAAGGTGTCGCTCAGTGTATCCGATTACGTTAAACTGCCGCCCTTTGGGTCTTTCTACTATAATGTTTTCAGTGGTAAAATATTTGGTACACTCCCTTACAGTTCACTGGAAATACATCCTGGTAACGAAATATATTATTACAACAAATATGCTTTCAACATGATGAACCGCTTTGAATTCATCAGCGACCAATATGCAGGTTTCAATGTGGAGCATACTATCGGTAATGGTATCTTTGGTTATATTCCTCTCATCAAGAAACTGAAATGGCGGCAATTCTGGACGGCCAAAGGCGTGATAGGTTCTTTATCAGAAGCTAACAAGCAACTGAATCTCAACAATGGTTATCCATTCAAAACATTACAGGGAAATCCGTATCTGGAAATTGGTACAGGGATAGAGAATATATTCAAGTTCCTCCGGGTGGATTTTATCTGGAGAGTAACTCCTGATGTTACACCCGGAGAACCAGCCAACAAAAAATTTGGCGTATTCGGCAGCTTTAAACTGCAATTCTAAACAGCAGACGCGGCTTCGCGGATGATGCTGCAGGCCAGTTTAATTTCCTCCGGTGTGATGATCAGCGGCGGAACAATTCTCAGGCATTCTGCTGCGAACAGGAACCAGTCGGTCAGTACGCCTTTGGAGATACAATAATCAATAATTTTTTTATTTACCGGAAAATTCTCAAACTCCACTGCTATCATCAATCCGAGGGAACGGACGGATTTAATGGCCGGATGCTGTAATCCTTCGAGAAATAGCTGTTCCTTTGCTTTAACGTCTTTCAACAAATCCTGCTCCAGCAAGGCCTGAAATGCCGCGCGCCCGGCAGCGCAATTAACCGGATGGCCTCCAAAGGTGGTAATATGGCCAAGTACAGGGCTATTCGTGAGCGACCACATGATATCGCGCGATGAAATAAAAGCTCCCAAAGGCATTCCACCTCCTAACGCTTTTCCCAGCAGCAATACATCCGGCACTATTCCAAATTGTTCGAACGCCCAAAGTGTACCATTTCTTCCGAATCCACACTGTATTTCATCCAGTATCAGCAGGGTGCCGGTAGCAGTGCATTTATTTCGTAAAGCGTGCAGCCATTCCCGTTGGGGTACAATTACGCCACCTTCTGCCTGCACACTTTCCGCAATTACTGCCGCAGTTTGACTGGTAATCGCTTCCAGCGAATCAAAATTATTATACTCCAGGTGTTGTATGCCTGGCAACAATGGCCGGTAAGCATTGCGCCAATATTCATCTCCCAGTATGCTCAGCGCCCCCTGTGTGGATCCGTGATAGCTTCTGTTAAAAGCCGCAATCTCTGTGCGGCCGGTATAACGTTTGGCCAGTTTCATCGCTCCTTCCACGGCCTCGGCCCCGGAATTAGTGAAGTATACACAATCGAGGCTGGAAGGCAGATGCTCTGTCAGCAGGCTTGCATAGGCCACCTGCGGCGATTGAACAAATTCACCATAAACCAGCAGGTGCATGTATTGCTGCGCCTGTTCCTGTATCGCTTTTACTACAGCAGGATGGCAATGCCCTACATTACAAACGCTGATCCCTGCTATAAGGTCGAGATACCGTTTGTTGTTCACGTCCCACATGTACATCCCTTTAGCCTTCACTATCTCTAATGCGAGGGGCGCATCAGAAGTCTGTGCTACGTGCTGCAAAAAAAGTTGCCTGTTATTCATATCACTTTCTGCTCTGTTGTTTGCGAAGTTAGAAAACAACTGCTAATTAGTAATTGTTATATTTGTAATATAAGTACTAAAACATCCGATTATGGCGCATATCATTCCACTTAAAGGAATTACTCCTCAGATAGCAGACGATTGCTTTATCGCCCCCAATGCCACCATCGTAGGAGATGTTGTGATGGGTAAAGGCTGTACTGTATGGTTCAACGCAGTTGTTCGCGGCGATGTGAACAGCATCCGGCTCGGTGACAATGTAAATGTTCAGGACGGGGCGGTGATCCACTGCACTTATGAGAAATCCAAAACGATTGTAGGCAACAACGTATCCATCGGACATAACGCCATCCTGCATGGTTGTATCGTGGAAGATGATGTACTTATCGGTATGGGAGCAATCGTGATGGATAATGCCCGTATCAGCAGCAACAGTATTATTGCTGCAGGCGCCGTTGTACTGGCCGATACGCATGTAGAACCCGGTAGTATTTATGCAGGCGTACCTGCTAAAAAGGTAAAGGATATTGATATGGCGCTGATCAAAGGAGAAATTAACCGCATCTCCAAAAACTACATCATGTACGCCTCCTGGTATCAGCAGGCAGAAGAGATCAAACAGCCTTAAATCATATTATAAAAATATATTATATTGCAGGCAAATACCCTCCTATGAAAACATTGCTATGCCTGCTTGTACTGGGCAGCATCCTGTTCAGTGGCTGCTCTTCGCAGAAAACAGGATGCCCCGCCTCTAATTACGAAAAATGGGGAATTCAGCAACACAACCGTAAAGCCGGTAAACAAATGCGCTTGTTCTAAAATTCCTGTACCATGTCTAAATTTATCCTGCCGGTTATCCTGCTTTGTACTATTATTCTTTCATCCTGCCGAACTCAAAAGAAAGGTTGTCCGCTTCCCCGACGGAACTGGGGTGCAGAAAAAGTGATTGATGAGTTGAATAAACCGCGGAAACGCTGAGCAGATCAGTATTCTTCGTCCTGGATAGATTCCAGTATCGTTGCATAGCTTACATATCTGTCTACATCAATGTTGCCTTCTTCCACAGCGACTTTCACCGCGCAGCCAGGCTCATTGATATGCAGGCAGTTATTGAACTGACACTCACTGATATAAGGTTGCATTTCGAGGAAGTAATGCGATAATTCTGTTTTTGGGATATCTACGATACCGAATTCCCTCACCCCGGGCGTGTCGATCAGGCGGCCGCCGAAAGGCAATTCATGCATTTCTGCAAACGTGGTAGTATGCAGGCCTTTGCCACTCCAACCGCTCACCGCTTTGGTTTTGAGTGCCAATTCGGGCATCAGTGTATTGATCAGTGATGATTTTCCTACTCCGGAATGGCCCGACATCAGTGTTGTTTTATCTTTCAATAAAGCCTTAAAATTATCAACACCATTACCTGTTGTGGCAGATAGCAACAACACCTGGTAACCTATATCTTCATATAAAGCCGCCAGTTCCGCGAAAAGGTCTATTTCTTTCTCTTTGTATATATCCATTTTATTGAACACCAGCACAACCGGGATATGATAGGCTGCTGCGGTGACCAGGAAGCGGTCAATAAAGCCCCTGGATGTACGTGGTTCTTTTAAGGTACATACCAGCACACACTGATCGAGGTTGGCGGCAACAATATGCTTTTTATTTTTTCCGTGCGGAGAGCTGCGGACAATATAATTGGCCCGGGGAGCGATTTCCGTGATCATCGCATTTTTGGAACTGGCGTCACTGTCGTCTTCTACAATTTCTACTTTGTCGCCGACAGCAATAGGGTTGGTAGACGTGATATCTTCATTCTTTTTGAAGATGCCCTTCATCCTGGCCTGGAAAATTTCGCCGGCATCGGTTTTCACCACATACCAACTCCCCGTCGATTTATATACTGTTGCTTGCAATATCTGTTAATGATTTAGTATGTCAAAGGTAGGGAAAAAGCCCGGGGCAGCTAAGGCAAACTCTTAAACAAACTATATCGCAGCACTACTTCCAGTAATATACAGGCGAGAGCAATCATAGCCAGCGGGAAGAAATGCTCCGCAAATCGCTTGTAGGAGGTGATTTCTACCTTTGTTTTCTCCATCTGGTCGATCTCATTATAAATATCTTTCAGATCATTGGTATTAGTAGCGCGGAAGTATTTCCCTGCTGTTTCTTTCGATATCTTCTTCATCAGCGGTTCATCGATCTGCACATCCTGCATCACCATCTGCACACTTCCGTCTGCCATCGGCATGGGGAAGGGGGCTTTTCCGATAGTACCTACGCCAATGGTGTATACCCTGATCTTAAATGCCTTGGCTATTTCCAGCGCAGTGAGCGGGTCAATAAGGCCGGTATTGTTCACACCGTCTGTCAGCAGAATAATCACTTTACTTTTCGCATGGCTGCTGCGGAGGCGGTCAACTGAAGTAGCCAGCCCCATTCCGATAGCAGTACCATCCTGCAACATGCCACTTTTCACCTGCATGATCTGGCTTTTCAGCACTGCATGATCCGTAGTGATAGGACATTGTGTAAAGCTCTCCCCGGAGAAGATAACCAGGCCAATACGGTCGCTGATACGCTTGTCCACGAAATCCATCGCTACCTTTTTGGCTGCTTCCATGCGGTTCGGTTGCAGATCTTCCGCCAGCATACTACCTGAAATATCAATGGCCATCACAATATCGATCCCTTCACTGTCAATGCTTTCAGAGGTATTGGAGGTTTGCGGCCGTGCCAGTGCAACAATCAATGCGCTGATGGCCAGTAACCTCAGCACCAGCAATAACGGCCGGAAACGTACCTTCCACGATACGGGCAGCGTTTTCAGGCCCACCACAGTAGATACTTTCATCACACCCTGTTGCTTCTTACGCCGGCCAAAATACCAGTAAATCAACACCGGTACCAGCAGCAACAGCCACAGGAATGCCGGATAAGCGAATTCAATATTTTTCCACGTTGAAAAATCCATTCGTGTATTATTAGTAGGAGCAGGGAACAATGGCAATCTGCCTTATGTTGTTGCTCACAGAAAATATTCAGTTATACTATTGTTTCGGAACAACGGCCTCATTTCCCGGCGCTGCAACATCTGTATCTGCCGGTTTCGGTTTGGTCCACTCCAGGATCTCTTCAGCTTTGTGCATACAGTCTTCATGCTCATCAGCCGTAGGCTGCAGTTTGGCAAACTTGGCCAGGTCCGCAATAGCCAACAGGGCGCGCAGTTTATCCCGTTGCTGGTTCAGCTTTGTTACCGGCTTTATATTCTGCAACAGCTCCTCACTGGTTTGCTCCAGAGCAGCAATGCCAAACTGGTGTTCAAAATAGGTCCGCAATATATCCGTTAACCTGGTATAATACTGCTTGATATCTCCAAGCTGCCATAATTGTTCTGCCTTCAATGCCTTCAGTTCCTGTACAGCCAGCTCATATGGCGAAACCGTTGGCGTTTTAATCACCGGCTGTTTCTTCGGCCTGCTGCGGAAGTACCATATCAGCCCTACCACCGCCAATGCGATCACTGCTCCTATCACAATATACAACCAGTAATCCCAGATACTCCAGGGTACTGTTTGTATAGCCTTGATGGGTTTGAATGCTTTTGTGGTATCAACGGCTACGGTATTTACATCCACATCTATCGGCAATGTTACCGCCGAATCCGGAGCGGTGGCTCCACCACTGAACACCTGAAAATGCATCGGGGGGATCTGCCAGCGACCAGAGTCGAAACTGGTCAATGTATAAGTCTGGTGCAGAATGCGCTTGTCCTGGTCTACCAAGGTATCCAGTTCTGTGCGGGTCACCACTTCAAAATGATCCAGAGAATCGGGGAGTACAGGGAACAGCACTTTAAAGCCGGCGTCTTTTACCTGGTTAGGCGTGAGGGTCGCCGTAAGTTGCAGTTTTATCTGCTCACCAATCCTGATACTATTGGTATCTGCCTTGGCTGTTACATCCAATGTTTGCTGTGCATACAGGCAAACAGGCAGTAATAAACCCAGTAAGCAAGATAAAAATATACTCCTTATAACTTGTTGTTTATGCATGTTGAATTTGCTCTCCTTTAATCTTATGCCCGGTTCAGGAAAAATGTCTGCAGTGCTTTTACATAGTCTTCATCTGTTCTTATGCTCATCAATTCTGCACCACTTTTCATGAAAGCATTCCTGCAATATTGCGAATGCTGCTGAAACAGCTGTTCGTAGTACTGGCGCACCCGGCGGTCGTTCGTATCCACCCACTGCGTTGCTCCTGTTTCTGCATCTGATACCTGGATAAGCCCTACAGGAGGCAGCTCTTTGTCGCGCTGATCGTACACCTGAATCCCTACCACATCATGCCGTTTAGCGGCAATATTCAGTGCGTCCTGGTACTGGCCCGACAAAAAATCGCTCAGCATAAAAACGATGCTGCGTTTTTTGGTGGCATTGTTAAAGAACCGGAGCGTTTCCTTGATATTCGTACCTTTTCGTTTAGGCGTAAACGATAGCAGCTCGCGGATAATGAAGAGGATATGTGACTTCCCTTTTTTGGGTGGTATATATTTCTCCATGCCATCGCTAAAAAAGATCACGCCTACTTTATCATTGTTATTGATGGCAGAGAAAGCCAGTACAGCGCAGATTTCAGTGATCAGATCTCTTTTGTCCCTGTTCTTTGTTCCGAAAGAGGAACTTTCACTTACATCCACCAGCAACATCACGGTGAGTTCCCTTTCTTCCTCAAAAACCTTCACAAAAGGATGGTTAAAACGGGCGGTTACATTCCAGTCGATAGAACGTACATCGTCGCCGAAATGATAATCCCTCACTTCGCTGAACGACATACCCCGTCCTTTGAAGGCACTATGGTATTCCCCCGCAAATATGTGGTTGGTAAGTCCTTTTGTTTTGATTTCTATCTGCCTTACCTTCTTCAGTATTTCTGCCGTATCCAACATAGGAAAGTGTTACAGATTAAGAATTAAGGTACTTCTACCGCATTGAGGATTTCGCTCAATATATTTTCGCTGGTAACGTTTTCAGCTTCTGCTTCATAGGTCAGGCCAACGCGATGGCGCATCACATCAAAGCATATACTGCGTACGTCTTCCGGGATCACATATCCTCTGCGCTTCATAAAGGCATAAGCCTTTGCAGCCCAGGCGAGGTTAATGCTGGCTCTTGGAGAACCTCCATAAGCGATCAGCGGTTTGAGCTTATTCAGTTTATACTCTTCCGGATTACGGGTAGCGAACACGATATCAAGAATATATTTCTCAATTTTCTCGTCCATGTATACTTCCCTCACCAGCTTACGCGCTTCCAGTATGTCGGATGGCTGTATAATACTGCGGATCGGGTTAGCCGCTTCCGGATTGAGGTTCTGGCGAATGATCAGTTTTTCTTCTTCCCTGGTCGGGTAGCCGATCACGACTTTCAGCATGAAACGGTCTACCTGGGCTTCAGGCAGCGTATAAGTACCTTCCTGTTCAATCGGGTTCTGTGTAGCCAGTACCAGGAAAGGTTCATCCAGTTTGAAAGTTGAATCACCGATGGTGATTTGTCTTTCCTGCATGGCTTCCAGCAGGGCACTCTGTACTTTTGCAGGGGCCCTGTTAATTTCATCTGCCAATATAAAGTTGGCAAAAATCGGTCCTCTGCGTACTACAAACTCGTTTTTCTGCTGGTTATAGATCATGGTTCCGATCACATCGGCCGGTAACAGATCAGGCGTAAACTGAATACGGCTGAACTTAGCGTTAATGGCGGACGACAGGGATTTAATGGACAGGGTCTTTGCCAAACCAGGCACCCCTTCCAGCAGTACGTGGCCCTGGGCCAGCAAACCGATGAGGAGTCTTTCCACCATATAACGCTGGCCAACAATTACTTTACCCAGCTCCATTGTGAGCAGGTCTACAAAGGCGCTGGCCTGGTGTATTTTCTCATTCAGTTGCCGGATATCGGACGATGTATTTTCCATGCTAATAATTTTTCAGGTGTGCTAAAATAAACATTCTCTGGTCAAATAAAACTTATCACTATGTGAAGTCGCCGTTAAAATGCTGTTAAACTTGCGCCAGTAGGGCTTCTTAGACAATACATCCTTTAATGACCCCGCGTAAATTAATAAAGCTCTGCATATTTCTATAATAAATTGCTTAAAACGTACCTTTGCGTGGAGCTGAAAGCCCTGGAAGCAAACACCGGGCGGTTCTCCGAAATGCTCCGGCTGCGTCCGGCCCCTTCAGCCCCGTATATAAAAACAACATAAAATGGAAGATTTCGAACAGCGCTGGAAACCGATAGAGGATATGCTTACTGCCAGGTTTGGCAAAAAGCCTAACATGGAAGCCATCCTCTTTCTGATAGGCATAAACGAACTGAATAATCTCAAAAAGAAATACACCAAAGAACAAAAACAGGATCTCATGCATGTAGCAGTATGTACCCTGTTAAGCCAGAGTGGCTATTATGAAGTAGATGGCTACGACAAAGACGGGTGGCCTCATTTCAAAGAATTACAGCCTGTTCCGAAAATGGATATGGCCGACCAGGAGCAATTCCTGAAAGAGCATGTTATCGCCTACTTCGCAGACCACGAAGTATAAATCAATATTATGAAGCGTTTTTTACTCCTGAGTACCCTTTTGCTGCTTGTATTACACCCGATGGCAGCTAAACACCGTAAGGTAAAGATCTTTACTCCATATGGAACCATGGTTGTTCTTTTGTATGATCAGACTCCTAAGCACAGGGATAATTTCATCAAGCTTACCAGGCAGCACTTTTACGACAGCACGCTCTTTCACCGGGTAATACAGCACTTTATGATTCAGGGAGGCGATCCTGATTCCAAACATGCTCATCGCGGAGATACACTAGGCAACGGTGATGTAGGCTACACCATTCCTCCGGAGTTTCAGCTGGATCTTTATCACTGCAAAGGAGCACTGGCTGCAGCCCGGGACGACCGGCCCGACAAAGCCTCCTCCGGATGCCAGTTCTATATCGTACAGGGCAAGGTATTCACTGACGAGCAGCTGGACAAACTGGAGAAAACCCGGTTGGGGGGCCGTAAAATCCCCGTCGACCAGCGCAAGGTATACAAGACCGTTGGTGGCAGCCCACACCTCGACCAAAGCTATACCGTATTTGGCCAGGTTATTAAAGGCATGGATGTTATCGATAAAATTGCAGCAATGAAAACTGATGGCAATAACAGACCGCTGGAAGATATGCCCATGCGTATCAGGCTAAAGAAAAAATGGTTCTTCTTCTAATAGAGAAAATTTAAAAAGACGGTCCACCGTCAAAATCATAATACTTTCTGTATTTTTACGGCTCAAAATCAAACTTGATATGAATTTTCCGTCAAATCTGCGTTACACAAAGGATCACGAATGGATTATATTAAATGGTAACGAAGCCACTATCGGCATCACAGAATTTGCTCAGCGTGAGTTAGGCGATATAGTGTTCGTTGACATCCCTACAGTAGGTAAAACCCTTCAGGCTGAAGAAGTTTTTGGCACTGTTGAAGCAGTAAAAACCGTATCAGACCTCTTTTTGCCGGTAGCAGGTACTATTAAGGAGGTAAATGACGAGCTGGAATCCTCACCTGAACTGGTAAATTCGGATCCTTATGGCGACGGCTGGATGGTAAAAATGACTGTTTCCAACCCTGCTGATATAAATGGTTTGCTGGATGCTGCTGCTTATAAAGCATTGGTAGGCGAATAATTCTGCCCATATATTATCAACATAACTAAAGGACAACAGGCTACGTTATACAACTGGCCTGTTGTCCTTTTTCATAAAGTCAAAGTCGCGGAATCCAGATGAAATCTCTGAAATATTACCTGCCAGCTATTCTTTGGATCATTATGATCCTTGTTTTGTGTACCCTCCCGGGAAAAGACATTCCTTCCAACTCATTTTTTCAAGCCGTGCATTTTGATAAAATCGTCCATTTCGGGATGTTCGGTGGCGTGGTATTATTCCTGGCTCTCGGTATTTACTGGCTAAAGCATCGTATATCATCTACTACACTCTTTATTCTGGTGCTATGCTCCGCCTGCTATGGCCTTGCTATTGAATTCATTCAAAAATACTGGGCTATCGGCCGCAGCTTCGATATGTACGATGTACTTGCCGATACACTCGGCGCCATTGCAGGTGTTTGGGTGTTCAAACTAACCCGGTACCTGTTTTTTACAGAGAAGCAAAAATAAAAATCCCCCCTGTAACCAGGGGGGAGTGTATATCTGCTTATGAGAAATAAGTCTCTCTGATATCTTTATTACTGCTGTCCTGCTTCTTTCTTCGCGTCGTTCTTCATCTTATCGTTAGCAAAGATGGAGAATTCACAACGACGATTGAGGGCACGGTTTGCATCAGTATCGTTAGGCACTTTCGGCTGGGATTTACCATACCAGAAGCCCTGGATACGATCCGCTGCAATACCCTGCTGTTGCAGATAAGCAGTTACGCTCTTTGTTCTTCTTTCTGATAATTTCATATTGTACTCATCTGTACCACGGTCGTCGGTATGACCTTCAACACGTACATATGTATCAGGATACTTGTTCAATATGGCAGCCAGCTTTTTGATGTTGTCCTGTGCAACAGCAGATAAATCGGACTTGTCGAAACCGAATAAAACACCGGCGTCAAAAGTAACGTTAATACCTTCACCTACACGTTCAACAGTAGCATTGGGTACTTCGTTCTTGATTTCCTGCGCCTGCTTATCCATTTTCTTACCGATCAGCGCACCACCAGCGCCACCTAAAACAGCACCGATAATTGCTCCTAATGCAGTATTACCTGCCGCTTTACCAATGATAGCCCCTGCAGCAGCACCACCACCAACACCAATTGCAGCACCTTTTTTTGTATTATCCGCGCTCTGCCAGGTTTTACAGCTGAACAACATGGTTACAGACAAGACCGAAGCTACCAGAACATTGAGTTTTTTCATCATAATAATTTTAGACATGAAGATTTTTTAGCATTAATTCTGTTAACAAAATTAACTGAAAAATTGGTAAGCAAATATATTGCCAACTGCTTTTTCAGTCGCAACTTATTGATAAATAAAAATAAACAGACAGCAAAAAAAGCGCAAGTCAAAAACACATGATAGTAATCTCCTATACAAATAAATTGCACCTGTTTGATAACAACGGAAACCGCCAAAAAGATTAACCGAGCAGATTTTTTAATAACCCGCCAATTCCTCCACTCTCACCCTGCTGTTGTTGCTGCTGTTGAGCCCCATTGGAAAGCAGGCTGGTAAGATCACTCAGATCTACTTTACCATCACCGTTCTTGTCGAGGCCACCAGACAGCTGCCCCAGTATGCTCTGCAAATTGAGGCCCTGTGCAGATCCACCGGTAAGAGAATTCAGGATACCATCCAGGCTGAAGCTGCTGTTATTGGGGTCGTTGGTTTTGTGAGCCAGAGATCCCAGCACAGTAGGGATAAGGGAAGTGGCCAGCTGTGTAGCAGTTCCTTTATCCAGGTTAAACTTTTCCAGGAGCGTACCTACCAGGTTATTTGAAATATTGCTTACTACCGGGTTGTCGGCAGTTGCACTCTGGGTGCCACCCAATAATCCAAGTACGCCTTCAGTGTTGCCATTGGCCAGTTCCTGCTGCAAACCTGAAGCGATAGAAGAAGTGGCTGCGCCGATCACGGCGTCATTGTGTTCATTGGGAACGTCAGGATTGTTTACAACAGCTTCCTGTGCATGTTCCTTAACGAGATCCAGTAATTGCTCTAACATTTTGGAGATGATTTAAGGAGGAAAGTTACAATTTTAGTGCAGCGGCAAATACCGCGTTGCTAAATGTAGCATATTTCGTGCTAAAGGAGCGGGGAGGGGTAGAGGAGTGGATATTTTTTTTGGGGAAGACGGGAGAAACAACAGATGGGCAAAGCAAACGGAGCATTTATTAATTTTTCTTAAATTATCCCGTTTGCCCTGCCCTGCCGGCCATCAGCTGCCCTGTTTCAGCTTTTCAGCATTTTCGGCAAACTGCAGGGCCTCCACCATTTCTTTAATATCGCCATTCATGAAAGCATCCATGTTATAGATGGTCATACCAATACGGTGATCCGTTACGCGCCCCTGCGGATAGTTATAGGTACGGATCTTGGCAGAACGGTCGCCGGTTGATACGAGGCTTTTTCGCTGAGATGCAATGGCATCCTCGTGCTTACGAACCGCTGCTTCATAAATGCGTGTACGCAGCATTTTCATCGCTATTTCGCGGTTGGAATGCTGGCTTCGGCCTTCCTGGCACTCCACTACCACGCCGGTAGGGATATGCGTCAGCCTCACCGCAGATTCGGTTTTGTTTACGTGCTGGCCACCCGCACCGGAAGAACGGAAAGTATCCATCTTAATATCTGCTTCCCGGATATCTACGTCCACTTCTTCTGCTTCCGGCAATACCGCCACTGTTGCAGCCGAGGTATGTACCCTGCCGGATGCTTCCGTTGCCGGTACACGCTGTACACGGTGCACGCCGGATTCAAATTTCAGCGTTCCGTATACATCATCGCCATTCACTTCCAGCACAATTTCCTTATAACCTCCCACTGAGCCTGGGTTCTCGTTCAGCAGCGAGGTAGTCCATCCTTTCAGCTCGCAGAAACGGAGATACATGCGGAACAGATCTCCGGCAAACAGGCTGGCTTCATCTCCACCGGTACCTGCGCGGATCTCCAGGATGGCATTCTTCTCATCCTGCGGATCTTTCGGGATCAGCAGGTTACGGATCTCCGCTTCCTGAGCAGTTTTCTGCTCCTGTAATTCCTCGGTTTCCGCCTTCGCCAGTTCGCGCATCTCTTCGTCGCCACTGTCCAGTACTTCTTTGTTAAAAGCAATATTATCCAGCGTTTTCCGATAGGCGTCGTAGGCCTTTACTATCTTTTCCAACTGACGGTATTCCTTACTGAGCTGCCCGAATTTCTTGTTATCGCTAACTACTTCAGGATTGGTAAGTGCCATGGATACCTGATCGAATCGACCTTTTATAGCTTCCAGTTTGTCTATCATAATTATATTTGACTTTTGAGTTCCTGCCTCCATACAAACGGCAGGGTCATCAATCGGGTTGCAAAATTAACACCATTAACTTAATTAAAGAGCAGGTAATTGAAACAGATCAAATTAAAAGGAACGGATATATTTAATGGCCATGAGCTGCTGGGTCCCGGGAAAGTACTCATACTGGAGGAAAACGGCGCTGTGGCGGGTATTGTTCCGGAAACTGAAGCCGGCGAGGGGGTACAACAACTGAACGGCATCCTTTGCCCCGGCTTTGTAAATACCCATTGCCACCTGGAATTATCCCATATGAAAGGAGTGATCCCGGAAAAAACCGGCCTGCCCGCCTTCCTCACCCAGGTCATGCAACAGCGGAATAACGCCACGGCCGACCTCAATGCCGCAATAGACCTGGCAGAGCAGGAAATGTGGGAATCCGGCATTGCTGCCGTGGGCGACATTTGTAATGGCACTGCCACCCTGATCAAAAAACAACAGGGCCGTATGTATTACCACTCTTTCGTGGAATGTATGGGGGTAGCCGATGCCGGCGCCACAGGGCGGTATACCTACAGCCTGGATGTGCTTCAGTCATTCCGGGAAATAGACGGTTCCCGCCACCGGTGCACCATCGTTCCTCATGCCCCTTACTCCGTAAGCGCCACTCTCTTCAAATTACTGGCGGATACACCGGGAAATTCGCCTGTCAGCATTCACAATCAGGAAACAGCCGCCGAAAATGAGCTCTATCAGCAAAAAACCGGCGATTTTCTTAATTTCTACCGGCAATTCGGCATGGACGCCAGCGGATTCCGGTCCTCCGGCACTAACAGCCTGGAAGCTTACCTTGGGTATTTCAACGGCAACAGGATACTCCTCGTACATAATACTTTTACAACCGAAGCAGACATACAGGCCGCAAAACAACTGGATGTGGATGCCTGGTGGTGCCTCTGTCCACAGGCCAACCTCTATATTGAAAACAAACTACCGGATATTGCCATGATGAGACGCCTTCATTGTCCCATCACCATTGGCACCGACAGTCTGGCCTCTAATCATTGCCTGTCTATTTGGGAAGAAATAAAAACTATTCGCAGGTATTTTCCGGAAATTCCGTTGGATGAAATGTTACAATGGGCTACTTTTAACGGCGCTAAGTTCCTCGGCATAGAGGACACTTACGGCTGTTTCGATCCCGGGGCTACACCCGGTGTTCTATTGATTAACCATGAATGCACCAGAATTATTTAGCTGTAAACTATGAATTCATTTCTGAACCAGGTAATTCTTGATAATCCCGTACAAGACTACCTCATTCTTATCGGCGTCTTATTAATTGTATTTTTTGTAAAGCGGTATATTTCTAAAGTGGTAGCTGCAGTGCTGTTCCGGCTGGTCAAACACTGGTCGCCCAGCATAGACCAAAAAGACTTTGTAAACCTGCTGCTGCGGCCCCTGGAATACTTTTTCCTGCTGGTTGCATTCATGTTTACCATCGACCGGTTTACATTTCCCGGTATACTCAACATACATGTATACAACAAAACCAGACTACAGGATGTAACCAATACCTTGCTCGCCCTGGCGCTGAGCATGAGTATTATCTGGATCATCCTGAGGCTGATCGATTTCATTGCACTGGTACTCCACAAAAAAGCAGAGCTGACGGACGACAAAACAGATAACCAGTTTATCATTTTCTTCCGCGATTTTTTCAAGGCAATTATCTTTATCATGGGGGCTATTGCCTTTATCCGTATCCTTTTCGGCGACGGACTGGTAGAAAAGATTATTGCCGGTCTGGGGATAGGTGCTGCAGCCCTTGCCCTGGCTGCCAAGGAAAGCATTGAGAACCTGATTGGCTCTTTCATCATCTTCTTTGATAAACCGTTCCGGGTGGGCGATAACGTGAAAGTAGACGCCTGGCAGGGTACTGTGGAAAAGATAGGATTGCGGAGTACCCGTATCCGTACGTTGGAAAAAACCTTTGTGACAGTGCCTAATAAAAAGATGGTCGACAGTATCCTCGATAATTTATCCCGGCGCACGCAGCAACGGGTGGCGATGAAACTGGAGCTGGGCACGGATACACCGGCTGAGAGCCTGTTATCCCTGCTGAAAGACATCCGGCAGTACCTGAAAAGCAATACGAATATACTGGATGGTTTTGTCGTTAACCTGAACGACTTTTCCAAAGACACTTATATTATCCAGATCATCTTCAATACTTACATCATCGATGGTGGCCAGTATGCAGCACTAAGGGAATCCGTAAACCTGGAAGTGATCAAAATGCTGGAAGCACGTAGTATCAGGCTTCCCACTACTTCCACCAATGTTAACATAACAGACAACAGGGCTACAGGGAATCTTTAGCTTTAAGTAATAACAGGAAGACCTTAGCAGATCATATCAATCGCTAAGGTCTTCCTGTTATTACTTAAAGCTAAAGGCTATTCGCTATCTTTTTCTTTCTTTTCCTTCTTGCTGCTGCTCAGCAGAATACGGGAAATATCCGCTTCAATAGACTCTTTAGGAGTGCCTACGATACGGCCTTCTTCTTTACCATCTTTGAATATAATGATGGTAGGCAGTTTCTTTACTTTATAATCTACCGGAGCATCTGTTTCCAGCTTGTGATCAGCGGCAAACATCACTATTTGTTCTTCCGGGCTGCCACCGGTGATCATCACTTTATACAGCGCCGGGATTACTTCGCGGCTCGCGTCGTCCCAGCTGCTCATTACCACCACCATATTGAAGTTGGAGCGGTTGGATTTAATATAATTGAGCATATTTTCGTTGGGCTGGTAGCTGTTCACCCCTTTATAGAACCAGCTAGTGGATGGGTCATTCATCAGGGTCTTCATATCTATTTTACCCTTCAGTTCCTTTTCATTCTGTGCCCACGCCATGGACGAGAATAACAAACCGCCACCCAATAATAATGTTTTCAAACGCATAATGATGTTTTTATAATTGATCTTTCAGTTCCGTCAGGAAACCCCTCACCTTCAGCAAAGCTTGTACCATTTCAAAGTTCCGGGCTGCGAGCTTATGATCTTCCTTCAGCTTTTGTTTGGCCCCTTCGATGGTATACTTTCTTTCTCTAAGTAAATGATAAATCAGTTTGAGATGGTGGATATCCTCCTGCCGGAAAAGGCGATCGCCTTTGCGATTTTTTTTGGGTTGCAGTATGTCAAACTCATTTTCCCAATAGCGTATCAATGAAGTATTCACCTTAAACATGGCAGCCACTTCACTTATCGAATAATACTGCTTATCCAGTGCCAATTTATCCAATTCCATAATCAAATCCGGATCTTCCGATAACTCTTTCAATGATTTACGTCCCCGTTTTTTCCCGGGTGCACCGGGAACTACTGCAGCTTTCTGGCTGCCTGCCTTTACTTTTACTTTAACTGGTGCTGTAGCCGCAGCTGTTGCTTCAGGATGCGGTATACCAGATGTCGAAAAAAGGTCTAGCTGGTGCATCGTAGTAAAAAACAAGGGTGACAAATATCTTTTACGAAGATGAAGTTAAGCTTTTAGCCTTTAGCTTTTTGCTTTTAGACCCGTTTTTTTGATCACCTGCAACTTTTCCGCTTTTCTTAATGCCTGAAAATTAACAAGTAAGGACTATTAATCGAACGACTGGTTACCCGACCTTGCCATTTTCAGCATGCGATCGAACTGCTCGGGGGTCAGGTCGTTGAAGAAGAAATAAACCGGGTCTACTTTATCTCCGTTCTTAATTACTTCATAATGGCAGTGCGGGCCGGTAGATTTTCCGGTGCTTCCCACCCATCCAAGCACATCTCCTCTCTTCACCGTCTGGCCGGCTCTTACCTTCATGCGCAACATATGGCCATAAAGGGTTTTATAACCATAACCATGGCGGATGATCACATGATTACCATATCCTACGTCGCTCAGGCTGGCCTCTTCTACTGTACCATCACCGGTAGCATAGATAGGCGTACCGCTGGGAGCCGCAAAATCGAGTCCTGCATGATATTTCATGGTTTTATAGATAGGATCTATACGGTATCCGAAACCGGAGGCAATGTGTTTCAGGTCTTTGTTAGACACAGGCTGTATGGCGGGGATAGAAGCCAGCATCTGCTGCTTGTTCTTTACCATCTTGTCAATTTCCTCGTAGGAACTCTCCTGCGCCTTAATACGGTTAGTCAGTTCTTTCAGTAAAACGGACGTTGAAGCTATAATGTCGGCGCTGGCGAAAGACTGCAGCTGGGCTGCTTCTTCATCCCGTTTGATCTTTCCCATGCGGGCACTGTCCGGAATAGGGGACGCCTCAAATATGACACGGTAAATTTCATTGTCCCGGTCTTCCAGCTCGGCGAGTTTACCTTTCACCTCTTTCATCCGCCCCTGTAACGCATCATATTTTTCCTTCATGCCTTCCAGATCCCGGCGTAAGGATTTTTCTTTCGGGGAATCCACTACGCGGTACGCCACAGAAAGGAAAATAGCTCCCGTTACAATAGCGGCGGACACAAATCCGAGTATCCGCAGGATCTTTACCCTTAGAGATACAACGAGCTTCTCGTATTTTAAAGTTTGAGTGTTGTAAAAATATTTAACCTTCTTCATGCACCAGGGTATACTTTCTTTAAGCACGTCATAGTGCAGTGAACGCTATGACAGCTATTTTATTTTCATGAGGGCAAACTTATGGATGCTTTCGGCTGGCATTTTTTCCCACAGAACTATTTTGCCGGGTAAACACAACCTGTTTTGCATAATCATACAGGTTTCGATATTTTTGCACTCCCCTTAACACGGCGGGAAAATAAGGCGCACAAACCTACTGTAATTAGATTAAAACGTCAACCTTTTGAATGTCAATTTTCTAACTACTTTTATAAGGGCTTGAAACACAGTAGCAAGCCGGAAGTTGGTCGAAACGCCATTATAAGATAAAAAATACATATTAATTCGCATCAATATTTATGACAGCATCTGAAATAAGACAGCAATTCCTGGACTTTTTTGCGTCTAAAGGCCACCAGATTGTCCCATCTGCCCCCATCGTTATAAAAAACGACCCTACCCTGATGTTCACCAATGCGGGTATGAACCAGTTCAAGGATTATTTCCTGGGCAACCGCGTTCCTCCCCATACCAGGGTGGCGGATACGCAAAAATGCCTGCGGGTAAGCGGCAAGCACAACGACCTGGAAGAAGTAGGTATTGATACTTATCATCATACTATGTTTGAAATGCTCGGCAACTGGAGCTTTGGCGATTATTTTAAAAAAGAAGCCATTGCCTGGAGCTGGGAGTTGCTGACGGAGATATACAAAATCCCGAAAAACAAACTCTATGTCACTGTTTTTCAGGGAGATGCCAGCGAAAACCTGCCTAAAGACGAAGAGGCATATAACTTCTGGAAAGAACATATTTCTGAAGATCGTATCCTGCTGGGTAATAAAAAAGATAATTTTTGGGAGATGGGAGATACCGGACCATGTGGTCCCTGCTCCGAGATTCATGTGGACTGTCGCCCGGATGCCGAAAGAGCGCAGGTAGACGGTAAAACTCTCGTGAATGCTGATCATCCCCAGGTGATTGAGATCTGGAACAACGTATTCATGCAGTTTAACCGGTTAAAGGATAAATCGCTGGAGCTGTTGCCTGCTAAGCACGTTGATACCGGTATGGGCCTGGAGCGCCTGGTAAGGGTATTACAGGGTAAAACCTCCAACTACGATACCGACCTTTTCATGGGTACCATTCATACCACAGAAGGATTGACCGGTAAAAAATATACAGGCACAGATGATAAAAAAGATGTGGCATTCCGTGTGATCGCTGATCATATCCGGGCCATTTCCTTTACCATTGCCGATGGCCAGCTGCCTTCCAATACCGGCGCCGGCTATGTGATCCGTCGCATTCTCCGCAGGGCGGTGCGTTATTACTTCTCCTTCCTGGATGTGAAGAAACCATTGCTGCACGACCTCGTACCCGTGCTGGCAGCGCAGTTCTCACATGTATTCCCGGAACTGCAACAGCAGGTAGACTTCGTGACGAAAGTGGTGTTTGAGGAAGAAAATAACTTCCTCCGTACCCTGGAAAGCGGCATACGTCGTATGGAAGACTATATCCGGAATGCAACAGCAAAAACTGTGGATGGCAAAGCAGCATTTGAGCTGTATGATACCTATGGTTTCCCTTATGATCTTACCAGCCTCATTGCTGCAGAACATGGATTCACAATGGATAAGGTAGGCTTTGATGCAGCTCTTCAGGAACAGAAAAACCGCTCCCGCGCAGCCACAGAACTGGATATGGGCGACTGGGTGATACTGGACGAAACTCCTAACTCGGTTTTCGTTGGTTACGAAGAACTGGAAAGCACCACCAGGTTGCTGAAATACCGTACAGTGAAAGCAAAGGGCAAAGAGCAGTTCCAGCTGGTACTGGGCCAGACTCCCTTCTATGCTGAAAGCGGTGGCCAGGTGGGAGATACCGGCACCCTGCAATTCGGCGATGAAACCATTCATGTTACCGACACTAAAAAAGAAAACAACCTCACCATACACTTTGCAGACAAGCTGCCAGCACAGCCAGCAGCTGCTGTAAAAGCGCGTGTAGACAAGGATAAACGCCACAACACAGAGCGCCATCACTCGGCAACGCACCTGTTACATGCGGCATTAAGGCAGGTATTGGGTACACACGTAGCCCAGAAAGGCTCCCTGGTGAATGCGGAAGCCCTCCGTTTCGACTTCTCTCACTTCGCCAAAGTAACCGATGAGGAACTGGCGCAGATAGAAGCCATTGTAAACAGGAAGATCCGTGAGAACATCCCGGTAGTGATCCGGGAAATGCCTAAGGAAGAAGCGCTTAAACTGGGCGCTATGGCACTGTTTGGTGAAAAGTACGGCGATGTGGTACGGGTAGTGGTGATCGATCCGGCGTATAGTGTGGAACTTTGCGGAGGTACGCATATCAGCTCTACCGGTGAATTGGGAATATTTAAATTTGTTTCCGAAGGAGCTGTGGCAGCAGGTGTTCGCCGCGTTGAAGCCGTTACCGGCGCCAGGGCCGAAGCATTTGTGAATGAACAACTGCAACAACTTAAAGACATAAAAGCTGCTTTGAAGAATCCGAAGGAGCTGGTAAAAACCGTTGAAACCCTGCTACAGGACAAAACTGCGCTCGAAAAACAGCTGGAGGCAATGGAACTGGAGAAAGTAAGGGCGCTGGCTGCCGGATTACGCGGAGAAGCTGAACAGATCAACGGAGTAAACTTCCTGGGCCGTATAGTGAACGTCAGCAATGCTGAAGGTCTGAAACAACTTGCCATGCAGCTGAAAAACGATATTCCGGACCACGTGCTGGTATTCGTTGCAAACATAGGCGGCAAAGCCAGTGTAGCCCTGAGCATCGATGAAAAACTTGTTGCAAGCAGAGGCTGGGAAGCACCCAAACTCATTAAAGAACAAATCGCTCCGCTCATCAAGGGCGGCGGCGGCGGTCAGAAATCCTTCGCTACCGCCGGCGGTCAGAATATTGACAAACTCGACCAGGTAGTAGCCGAAGTAAAGAAAGCTATCAGCCTGTAGTGGTGAGTCATTAAGTAAATGCAGTGGAGATCATAATATGCTGATATTGTGATCTCCACTGCGTTTTATGAAAGGCCAACCGCTTTTTTTAACTTTTCCTTTCCTGCTCTGCCCTTTATTTTTGCTGCATTAGCTTAAATTTAACCAACAAAACAGTAAAGTAATATGACCAGGTTACTTCAAATTTTCGCGCTGGCGGGTATTTCGTGCTTTACTATGAGTACGGTATCTGCACAAAGCAAAGAAGCTCCCAAAGACAAGCTGGGGGAATTCGATGAAATTGTGATCAAACATAAAAGTAACAAAGATGGTAAGGTGACGGTGGAGATCAGGGATGGTGATATACTTGTTGACGGGAAAAAGATTGACCAGTATGATGATCCGGACATTTCTGTTTTCCGCAGGAAAATAACACCCCGCGATGGAAATGTTTTTAGCTTCGACAGCAACAATCCGCAGGATCGTTTCAATCTTTTCAATGATGAAGGCGACGACAGCGCGCCTGTTACCATGAATAAGGCCATACTCGGCGTGATCACAGAAAAACCGGTGCTGCCGGCGTTACCGTGAAATCAGTAGCCAAAGGCACTCCGGCCGATAAAGCAGGGATTAAAACAGGCGATGTTATTACAGCTATTGATAACGAAAACATCAATGAGCCTGCCCAATTGTTTGAGATAATCGGTAAACACCAGCCAGGCGACAAAATAACGGTAACGTACACACGAAATTCAAAATCCACTAAGGCAGCTGTTACACTCGACGAAAGAAAGGATCTGGGCGGAGGCTCTTTTGGTACCTATCCTGCGGTTCCCGGATTTCCGAAAAGCGGTCCACGCAGCTTTACATTCCCTTCTCCGCGCGGCCGCCAGGGCTTCGGCGACGGATGGTTTAACTACGAAGATAATGGGGTAAAACTGGGTTTACAGGTACAGGATACTGAAAATGGAGATGGAGCGCGGGTAATAGACATTGCAGAAGGTTCACCTGCAGCCAGTGCAGGATTTATGAAAAACGATGTTGTGCAGGAACTGGGCGGAGCGGCGGTTAAATCTGCCTCAGATCTGGCCAGAGCATACCGCGAAAACCGCAGCAAAGGCATTTTACAGGCGAAGGTTAACCGCAACGGAAGTCTAAAAACAATAGATATTAAAATACCAAAGAAGCTTAATAAAGCAGATATATAATCACACTGCAGGCAACCGGGATTTGTTATCATGGGATGTTATTCATCTTCCGTAACAAATCCCGGTTTTTTATTGCCTATTTCATAATCATTTTCAGCATTTTCAGTTTATCCTTAAATGGTGGATATTTCACTGGTACATCCAGCCAGGTGGCTGTTTTCAGCATTCCTTTCTGATGTGTGAATGTATCAAAACTGTATTTTCCGTGATACCGCCCCATGCCACTGTAACCCGCCCCGCCAAAAGGTAGTTCCGGATTGGTCAGGTGTACCAGGGCATTATTCACACAACCACCTCCAAACCGCACGTGATCTATGATCATTTTCTCCGTCTTGCTACTCTTGGTAAAAATATACAGCGCCAGCGGGTAAGGCAGTTGTTTGATCGCCTGGATGGCCTGTGGCAGCTCATTATAAGTAAGTATGGGTAATACCGGACCAAATATCTCCTCCTGCATCACCGGGTCGTTCCACTCCACTTCATCGATCAGGGTTGGGGCTATATAAAGTTCGTCTCTGTTCAACTGTCCGCCGTGCAGGATATTCCCTTCCTTCAGGTAACCCGCCACTGTATCAAACCGACGGGCATTAATCATCCGGGCATAATCGGTGCTGGTGGCCGGATCAGCTCCAAAGAACGCCGTGATAGCACTCTTCATTGCTGCCACCAATTGTTCCTTCACCCGCTGATGCACCAGCAGATAATCAGGCGCCACGCAGGTTTGCCCTGCATTCCAGAACTTCCCCCATATAATTCGTTTGGCCGTTACCGTTATATTCGCGGTTTCATCCACAATACAAGGCGATTTTCCACCCAGTTCCAGCGTTACCGGCGTCAGGTGTGGCACCGCCATTTCCATGATCTTTTTGCCCACGGGAATGCTGCCGGTGAAAAATACATGGTCGAAACGGAAGCTCATCAACGCAGGAATCACTTCCATTCCATCTCCTTCCACCACGGTAACATAAGCAGGATCGAAAGTATCCCTGATCAGCTCAGCGGTTACTGCGGCCGTATGTGGCGCCATTTCCGATGGTTTGATGATAGCACAGTTTCCACCGGCAATAGCCCCTAACAACGGGCTGATAAGCAACATAAACGGGTAGTTCCAGGGCCCGATGATCAGCGTCAATCCGAGAGGCTGTTTATATACCCGGCTGCTACTGGGATATGCGGTAAAGGGAGAAGTAACTACTTCCGGCTCCATCCACAGTTTAAGTCCTTCGAGGATATAAGTGATCTCCTCATATATAAATCCGACCTCACTGCTATAAGCCTCCAGTGGATGTTTATGCAGATCCGCATGCAGCGCGGCCAGTATCTTATCTTCATACTTCCTGATTCCCTTCTTCAGGCGCTTTAGCTGCGCTTTCCGGAACGAATAGGGCAAAGTAGCACCTGTATCAAAATACGCCTGTTGCGCCTGATAAAGCTGACTTGCCTGGGCCTTACTGATCATAGGAAAGAAATTTTTAACTTGATGTCAGTCTCAATTTAGCGATTTATTGGCACCAGATAGCCTGAAATCCCGGTATTATTTGAATATATTTGTGGCAATCAGTACGGAATATGAGCGATATATACAGCAAATATGAAACAGTGATCGGCCTGGAAGTGCATGCACAGCTGCTTACAGAGAGTAAATTGTTCTGTAGCGACAGTGCTGCCTTTGGCGGTGCTCCCAATACGCATATCAGTCCTATTACGATGGGGCATCCGGGCACCCTGCCGCGGATGAACCGCAAAGCAGCCGAATATGCAATAAAACTGGGACTGGCCTGCCATTGTGAAATCGAGAAAGATAACTATTTCGCCCGCAAAAACTACTTTTACCCGGATCTGCCCAAAGGCTACCAGGTATCGCAACATACTGCTCCCATTTGTAAAAGTGGCTACGTCAGCATCACTACCGATGCCGGTACCCGCGACGTAAAATTAAATCGTATCCATCTGGAAGAAGATGCCGGAAAGCTGCTGCACGACCAGGATCCGGAAAACAGTTATGTGGATCTTAACCGTGCCGGTGTACCGTTGGTGGAGATTGTAACTGAGCCCGACATTCACAGCAGTGAAGAAGCCTATGCTTACCTGACGGAAATACGGCGGCTGGTTCGCTACCTGGGTGTTTGCGATGGTAATATGGAAGAGGGCAGCATGCGGTGTGATGCCAATATTTCCGTGCGGCTCAAAGGCAGCACTACGCTGGGAACGAAGGTAGAAGTAAAAAACATGAACTCTATCCGCAATGTAAAGCGGGCTATTGATAGCGAAGTAAAAAGGCAGATAGATCTGATAGAAGCTGGTGGTACCCTGGTACAGGAAACACGGAGTTTCGATGCGTCTAATGGTAGTTCTTTTTCGCTACGTTCCAAGGAAGAAGCTAACGACTACCGATACTTCCCCGAGCCAGACCTGGCGCCGTTCAGACTTTCAGACGAATTCATTGATGGCATCAGAGCCACGCTACCTGCACTTCCGGAGGAGCTGGTACGGAAATACACTACCGAATTCGGTTTGCCGGAGTACGATGCCCGGGTGATATGTGACGATAAATCCACTTCAGATTATTACGAAAGCCTGGTTGCACAAACCAGTCAGTATAAAGCGGCTGCCAACTGGTTGCTTGGTCCGGTTAAATCGTGGCTGAATGAGCATTCAGCCGATATCAGCCGGTTCCCGGTAACGCCGGCAGCATTGGCAAAACTGATTGCCCTGGTAGATGCGGGGAAAGTCAGTTTCTCTATTGCCTCTTCCCGTATATTGCCGGAAATGATGCAGTCGTCCGCAGAGCCGCTGGAAATAGCCACCAGTCTTAATCTGCTGCAAGATCACAATGCAGATCATATTTCGCCGCTGATAGATGAAGTGCTGGCAAAATATCCGGATAAAGTTGCGGAGTTCAAGGGGGGCAAAAAAGGATTGATGTCTCTCTTCGTTGGTGAAGTGATGAAGCTCTCGAAAGGTAAAGCGGATCCCCGCCTGACCAACGAGCTGCTGGCTGAAAAATTAAAGCGTTAAACACCCGTCAGAATGAATGTTCAAAAACATAGTAGCATGAAAAAATACTTATTATGGGCGGCCGCCGGTTTGTTACTGGCTGGATGTGCCGGAGAAAAGGAAAAAGGGGAATTTAAAATAGAAGGTCATCTGAGTAACCTTCCCCTGGGTACTGTAGTCCTGGAAGAATTAACGCTGGATAATGTAAAAACAGTAGATTCTTCCAATGTAAAAGACGCCAGCGGGAAATTTACGCTGAAAGGTATGGTGGCTGAACAGGGCTTATACCGCATCCGCTTCAATAATGGTAAATTCATATTACTGGCGCTGGATGCAGGCGATATGAAGGTAAACGGAGATATGGATAAACTGGAAGATCTGAAGATCTCCGGTTCTGAAGCCACTTCAGAACTGCAGCAGTTTATGAATGATATCAGCAAACAATCTGTGGCATTGACAGCAGATATGCGTAAACTGGACAGTTTGCATGGCAGTGCCCCTGACAGTGTATTCCAGCCGCAGGTAGCTGCTTTCCAGAAGAAAGAAAAAGATTTCGAAGAAGGCTTTTTCATCATGGCAGATAAAACCAAGAACCCCGCCAATGCAGTATTTGCAATCAGTCAGGTGAGCAAGGGAGAGGCCATCCTGGAGCACAAACAAGTGATCGCAAACCTTACGAAGAGATTCCCTAAGAATATGCTGGTAAAGAGCATGACCGATAAAATTGCAGAACTGGAGAAAAACCAGGGCGGGGGAGATGCCGGCAGCGAAGAGCCTACAGCAGTGAAAGTAGGCCAGGTAGCACCGGATTTCACTTTACCAGATCCTTCAGGCAAAATGATCAGCCTGAGTTCTTTCCGTGGTAAATATGTGCTCGTGGATTTCTGGGCCAGCTGGTGTGGACCATGCCGCCAGGAAAATCCGAACGTAGTAAAAGCCTATCAGCAGTTCAAGGGAAAGAATTTTACCATTCTGGGAGTATCGCTGGATAAAACAAAAGATAAATGGCAGGAAGCTATTAAAGCCGACGGACTGGCCTGGAATCATGTGAGCGACCTGAAGTTCTGGGAATCAGCGGTAGTGCCTTTATATGGTATTAATGCGATTCCTACTAACTTTCTGCTGGATCCGCAGGGAAAGATTATTGCAGCGAATCTGAGAGGGCAGGCGCTGGAAGAGAAGTTGAAGGAAGTGTTGAAGTGAGTATAGGTTAAAATAAAAAAGAAAGGCTGCTTCTTTAGAAGCAGCCTTTCTTTTTTATGGTCTCAAAAATTATTACTATTGTTTAGTATCCCACCAAACACGTTCTGTCATTGCACCTGGTTGCTGTGGTTGTGGATTTGTCTCTAACTCGCTACCTGGATATAGAAATCTGCGGGGAACGGCCTTCATATTGAGGTAGGCATTATTGGCTACATTCAATACTGGCAAATTAGTCCTGCGCCAGTCGTTGAACGCCTCAATTGATAAAAAGTTAGAAATATACTTTTCTGTCATTATCACATTGTAGGCATTTGCCGCAGTCAGTTTACAATTGGCATCCAGGTAATCTGCCACTGCCTGGCTATTAGGATCTAATCCATAACGGGTCATCGTAGCTTTCACAGCATCATCCAGTGTAGACTGGGCGGCACTGAAACCACTTTTAAGATAAGTTGCCTCAGCTTTGATAAATAAAAGCTCATCATATGTACCAAAGAAAACAGTCTGGTCAGCAGCGGTAAAGAAATCACCAACACCAGAAAATTCAGCAACCTGTCCTTCTGAGACGCCATTTACATGCCCCACATACTCTCCTGCCTCATTGGTAGTTGCCATTACCTCCAAACGAGGATCCTGGCTCTTCTTAAGCATATCTATCAGTGTTGCGGCCATAACCGTGCTTCCCCAGTTGTTAATAAACTGGAACCATGGTGCTTCATTTCCGGAGGTGGTAGCAAACTTTACTCCGGCATTGTAACTGGCATCCGGGAAACTCTTGTCTACAGCAGCCAGTGCATCATCAATACGCGCAGTACGTTTGCCATCCGGAGCGTTAATCAGACGGAGTGAATATCTCGCTTTGAGCAACCAGGCAAATTTAATCCAGTGATCTACCTGGGTTCCAGCGCCGGAAAATTTACCATATACCAGATCTTTGGCATCAGGTTTCACAACACTCGTATTGGCCCCCTGTAAAAGCTTAATAGCATCATCCAATAATGTAAAAATTGTCTGGTAAATACTTTCCTGAGAATCATATTTCGGAGTGATATTATCCAGACCCTTAAAACCATCAGAGTAAGGAACCGCATTCCATAGATCAGTTGCATGCGCGAGGTTGAATGCAATCAGGATTTTGGCGATACCTTCATAATGAGCATGACCACCGACATTAGCCTGAGCTTCTAACATTTTCAGGTTTTTCAATGCTCCCGGATACAGATTGTAGGCCCAAGTGTTCTCCCAGTCTGCCGCAATTACCTTATAAGATTCCCAATTAGGCTGGGTCTGCATATACGATAATTGCTGAGTCCAGAAAGACGTTACTTTCGCCGGGAAGCCGCCGGAAATATTAAAGGCATCCTGGATCTGTACCCCGGCCAAAAGCAGGTTATCATCTACTTTATCTGCGCCGGCAGGATCTGAGTTCACGTCAAGGAACTTTTTACACCCAGCTCCAGCAAATAATATTACTCCGGATATGATAGATATAATTATTTTCTTTTTCATCATAGCTTGGTTTAGAAAGTTAATTTCACTGTTGCATTAAACGATCTGGTGCTTGGCGTTACGTAGTTGTAGAAACCTGCCGCATTTCCGCCAACACCATAAGTACCCAGTTCAGGGTCTGAACCTGTGTAGCTCTTATCATGGTGTATCCAGAGGTTACGACCTGCTACAGACACCATAGCAGCCTTAAATGGAGTACGTTTCAGCAATTTTTCGCCAAGGTGATAAGCCAGGGTAACGTTTCTGAGCTTGATGAAAGAGGCATCCTGGATCAGGTTTTCATCAGCACTTCCCCATGAGTTTTGCCAGTAGTTCTGGTCTGTTTTAATAGCGGTTGTGTTGGGTTTACCATCACTAACCCTCACCCCTTCAATGATTGTTGTACCTTCTCTGTTCGCTGTCAGCTTACTGGTACCATAATAAGTCAGATAATATTCATCAAAGTTGATGATTTTGCCGCCAATACGGGCATCCATGGTCAGGGACAAATCCAAACCCTTATAAGAGAAGGTATTGGTCAGACCGCCGAGCCAATCTGGTTGGATGTTTCCAATACCTTTTGATGTGGCCTGAATCGGGTATCCCTCATCGTCAATTAACTTTTGTCCTTTATCATTCCTAGCCCAGCTGGTTCCCTTGATGGTACCATATCTGTCGCCGGCAATCAGGTAAACACCAGGAGTAGTGAAGCCTCCGATCTGGATAGCATTCACACCTTTAGTAAGACTTACAATCTCGCCATTATTTTTGGAGTAATTAACTGCGATATTCCAGTTGAAATCCTTTGACCTGATTGGAGTTGCATTTAAAGTTATCTCAATACCCTTGTTAGTAAACTTACCAGCATTTACAATAGCTTTCGTGTAACCAGAGCCTCCGGATACAGAAGTTTCAAATATCAGGTTGGTACTAACCTTGCTATACCAACTGGCTTCCAGCCCTATGCGGTTATCCAGCCATTTGGTTTCTAACCCTACCTCAAATTCCCTGATCCTTTCTGGTTCCAGATCCCTGTTTCCCAGTATATTATTCAAGGAAAAAGCATTGGAACCATTGAGCGGAGGAATAATCTGATTATTGAAATCATCAGAGATCGAGGATTTATAGAATTTTGTACTTGTCTGATAAGGAGCAGCATCATTACCAATAGATGTGTAAGCTATTCTTAATTTACCAAACGATAATGCCTTACTACCTTTCAGTCCATCTAATTCAGAGAATATAAAAGCACCTGTTACAGAAGGATAAAAATAAGAATTGTGGCCTGGACGGAGAGTAGAAGACCAGTCATTTCTTCCGGTTAAAGTTAATGATAACGTCCTGTTATATTCCAATACGGCCTGTGCATATACGCTTACCCTTCTTCTGTCATAGTAATTTTTGCGGGAAGAAATAGTGAGGCCATTAGAGATATCATATAATCCATCTACAGACAAACCTATACCTTTTGTTAACAGATCAGTATAATGCTCAGAAATAATATTGTTACCGACCATTACACTCAGATCAAATTTTCCCCAGCTCTTACGTGCATTGGCGTAGAAATCGTGGTTCACCTGTGTATTATTAATAATCTGGTCAAACACACGTCCATTTGGGAAAGCGGTTCCCAATGAGCCTTTTGCTTCATGGAACTTGCGATCGTCTGCATAAACATCTGCGCCGATTCTTTCTGTAAAAGTTAACCAGTTCAACGGGGTATATACCAGGCTCACATTCGGGATAAAACGATGTACATTCATGGAAAGGCCAGTATTATCAGCAATCCAGAATGGATTGTTTGAACTTTTTCTAAACATGCGCTGGCTACCATCCGGATTCAGGTATGGCTGGAGATCATAACTGACCGGAGTATTGTAAAGTATAGACAGATACGGCGTAGTTGTACTTCCGCCATTACCTTCCACTAAACGATCATTCTTTGAATCAATATAGTTCAGGCTGGTGGTAACCGTGAATTTATCCGTAAGCTGACTGGAAAAATTAGCGTAAAGTGAATTACGATAGTAGTCTGTGTTCCGGGTTACACCTTCTTGTCTAAGGGAGCTATAAGACAACAGGTAGTTAGATTTATCAGTAGACCCTGTTAAGCTTAGGCTGTTATCCCAGGTTGTACCTGTTTTAAAGAAATCCTTGCGGGGATCATATTTTTTCAACGGCTGTCCATCCAGTTTGAAGGTATCCATTCTCGGGCCCCATGACTGAGAGGTCTTTTTGTCGATACCATTGTAATATTTACCATCAATACCTTGTGCCCATTGAGTCTGAAACTCCGGCAAGATGGGTTTGTCAATATTTACACTGGAACCTACTGTAACACTTAAACCTTTTTTCTTTAAGCCGGTTTTGGTAGTGATAATCACTGCACCACCTGCAGCTCTTGAGCCATACAATGCAGTTGCAGAAGCTCCTCGCAGGATATTTACGGATTCGATAATATTCGGATCGATGTCAATTCCCCTGTTAGCGGAACCGCCGCCTACCTGAATAGGGTCATCATCACCAACAGCAATCTGATCATTGCTGATAGGCACACCATCCACTACAAATAAGGGCTGGTTATTACCTGTGAGTGAAGCCCCGCCGCGAATTACAATTTTAGTACCTGCACCAGCAGTTCCACTGGAGCTGCTGATCTGCACTCCAGCAACCTTGCCCTGCAAGCCACTTAGAAAATTCACTTCCTTAGATTGGGTAATTTCATCTCCTTTTACTTCCTGAGTAGTATATCCGAGTGTACGTTTCTCCCGCTTGATACCAAGAGCCGTAACAACTACTTCACTCAGATCTTTATTATCTATTCCCAGTGAAACATTGATAACGCTTTGAGCACCGGCAGGTACTTCTTTGGAAGTATACCCGATAAAAGAAAAAATAAGTGTGGCATTTTCCGGCACTTCAATTTTATAAGAGCCGTCGTTGCTGGTCAGTGCACCTTTGCCAGTACCTTTGATGCCAACAGATACACCCGGCAAACCCGAGCCATCTTTCGCATCCGTTACCTTGCCACTGATTAGCTTTGTTTGTGCAAAGGCCTGCACAACACCGATGGTCACAAGTAACCATAAGAGTAGTCCTCTTTTCATAAGCAATTTAGATTTGTAAAATATTTGATAGTTAACTTATTGGATCATTCGCATACTTATTCCTGGTAATTTTAATTTTCCGGCATTTCTACAGCTCTGTCAACAACAATAGTTTCAGGGTCCGGAAACAATCTTCTAAAGTGGATTAAACAGTAAGCAATATAGTCTCACAAGCACTACTAGTCAGAACCTCTATTGATACATGCATTTTAGATTTTGAATTGTTAATTTTTATTTAATTATTCGGCAATATAGGAAAATTAAAAATATTTTTCCCTATTACTACTCCAAATACTCTCAAAAATTGAAATGGGTTACATGCAATAATTGATAATAAAATCTCAATACAATCTAATATTGTCCGGAAATTTCTGTTATAACGTTAGCTGCGCCTGCAACTATTTTCATTTTTTATCTGGAAAAATTTAACATACATCTCCCTGATATCATCTTATCCAGCTTATAAAAAAACAGGAGGCGCTCTGTTTCCAAAACGCCTCCTGCTATTTAATCATGATAACTTCGTACTACTTCTGATATCCGGGATTCTGCACCATTTTAGGATTAGCATCCATTTCCGCTTGCGGAATCGGATATGCTACCCTAAAATCATCTGGCTTGGTTTCCCTGGTAGGGAGCGCATTGGCATCGGAGATAAGACGTGTACCATTTTTACGGAACAGGTCAATCATTGCAAAGCCTTCACCAACCAGTTCCAATCTTCTCTGCTTTACAATTTCGTCACCAATATGAGCTACATCTGTAAACGGATCCAAACCACGTTTAGCTCTCAGCATATTTATATCATCCACTGCGTTCTGAAACTGCTTCAGTTCAACATATGCTTCTGCACGATTCAGTAATACTTCGCTGATCCTTACGATACGGGTGTTCACCATTCCATTCTGGTTCTGAGCCGGGTTTCCGGAGAACTTCATCAGATAGTTGCTGCCATTAAGAAGATATGTCTGTGCCCTGCGGGCATCTTTCTGATCCAGTAACGCCATAAATCCATCGCTTAACCTCACATCTCCATAACCACTCTTAGCACCGTTACCAGCTGGTATATAGATGTAACCGAAACTGTTTGTTCCCAGTCCGTCAGGAGTGAGAAAACGCAGAGAAAAAATCTCTTCAGAGGTAGCCCCATCTGAATTGAAAGCGTCACCCACAGCAGCTGCTTCATATAAAGGATATTTACCTATCAGCTTGCTGGCTTCATCTACTACTAATTGCCACTGACCTGTATAAAGATAAGCGCGGGTCAGTAATCCGGTGGCAGCATCGCGGTTAGCCCTGAAAATATTTGCAGCTTTATCTTCTGATTTTCCGGCGGGGGCAGATTTCTGTGCCTCTTTCAGATCAGCGATAATAGCATCATATGTTTCTTTCAGGGTACTACGGCCTGGTTTATACGTTGCAGGCGCATCCAATGACTCCGTTACCAGTGTAATACCTGAATTAGGCGCTGTTGGGTTAGATGTAACATTCAGATAAGGTCTGGTATACCTCTTTGCTATATCCATCTCCGCCAACGCACGTACGAAATATGCTTCGCCACGGATAGAAGTGGTCTGGTCGTTTTGCGGCAATTTATAAATCAGCGCATTCGCCTGGTTCACTGCCCGGTAAGCATTCAGGAAGGTATTGGTTTGTGGCGAAACCAGCGCGGTGTAATTCATCTGAAATTCCGTGATGAACCTGTTGGAGTTCTGGGAAGTAATTTTCAGGTCATTCCCACCCAGATCAGATACTACCAGGAAATCGCGGCCATAGTATTCCAGGGCCTGCATACGCTTGTACATACCATTTGCAAGAATACGCGCGTTTGCTACTGTTACAGCATTGTCGCCATTCAGGGACGACAACGGCTCCTGGTCCAGTTTACTGCAGGCAGAAAACAAACCAGCTGCTGCCAATGTTAATATGGAGAGTTTTGTATGTTTCATATGTTCTCTTAAATTTTTTATGTCCCTCAATTACAAGCCTACACTAATACCAAATGTAAATACCCTTGATGTCGGATAACGGAAGAAATCCGTACCTGCGTTAACATTCGTCACTGAAGCGGTACTGGTCGGAGAAGCAGGATTGGTATTCAGATCCGGATCCCATCCTTTGTACGTCGTAAGGGTAAACAGGTTCTCTGCCTGTGCATATACCCGTACATTCTGCAGTTTTGTTTTCGTGATCAGTGCTTTAGGAAGGTTATAACCCAGGGTCAGGTTTCTTAACCTGAAATAAGATATGTCTTCCAGGAAACGGGTTGAAGAAGATATAGAGTTGGTACCGTTACCCCAGATAACTTTTGGACGATCTGCAATGTCTCCGGGCTTTTTCCAGTAGCTGCCTGCATCTTTTGCCTGATTGGCAGAAGTGTTATTACCATCACTTTCGATGTTGGCGCGGTTGGAGTTATAAGCTTTATTACCGTAGCTGAAGGTAAAGAATGCTGTCAGATCAATATTCTTGTAGCTGAATTTGTTAGTGAACCCACCGGTTACTTTCGGTAGCAGCTGGCCAACATACTGCCTTACTGCTGAATTGTAATCCGATGTTGGCTTACCATCCTGTCCCAGCCAGGTAGCTGATCCTGTCTGAGGATCTACTCCTGTCCAAACAGGCATATACCATGAACCAAATGGCCGGCCTACTTCAATTCTCTGACGGGTACCGGAAGGAATGAATTGCTGATCTCCCAGAGATAATACCCTGTTCCGCAATGTTGCAAAATTCAGATCAGAAGTCCATTGGAAATCCCTGGTTTTGACAGGAATACCACCGATAGTTACTTCAAAGCCCTGGTTAAGCATTTTACCAACGTTCATATTGATAACGTCATAACCAGAAGTCATTGACAGCGGCAACTGCATCAGCAATGCTGAAGAGCGCTTGTCGTAGAAACCAACAGAACCATATAAACGTCTGTTTAACACACTTACATCAAGCCCGATGTCAAACAGGTTTTGTTTTTCCCAGCTCAGCGAACTATTGGCTGGTTGTTTCTGGAAAGCAACTGATTCTCCATTATACTGGCCTTTCAGGTCATATAATGATTGATAAGGATAATCTGTGAGTCCTTCTGCATTCCCCATGATACCATAGCTGGTACGCAGTTTCAGATCATTCAGCCAGGAAATATTCTTGGTGAATTCTTCTTCAGTAATTCGCCATGCAGCACCCACAGAGTAGAAATTACCATAGCGGTTATTTTTAGGGAAACGGGATGAACCGTCTCTTCTGAAGCTGGCACTCAGAAAATATTTTGCTTTGTAATCATAGTCTGCTTTACCGATCAGGCCATGGAATGCATAGGAAGTTTCATCTCCCAGCGCTTCTTTAATATTAGCGCCCACACCTGGAACCTGCGCGGCGCCATTCGGGAATCCTGTTTTTGTAGTCAGGTTCCATATGCGGTTCTGGAAAGAATATTCGTTACCAGCCAATAAACGGAAGCTGTGATCTTTACCAACATTGAAGTTGTATGTCAGCAACTGCTGGGTAGTGTAAAGCGCTACGTTTGTATTGGCATTAGTCAGGAGTCCAACATAACTGCGGCCATCGTAAGAATCCGGAGCATACCATAGCTTTTCACGAATGTTAGTTAACTCCGCATTTCCTCTTACAACAAAACGCAAACCATCCAGGATATTGTATCCTAATGCTACGTTGAATACGGTCTGGGTGTTGTTATTCTTTCTTACATTCTTTGAAACAGTATGAGGGAAGTTACCACCCAGCAAAACAGGTATGTAAGTTTTCGGAATATCCTTAAAAGCAGCCCAGCTGTTACTTCCTGGCTGGCCGGCGGAATAACCGTCGTAAAGATTTCCCTGATCGTCACGAACCGGGATATAAGGCACGTTAAAAAGCGATCCCAGTAAAGGAGAAGAGTAGGAGTTACCTGCACCTGCATTGGTCTGATCTGTATAAGATCCGCTCACTTTTGCGCTCAGATCAAATTTCTCATTGAATTTATGATCTACGTTCAGGCGGCCTGAATAACGGCTGAAATCGGAACCAATGATAATACCCTGCTGTTTGAAGTAATCGCCGGAAGCGTAGTACTGAGTCTTATCACTACCACCGCTCGCGTTGATGCCATATGATTGGGTTTTACCGGTACGGAAGGCTTCTTTCGTCCAGTCTGTATTTATATTAGCCAGATAATCAGGACGCATAGCGAGTATATCCGCATCAGTGAATGCAGGCGTACCATCTTTTTTAGTAGCATTCTTCAGCGCTTCCCGTTGATAGGCCAACAGTTCTGATGAATTCATCATCGGGATTTTATGCGCCAGGTTATCAAAACCATATTTCGCATTAAAGTTGATGCGGTTTTGTCCTTTTTTTCCGGTTTTGGTAGTAATTACCACCACTCCGTTTGCACCACGTGCACCATACATCGCAGTAGCATTCGCATCTTTCAGGATACTTACATCCTCAATGTCAGCGGGGTTCAGGTTTGCCAGGATGTCCTGGGTAGGGGTGTTCTGAGTGAAGTCACCAGAAGAAACCACGACCCCGTCTACTACGTACAACGGACTGGTACTGGCTGAAATAGAACCCACCCCACGAACACGAACTTCTGTCTTAGCTCCAGGCTGACCGGAGTTGGTAGAAACCGCTACTCCTGGTGCATTACCCTGCAGCATCTGATTCACGTCCGGTAACGCGATGTCGTTAATTTTGGCTCCGCTGATCTTGGAAGCAGCAATTGTACTGGTAGCCCTTTTCTCCATGGTATAACCGGTAACCACCACTTCATCCAGACCTTTGGAATCAGATTTCAACTTAATGTTCAATGTAGTGGCGCTTCCCACAGGTATTTCCCTGGTTTCGTAACCAATGAAGGAAATAATCAGCACATTACCGGCATCTGCCTGTAATGTAAATCCTCCTTCCGGACTGGTAACAGTTCCACGGGATGTGCCCTTTACCTGAATGTTGGCTCCCGGAATAGCGGAGCCATCTCCTGCATCAGTAACTCTCCCGGTTACGGCGCGACTTTGCGCAAAAACCTGTCCGCCAAGGGATAGGACGGACAAGAGGAGAAATAAAATTTTCCTCATAAGCAATTAATTGATTTTGTTGCGAACCTTAAAAAAATAACCTGTTACCAAGGGCAAAACCCCTGATTCATTTGGTTTCCGTCATTTCTTTTGATCAAAATATCAAATGGATAAACTACAGCTGAAGAGTCGGTCTGGCATAGTACAGACTTTGATAAATTCTAAAAAATGATTACCCTTTCTGAAATTTATTCAATGAAATCAGCAAGAAGTAACCAACTTCTTTCTCATAAGCAATATCCTTAGCAAAAACTTTAACCAAGGTTCAAATATAAACTTTATTAACAAAAAATTAAACTCGTAAAGTTGGCGATAACGTTTAGATAACAAGTTTTTAACTTTTCATTAACTTATTAAATTAACAAACGATATATATACACGTGGGAATAAACAAGCGGCAAGAATACCGCCTGTGCTCATCAACCAAAATCTAAATCGAGATTAAAATTAGCCCCGCATGACGCGGGGCAAATATCTTATTAAGACAGGGTCAGTGGGTGTGTTTTTAACAACTCCAGCAGCACCGCAAATAAATCTTCATTGCGATGATTAAACCGGTATTCACACTCTTTGAGGTGGAGATACGCAGTATTGCGGTTCAGCCCCTTAAATTTAGCCAACCGGTGCTTTGTGAGCCCCCAGAAAGCATCTACATCATCCATCTGGTGACTGTCTGATGTTTGCCCAAGCCTGTACAGGCGGTACTGCCCCAGATCTACCAGACCGTTAAAGCGGCGCAGGCGCTCAGTAGCAGATTGCGTTTCCAGTACGGAACGTCCACGGGTAACAGCATGGATCATCGACCTGCTCACATCCGGAAGAATCTCCGTGTGCAGCCTGTCGGCCGATCTGCAAATACCAAAAATTACTGGCTTAACAATCCGGTCTACTTCCGGTTTTACTGCAACCATCGTGTCGCCGTCCTGATCGGAGATTGGGTCACTCTGCCTGGTATCGTAGGTAAGAGCTGGTACCGGCACAGGGTGTTGGGCTTCACAATAACGGGCAATCTGACTTCGCAGTTTTTTGAGGTAGCTGTTGATAGTTACCCTGCTTACGCCACTGATATTGGCGATCTGCGTAGCAGTGAGATCATCGGCAAATAGCCGCAAGATCTCCTTAAATTTGCGCTCGGATAAATGAGCACCCTTTAAGTACTTATTTTTCATGAACTATGTGGTTAGAATGGCATTATAAACCTCTAACTTTTTCATTATAAAACACCCCCAAATTTTACAAACGGCGATAATGGTATGTGAGTGCTGCCCACTAGATTATTTTATGAGGTCTTTTTGTCCATTTTAGCTAAAATTTTAGCATTTGTTGCCAGCCAGGGGGCTAAAAAGCCACCGGGGCAGACAATAAACGAACTAATCCGCCTATTACCTGCCCCGGTGGCCTTATCTGTAAATTTATGTTTACTCTTTATCGCTGATACCTAACTCTGCAATATCTATGTCTGCTTCTTCATCAAGGGTTTTCCAAAGCTCTTTTTTACGGGCTTTCTTCAATAATGCTTTTTCCATCCATAACAGCAGCGCTGGTAAGATCGTAAGGTTAGTAATCATTGCTACTACCAGCGTAAGAGAAGTAAGCCAGCCCAGTGCTTTTGTACCTCCAAACTCAGAAAAACTGAATATCATAAACCCGGCAAACAGGATCGCGGAGGTATAGATGATACTAAGCCCTGTTTCATGAATGGTCTGTTTTACAGTGGCACTGATGTCGAAATCGTGACGGGGCAACTCCTGCTTGAAGTTGACCAGGAAACGTATGGTCACATCTATTGCTATTCCGAGCGCAACACTGAACACCAGTACTGTAGAGGGCTTCAGAGGTACCCCGGCCCAGCCCATCACCCCGGCTGTTACTGCCAGCGGAATCACATTAGGGATCAGAGAAATGATCAGCATCCTCCAGGAACGGAAAAGATACAGCATACATAACATAATCAACACAAACGCCAGAATGATACTCTCCGCCAATCCATTAATGATGAAACGCGTTCCCTCCTGGAATATCACACTGGTTCCGGTAAATGTCACCTTATAATGCGCGGTGTCAAAAATAGCTACTGCTTTAGGTTGCAGGGAATCCAGCAACTGCGGCAGACGCTGAGAACCCACATCCTTCATATTCACACTCAACCTTGCTATCTGCTTGGTACTATCCATAAAAGACGATACCAGCTTAGAAAAAGTGGATGCCGGACCCGACGCCGTATTCGTCCCTTTCATACGTAAATAAGGCGCCAGAAAACCCAGATCAAACTGGTTGGGCACTGCATAGTTGGAACTATCTCCGTTATAATAAGCCTGCTTGGCAAATTTGATCCCTTCCACAACAGACAATGGCCGGCCAAAATCAGGCTGAGAGGCAATTAACTGAGTCAATTCATCCAGCTTATTCAGCGTTTGCAGATTAACTACGCCATTCTTTTTCTTTGTATCTACCGCTATCTCCAGTGGCATTACTCCCTTGAAATTCGATTCCAGGAATTTCAGGTCAGTATATAACTTATCAGTATGCGGGATGTCGTCCAGCATATAACCGACCGACTGAAGCCGGCCCATTCCCGCCACTGCCAGCACTACTGCCACCAGGCTTACGCCGTATACCCATGGACGGTACCTGAACACCAACGTATTGAGAAAATCCAGAATTGCTCCGAAGAAACGGTTATCCAGATAAGTTGTGTGCTTGGTTTTAGGTGCCGGTAAATAACTGAGCACTGAAGGCAGGAAAATAAAGGAGATCAGGAAGATGAACATGATATTGAGTCCTGCTACCACACCAAACTCCCGGAGGATGGCACTGTTGGTAAAACAAAACACACCAAAACCAATTGCTGCAGTCAGATTGGTAAAGAGCGTCACAATTCCCATACGCTGGATCATATGTACAAGAGCCCTTGTTTTATTGGCATCCCTGGCATATTCCGTATGATACTTACTAAGAAAATACACACAGTTCGGAATCCCTATCACCACTATCAACGAGGGGATCAACCCGGTAAGCAGGGTGATCTTATATCCCATCAGTACAATCGTTCCTACTGACCAGATCACACCTATTGCTACTACAATCATCGACATCAATACCGCACTAAACGAACGGAAAAAGAGAAACAATATCAGGGCAGTTAACAGGAAAGATATTTTCAGGAATAACTTCAGCTCGTCGGCCACTTTAACGGCCATGGCTGTACGAATCAGCGGCAACCCGCTCAGACGTACTTCTGTATGTTGCTTTTCCTGAAAGGCATTGGCTAATTTAGTAACTTCAGCTACTACCGCTGTACGTTTGGGAGAATTAAATACATCCTTGTTTACATAAATAGCCATCAGGTAGGCATGGGTATCCGGGTTGTACAGCAGCCCCCTGTAGAACAACAATGTATTAAATACTTTCGACAAGCTATCAATCGTTTCCTGGTTGCCGAGATCTCCTTTGAACAATGGCTTTGCTTCAAGTTTCTGCGTACTGTCATTCTTCACCAGGTTGATGGCCATCGGCACACTCATAATGTTCTCTACGGCAAAAACATTCTTCATATCCTTGTTCAACTGAACATAGTCCTTGAAAAAATCTGCCTGGAAAAACTTATCTGTTTGTACAGCGAGCATCAGGACGTTGCCATCTGCTCCAAATTTTTCTTTAAATTTCTGATATTCAATAAATTTGGGGTTATCGTGAGGAATAGTGGACACATATTCGTACGACATCTGCACCTTACTGGCAAAATAACCCATCACCCCGGTTCCGATGAGTAATAAAAGAAGCAGTAATAACCGATATTTTAGCACAAAGCCTGCTAAACGTTGCCACATAAGGAGTCTCTTTTTTTTATAATGTGGGCGTAAAGGTAACTAAAAATAGCTATTGGCTGTTAGCAGGCGGCGATGAGCAGGCCGTTTTTAGCTATCAGCCAGCGGCTTTTGGCGTTCAGTTGTTCAGGAGGGGGAAATCATCGTTTGTATTAACTTGCGGGAATATTTAAGAATTAAATGCTTCATAAAACGCGCGGCATAGTATTACGTACAGTTAAATATGGTGAAACCAGCCTGGTTGTCAGCATATTTACAGAACTCTTCGGAATCCAGTCATATATGGTGAACGGCGCCCGCTCTGCGAAGCCCAAAGCCGCCAAGGGCAATCTGCTGCAACCCGGCAATATACTGGAAATGGTCGTGTACCATAATGATAACAAAAATCTGCAGCGGATTTCTGAATACAAACCCGGATATATTTACCATACCATTCAGCTGAACGTGGTGAAAAATACCGTTACGTTATTTATTATTGAGTTACTGCAGAAATGCCTGAAGCAGCCGGAGCAACAAACGGAGCTTTATTATTTCACCGAAAATATACTGCAATTGCTGGATATTTCAGCAACCCCGGTAGTGGCTAATCTTCCGCTCTACTATACCCTGAAAGTAGGGGAGCACCTGGGTTTCAGGCTGAATGGCCACTTTTCAGAATACACTCCCTACCTCGATCTGCAGGAAGGTACATTCACGGATCTGCCGCCTCATCACAGCTATCACCTCGATCCTGTGAACAGCGAGCTCACAGATAAACTATTTCAGTGTGCCGCGGTGGAACACCTCGCCGCCATCGCCATGAATAAGGAGCGACGCAGGAAATTGCTATATGCTTACCTGGAGTTTTTCAGATTGCATATCCCCGATTTTACAGAGATGCATTCACCGCCTATCCTGCACGAGATCCTTGACGCCTGACCGGGCTGCCTTCTCGCCAGCCTCCGTGAAATATTTCAGGGTTATGTCGTGTCCGTCGAATACGGCGTAAGAGAAGTAGTTGAGCCAATCACCCAGGTTAATATACCTGCTGTTATCCTTCAGAGAAATATCCAGCGGAAGGTGCCTGTGCCCGAATATGAAGTAATCGAAATGTTCTTTTTGCAATACCTCTTTGCTATAAATTGCCAGCCACTCATTTTCTGCTCCCAGGAAATGCTCCAGCTCCTGACCGGTAGCAGCGCGACTTTTACGGCTGAAGTAGTTAGCCAGGGATATTCCCCATGCCGGGTGTAATGCAGAGAATAACCAGCGACAAAAGGGGTTACGGAATACCTTCTTCAGCATTTTGTACCCGTGATCGCCGGGGCCTAATCCGTCGCCATGACCAACATAAAACCTCTTGCTGCCAATGGTATAGGTCTGTGGCTCATAATAAACCGGGATATTCAGTTCATCTTCAAAATATCCATTCATCCACATATCATGATTCCCGATAAATACAGAGATACCAATACCTTTATCACTCATCGATGCCAGCTTGCCCAATATCCTTGTGTATCCTTTAGGGATCACATGTTTGTATTCAAACCAGAAATCAAAAATATCGCCTACCAGAAAGATATGCTGTGCATCTTTTTCTGCCTGTTCCAGCCATTGCAGGATCAGTTTCTCCCGTTCTCTGCTGGCAGCAGGGTTAGGGGCACCCAGGTGAAAATCGGAAGCAAAATATACTTTCTTATTGGCAGGTAATTGGATCTCCATTCTTAAAATTATGAAGCTTTCAGTGATTGGCATTAACTTTTTAACAGTATCAGTCCTGTTAAAAAATTAATGCCAAGCGCTGAAAGCTATTCATCTACTAAAAATACATAAACTTCTTTCGGACCGTGAATGCCCACCACCAATGTTTTCTCAATATCAGCGGTCCGGCTGGGGCCTGTGGCAAAGGAAATCGCAGAAGGAATGTCGTTGCCATATTTATCCCTCAGTTTCTGCAGCGCATCTTTCAGATCAAATACCAATTGATGCGTAAAGGCAACCACGATATGCACTGGCGCATACACCGGTAATGCCCTGCCGCTTGGTTGTGCCGAGCTCAACACCAACGTTCCGGTACGGGCAACGAGATACTCGCAATCCGTAATAGCTGCATTGGCCTCATGCATATTCGCCTGGTTAAGTACCGGCAAATCCCCGCGGTGCAGGATCTTCAATAGTTCCGGAGTCTGACACACCACATTATGCCATTCTTTATGATCACAAAGCGCCCTCAGACTCTCTGTCAATTCACCTTTTCCTGCGCAGAAAACAAACTTGCCCTGAAGCCGGGTAAACTCCTCTGCAAACTTTAATTCCAGGCTCTCATTATCAGTTTTGAAAACAGAAGAATTGCCCTCCGAATTTGGGAAGGGCAATTGTACCGGCTGACTTAAAGCATTCCGTACTCTCTTCAGAATATTTTCCTTGGCAGGAGAAATCTTCATATCAAAATTTACGCATTAGCTGGTGATGGAGAAGGGTTGATGATATCTGACGGATGCACTCCATCAGTAGTCATTCCTTCCTTATTTACCTGGTGTTCTTTATGAGTATCAAAAGGACGTTTTCCAATCAGTCTTTCCAGATCTGCCTGGTACAACACTTCTTTCTTCAACAGTTCCTGTGCGAGGGTCTTTACCTGTTCCAGTTTTTCGGTAAGCAGGTTTTTAGTTCTCACATAGGCAGATTCTATCAGCTTTCTTACTTCCTCATCGATCATCCGGGATGTTTCTTCAGAGTAAGGCTTGGTAAATGACTGATCGCTGTTAGGATCGTAGAAAGATACATTACCCACTTTATCGTTCATACCGTACACAGTCACCATTGCATAGGCCATGCGGGTAATCACCTGCAGGTCGTTCTGAGCACCGGTAGAAATTTTGCCGAAGATCAGCTCTTCCACTGCACGACCGCCGAGGGTCATACAGATATCATCCATCAGCTGTTCTGTATTGTACAGATATTGTTCTTTAGGAAGATATTGTGCATACCCCAATGCTGCTACACCACGTGGTACGATAGTTACTTTCACCAGTGGATTAGCATGTTCCAGGAACCAGCCGCAGATAGCGTGTCCTGCTTCGTGGTAAGCTATCACTTCCTTCTCTTCCGGAGAAATAATCTTGTTTTTCTTTTCCAGACCACCAATTACACGGTCGATTGCATCATTGAAATCTTCCATTTCCACCTGCGACTTGCCTTTACGGGCAGCGATCAGCGCAGCTTCGTTACACACGTTAGCGATATCCGCACCGGCGAAACCAGGCGTCATGGAAGCCAGTTTCTTCACATCCAGGTTGGGGGAAGTTTTGATGGGTTTCAGGTGTACTTCAAAGATAGTTTCTCTTCCTGCCAGATCCGGTTTGTCGATAGATATCTGACGGTCGAAACGGCCTGGGCGCAGCAACGCACTATCCAGTACATCCGGCCGGTTGGTAGCAGCCAGGATAATAATACCACTGTCTGTTCCGAATCCATCCATTTCCACCAGCAACTGGTTGAGAGTATTCTCACGTTCGTCGTTGCTCATCATCACATTCTTTCCTCTTGCACGGCCGATAGCATCAATTTCATCGATAAAGATGATACAGGGAGCTTTTTCGCGGGCCTGTTTAAACAGGTCGCGGACACGGCTTGCACCCACACCTACGAACAATTCCACGAAGTCGGAACCGGACATGGAAAAGAACGGAACCTGTGCTTCTCCCGCCATAGCTTTTGCCAGCAGGGTTTTACCAGTACCCGGAGGGCCCACCAATAAAGCTCCTTTTGGTATTTTACCACCGAGAGATGTATACTTCTTGGGATTCTTCAAAAAATCAACAATTTCCATTACTTCCACTTTCGCCTCATCTAATCCCGCCACGTCGTTGAAAGTGATATTAACGCGGGTTCCTTTATCGAACAGGGTAGCCTTGGATTTACCGATGTTGAAGATGCCGCCGGGACCTCCGCTGCCACCAGCAGGGCCGCCCATTTTACGCATCAACAGTATCCATAAACCGATGATAAGGATAATGGGCAGCAATAGCTGGAATATAGGTTCAAACCAGCTCTGGCGCTCATCGTAGGAAATCTTCACCTGATTTTCCACAGGTATTCCTTCCTGCGCTTTGTCAATGTCCTTCTTAAAACTTTCTTCGCTTCCAATAGTAAAGCGGAAGTGAGGACCAGGGTTCTCGCCACCGAATTTACTTTTATTAACAGCGTTAAATTTTTCTTCTTTAAGCCTGTCAGGCTTTATGTAGACTTCTACATACTTCTTATTAACTACAACCAACCTGTCAACATCTCCTGGTTTCAGGTAATTTACCTGGAACTCCTGGAAACTGATCTCTTTGGTAGGGGATTTTAAATCAAAAAAGTTCATTGCGAGCAGGGCAACGCCAATAAAGGCATACACCCAGTATATATTGAACTTCGGTCCTTTCTTAGGTGATTTCTCTGAACCCTTGTTGAAGTTATTGCCTCCTTTTTCCATAATCTTACGCTCCTTTACGGATGTTTATTGCATTCAGAATAATATGAATAATTAAATTCTTAAACAACTGCTTTTGTTCAGTTTTCGTTGTGATCCATCCTGTCGGCATCGCTCCACATTTCCTCAAGATTATAGAATTTCCGGTTTTCCGGCTGGAAAACGTGAACAACTACGTTCACGTAGTCAACCAGTACCCATTGCTGTGAACTAAATCCTTCATGCTTATATGGTTGCTCCGATGTATACTTCTCTACTTCTTCTGCTACATAATCAGCAATAGCTTTCACCTGGGTGCCGGAATTGGCTTCACATAATATAAAGAAATCGGCCACGGCTTCAGGAATCTGACGTAGATCCAGGGATACGATATTTTCCCCCTTCTTATCCTGTATGGCCTTTATGATGGTGGTAAAAATTTCACTTTCTCTGGTCAGGCGTTGCTGCGCCTTCTTTCTCGTGCTCAGAACGGTTAAGGGTGCCAATAAATATCGTTTTTGTTAAAAATAATCTTTAATTGTCAAAGTTACTAAACAAGCGGTAATATAACATGTATAATATCGCCGGCGGGGTGCCTTTAAATGTTAATAAAATAATAAAATGAATTACTTTTCGGGCCGGATATACAGACTAAAAAAGATTCATGTGATTGGACACCCGTTTTATATATTAGACAAAATTGACAGCACCAATAACTATGCCATGGAGCAGGTGAATTCAGGCCACGTCACATCCGGCACAGCCTGGTTTACAAGCAATCAGACGGCAGGAAAAGGCACCCGTGGAAAACAATGGCTGGCACAACCCGGCGATATCAGCGCCCTCTCTGTTGCCCTGCAACCAGCCACCTTACCACTTTCCAGACAGTTCATGCTCAGCGTTGCCGTAGCACTTGGTACCTGCGATTTCTTTACTTCCTATGCGGGCGACGAAACGCTTATTAAGTGGCCCAATGATATTTACTGGCGTGACAGAAAGGCAGGCGGTATCCTGATTGAAAATGTTCTCCGGGGGAATACATGGCAATATGCCATTATTGGTATCGGACTCAACATTAACCAGGCAGCATTTCCGGAGCACCTCCCCAACGCGGTTTCATTGCGGCAAATCACCGGCAAAACCCGCGAAGCCAGCGAACTGGCAAAGGAGCTATGCACTTACTTAGATAAAAGAATAACGCAACTGCGGGCTGCCAGATACGATGCCCTGTTAGAGGAATATACTTCGAAACTGTTCAGATGGCAGCAGCCAGGTTTATACCGTCAACCGGGCGGGGAGGTGTTTCAGGGCATTATCTGCGATGTACTGCCAGATGGCCACCTTTGCCTGGAAAAAGATGGCGGCATCATCCAGGTTGGCTTTGGCGAAATTGAGTTTATTTTAAGGCAATAAGCCCTGCTCCGTTTGAGGCAATTCTCTGATTACAGCAGTATGCCCGGGCATTTCTATTAGCAATTGGCATAATTGCGCTGCCTCACTTCTGGTTTTATAACCACCCGACGTATAGCATATGCCTCAAAATAAATCCGGTACGACGCCAGCAGGGCTTTCGGGATCAGATAACAGAGAAGGAAATAAAATATAAAAAAGTTTCTTCCATTGCTTTATGTAAACAATCATTGGCATTGGAAAATATTTATGCAACAACACCTTTAGGAAACACTTTTGGTGGAAAGGAAATACCTTCAACGAAAAACGGAAATACCCGCGAGATAAGCGAAGCATTTCCGTTCGTAAATTTATAATCTCTTGTTCTACGGCTTATGTGGCAAGCGGCCCTACATAGCAATCATCCGGGTTTGATGATAACAAGATTTTGGTTGATAAAGGCGTTAACAAATTGTGAAATTTTTTCTATTTAATCAAAAATAAAATTGCAACTTTGTTGCATTTATAAATAAAACCGTCTCCCAGTATTGGTTTCAGCATCTCTCATCTTTCAAAAAGTTAACATTGGAATCTTTACCACTCAAATAATTTATTACAGATTTAGTTAAATTTGGTGTATGCCTTCAAACAAGAATACCTCCATTGAACTGAAAACTTTCAACGATTTCAACGACGAGCTTTTAATTTACACCCGCAACGAGGCAATTCCGAAAGCACCGCTGCGCGGTAGCTTCGCCGTTCACAAAAAATCAGATTACCCTTGTATGGACGAAGTACGTGCCAGCAGGAGGGACTATTACAAAATAACATTGGTTTCAGAAGGTACCGGTATTTTCACGATGGGAGACGACCGGTATGAGATCACTCAGCCAACACTCCTCTTCATCAATCCATTTGAATTGAAGACGTGGCGAAGCACCTCCGACCACCAGGACGGCTACTATTGCCTGTTTACCGACTTGTTGTTTGAGTCGTTGCCCACCCAGGAGAACCTCCTGCACCACCCGTTGCTGCAGATGAACGCCAGGGCGGTATTTCCCCTGACTGAAGAACAGTCGGTTTACCTGCAATCTATCTTCCGTCAGCTATTGAAAGAATACCGGGAAAATACAGCCTTTAAACAGGAAGCCATCCTGATTTACCTGAAGTTGCTGATGCTGGAGGGAAAGCGCCTGTCGAGCCAGCGCAATGCCCCGCAGCGGCAGCTAACTGCGGCCCAAACCCTGGCGAACCGTTTCATCGACAAACTGGAGAAACAGTTCCCTATCGAGTTCACCCATAACCAGCTGGGATTAAAAACCGCCAAGGAATTTGCACATGCACTGAATACACACCCCAATCATCTGAACGCCTGTGTGAAGCAGTCGACCGGACGTACCGTGAGCGAACATATCCGGCAACGTATGTTATTGGAAGCCCGATTGCTGCTAATGCATTCCGACTGGCAAATTGCTGAAATAGCCTGGTGTCTGGGCTTTGAAGATCCCGGTAACTTCACGCACTTCTTCAAAAATCACAGTGGGATGTCGCCTCATATCTACCGCGCAGGATGATCTTTGATTTTTACAATTAATACTTTGCCTATTACAATCGACAGCCGTCAGCGGGAGTGTACATTTGTTTCACTAAAAATTTTAACAATATGCAGTACAGAAAACTAGGTAAGACCGGTGAATCAATTTCCGCAATAGGACTGGGTTGCATGGGTATGTCGTTCGCATACGGAAGTGAGCAGGATTTCAACGAACAGGAATCACTTGCCACGCTGGAGCTGGCATTGGATTTAGGCATTAACTTTTGGGATACAGCAGATATGTATGGCCAGGGAGCTAACGAAATACTTCTTTCCAAAATACTCGCCACCAAAAGAGATAAAGTATTCCTTGCCACTAAATTCGGTTTCAGATTTAAAGAAGATGGTACCTACTACTTCGATGGCTCTCCTAAATATCTGAAACAAGCCTGTGAAGCAAGTTTAAAGCGGCTCAAAGTAGATGTAATAGATCTTTATTACACTCACCGTATCGATGATACAGTGCCAGTGGAAGAAACAGTAGGCGCAATGGCTGAATTGGTGAAAGAGGGTAAAGTGCGTTACCTTGGCTTATCTGAAGCAGGAGTGGCTTCTATCAGAAAAGCGCATGCGGTACATCCTATTGCTGCACTGCAAACAGAGTATTCACTGTTCACCCGTGATGTGGAAGGGGAAATCCTCAACACCACCCGCGAGCTGGGCATCTCACTGGTAGCTTACAGCCCGCTGGGTCGTGGTCTCTCCACCGGAGCTATCAACAATGCGGCTTCTCTGAGTGACGGCGACTTCCGCAAAAACCTGCCGCGCTTTCAGGGAAGCAACTTTGAGCAGAACCTGCAAACAACCAATGCGCTCGAAGTATTTGCCAAAGAAAAAGGTATTACGGCTGCTCAATTATCGCTTGCCTGGCTGTTGGCACAAGGTGAAGATGTAGTACCGATCCCTGGCACCAAACGGCGCAAATACCTGCAGGAAAATGCGGCCGCTGCAAACATTCAGCTGTCTTCATCAGACCTCGCTGCCATCAATGAAATTCTGACCAAAAACGCCGTAGCCGGCGAACGGTATACAGATGGAGGGATGAAGCTGGTGAACAGATAGGATAAGGAGTTAAGAAAAGAGAATAAAGAATTAAGAAACAGAGCGAAGCCCTTAGCGAGTATAAATCAATAAAATACTCGCTAAGGGCTTCGCTCTGTTTCTTAATTCTTACTTCGTTTTCTTATATCCCCAATCCAGCAACCACTTCACTACTTTCTCCTTATAATCGCCCTGGATAAGGATTTCTCCGTCTTTAACGCTACCCCCGGTACCACATTTGGTTTTCAGTTCCTTACCTAATTTCTCAAGATCTTCTTCTTTTCCTACGAAACCAGTGATCAGGGTTACTACTTTTCCGGCTCTCTGTTTCTTGTCCAATACTACTCTGAGTATTTGTTCAGCAGGGGACAGCGTTTCGGTTACTTCTTCCTGCTCTGGCTCAAAAGAGAAGTTAGGATCGGTAGAATATACGATCCCGTTTGCGGAGTTATTTTTCTTTTTCGACATCGCTCTGAATATTTAAAGGTTATTCATTCACTACTACATTAATCGCGGCCGGCTCCACACGCATGTGCACCACACCGTTTTCCGCGAGGGGCACTGCATCCCCATCTACCTGCAGGTACTGCAACTCATTACTTCGGATAGTAATTTCCTTTCCTTTGTAATGTTTTAGGTAACGGGTTTTATCGATATTGCCCAATAGCGAAAATAAACTCACCGGCAACAGGCTGAAAACGTTTACCGGAGGCATCACACACAAGTCCAGTTCCCCATCGAACACATTGGCGGAAGGCGCCAGTTTGAATTCGTATCCGAACTGGTTGCCATTGGCCACGGTCAGTAGGAAGGCTTTTTCCTGAAGTGGGTGCCCGTCTACATCGATATTGTATTCTGCCGGATTATAGCTGCTGAAGCTCTTCAGTACCAATTTGGCGTAGCCCGGCAGGCCCCGCTTGGTCTTATGCCGGAACTGCTCTGCTACCAATGCGTCGAAACCAACGCCTGCATTGCTCAGGAACAGGTGTTCGTTAGCATAGCCCACATCTATAGCGCGCTGTTTATCGGCAGCAATCAGTTTCAACGCTCTGTTAATATCCAGCGGAATCTTCAGCGCCCGGGCCAGCCCGTTGCCGCTTCCCAGCGGTAAAATAGCCATGGCGGTATCAGAACCAACCAGGCCCCGGGCTATTTCATTGATAGAACCATCGCCACCAACCGCCACAACCGTATGTACCCCATTCTTCACAGCCTCTCTTGCCAGGTCCGTTCCATGACCCAGATAGGCAAGATAGGTAGTGCTCACTTCAAATTCACCGGCAGGCAGATACCTGCTGATAGCATCTCCTAATCGCTTTTCACGATCAGTACCTGCCTTACGGTTAATGATAAATAAGATCTTCTTCAAACAACTGATTTTATAATATGATCGCCTTCAGGCTAAGATCCAGGCTTACTGCATGGTGAATGATGGCGCCGGCTGAAATGTAATCTACGCCTGTTTTGGCGTATGCTTCCAAGGTGTCCAGCGTAATGCCGCCGGACGCTTCTGTTTCAAAACGGCCGTTGATCAACTGCAGCGCCGTTACAATATCCGCCGGGGCAAAATTATCGAGCATAATACGATCTATCTGGCCTACTGCCAGCACTTCTTTCACATCATCAAGCATCCTCGTTTCCACTTCAATCTTCAGCGGCAGTTGTTTCTCCCTGAGATAAGCCACTGTTTTAGTAATGGCTGCAGTGATGCCTCCTGAGAAATCGATGTGATTATCTTTTAGCATAATCATATCATACAGCCCCATCCGGTGGTTAACGCCTCCGCCTATACGAACAGCTTCTTTCTCCAGCATTCTGAAATTGGGCGTGGTTTTACGTGTATCCAGGATACGGGTATGATAACCTTTCAGTTTTTCAACATACTGATGTGTAAGAGTGGCAATCCCGCTCATGCGCTGCATACAATTAAGCACCAGTCTTTCCCCCATCAATAAAGTATGTACAGCGGCCGTTACTTCAAAAGCCACTTCGCCGGCCTTCATCGGATCACCATCCTTCTTAAACGGCGTGAAAACAGTAAACATATCCAGCCACTTAAAGATGGCTTCCGCCACTTCCATTCCGGCCAGGATACCATCTTCCTTGATCTTCAATACGGCCTTACCCTTGGCGGTAGGCGGGATGCACGCCATAGTGGAATGATCTCCGCTTCCTATATCTTCCGCCAGTGCACTTCTGATGAACGCATTCAGCGCTGCTTCTTCTAACATAATCGACAATATTATCTGATATTCATACAAGTAATTCCGCCAGCAAAGTCGCAAATATTATTTGTTGTAAGATGTCTTGTATGAAATATTTATCAAAAATAAAAAGTGCCTCGCAATTAATTGCGAGGCACCGGGGTTTTTCAACTAATTTATGCTGGCATTTTTATTTGTTCTCGAATCTGAGCTCGTTCAACACCATCACACCACCTTTCTTCTGCAGAAAAAACGAAACCCTGAAGTTTCCGCTGCCGGTAGTCATGTTACCAATACCAAAACGGGAGCTATCACCTCCCTGGTGAACAAGTTCGAAGGATTTTACCGGATTCTTACCAAAAAAATCCTTCAGTATGATCTCAGCCTGTGCTTTACTATAGGAATTTGACTTTCCGGAAATATTAATCTCTACATTATTGTCGAGGTAACGGGATAAGCCACTCACATCGCCCTGCTTCAACGCAGCTACAACGTCGTCGAATGGACCGGCAACTGTGATATCAATTGACCTGGCCGACAGTGTTAGTGTCGGAAAAGCACCTCCCAACAACAAGATCCCCAGCACAATCAATAGCTTCTTCATTGTCAGTTATTTTACTAAAATGTGATTTACCTAAATACAAATTAAAAGCGAAAATTATGCCAAACGCGCTACGAATCAATAAAATCACATTATTGTGGTAGCTATTAAAGGGTAAATCATAACACTATGATAATATGTGTTTAATTTTGAATAATTAAATTATAATATACTTTAAAGTTCATATAGAGGTAGCATTTTTCTGATTAGTTTTATTTTTGCAAAAAATTTAAACCCTTTATAAGTACTTTCACCTTTTCGAGTGAATTAAAAAAACTATAACCAGATAGGATATGGAAAAAAAAAGAGCCATTCTCGTAATTATGGACGGATGGGGCGAAGGTAAAGTTCCTGAAGCCGATGCTATTGCCCATGCAAAGACTCCTTTTGTAAGTGGCTTATACAATAAATACCCTCACAGCCATCTTATTACATGCGGAGAAGATGTTGGATTGCCGGACGGCCAGATGGGAAACTCTGAAGTGGGTCACCTTAACATTGGTGCGGGCAGGATCGTTTACCAGGAACTGCAGCGAATCAATGTGTCGATCAGGGATGGAGAGCTGGCAAAAAACCAGGTATTGCTGGATACCCTGGCACATGCAAAAAACAACGATAAAGCCCTGCACCTCATCGGTCTTGTAAGTGATGGAGGTGTACACTCTCATATCGCTCATCTAAAAGCACTAACCTCTATTGCAAAAGCCAACGGACTGACTAAAGTATATATTCATGCATTTACCGATGGCAGGGATACCGATCCTAAGAGTGGTTTAGGATTCCTGGAAGACCTGTCGAAACACCTGGAAACATCCGGTGGACAGATCGCAACTGTTACCGGCCGCTATTATGCAATGGACCGCGACAAGCGCTGGGAAAGGGTAAAACTGGCTTATGATGCCCTGGTAAATGGCATTGGTACTCCTACCCAGGATGTACTCACTGCGGTGAAAGCGTCTTACGCCGAAGGCGTGACTGACGAGTTTATCAAACCGATAATAGTGACTGACGCGCAACAAAAACCGGTTGCTACTATCCAGGACGGAGATGCAGTACTCTGCTTCAATTTCAGAACAGACCGCTGCCGGGAAATCACGATGGCGCTGACGCAACAGGCATACCCCGACTTTGGCATGCAGCCCTTGGATCTTTACTACACAACCATGACGGAATACGATCGCACCTACAAACATGTACATGTTATCTTTGAAAACGATAACCTGAATATGACCCTGGGTGAAGTGCTGACCCTGGCAGACCGTACCCAGATCAGGATTGCGGAAACCGAAAAATATCCTCACGTATCTTTCTTCTTCTCAGGTGGAAGAGAAGCTGAATTTAACGGCGAACGCAGGCTGATGGCAGCATCTCCGAAAGTTGCCACCTACGACCTGAAGCCTGAAATGAGTGCCAACGAGCTCGCTGATATGATTGTTCCGGAGCTGGAGAAGAAATCAGCCGATTTCATTGTGCTCAACTTTGCTAACGCAGATATGGTTGGACATACTGGCGTATTTGAAGCCGTTGTGAAAGCCGTTGAAACCGTAGATCATTGCGTTGAACGAGTAGTGAATGCTGCTCTCGCCAGCGATTATACGGTATTCCTCACAGCAGATCACGGCAACGCTGATTTCATGGTCAATGCTGATGGTACTCCTAACACCGCCCACTCACTGAACCTTGTACCCTTCTTTATTATCAATAAAGACTTCCAGGGCACAGTAAAAGACGGAAAGCTGGGCGATATTGCCCCCACTATCCTCCATTTCATGGGACTGCCGGTTCCAAAGGAAATGACAGGCAACCTGTTGGTTTAAGAATTACGAATCAGGAATTACGAAATAACCCGAAGAGCTTAGCGATTGATAGATAATAATTATTATCCGCTAAGTTCTTCGGGTTATTTCGTAATTCCTGATTCTTTTCAAGCAATTTTTTTTTGAAAATAATTTCCCCTTCTCTGTAACATTTAAATCATCGTTAGCGTTTAACAAGCGTTAATTCAAAAAGAATTCGGCCCAACAAGCTGATTTACATATTTTTAGTGCTCTCGACAGATTTGCTCATGCATCGATGCGCCGTTTTCACGGCGCATTTTTTATGGCCCACATTTAAGTATTAATTTTGCATCATGAAAAAATACGGGCGAGTAACGGTATTATTTACTATAATTGGCTTCATGGCCTGTAACCTGGCAAATAAACCATCAGCACAACAGTCACAGGATAAGTTTATAAGAATTCCGGATTATTTCAATAGCGAGAACACCCGGATACGGGCAAGTGACTATTATCTGCATTCCTCGGTTACACTCAATGGCCAAACAGATACCAGCAATTTTACCGGCAAAGACAGTGCAGCTATTCATGATCTGCTGAAACCATTCATGGAAGCCGATCTCAACAAGCCTTCCCTAAGGGAAGAATATGATACCTCCAGCCTGTATGATCCGTTTTCAGGCAGAAAATCCATCATTTATAAATCACGAGGTAAGCAAACCAATCCTTCCGAAGTCACTATGGAGCTTGATAAGCAGGGCAGTATACAGCAGGTGAACATTCATTCCTATACCAACAATATGGTATATGAGTTCCGGCAAGACTTGCTTTACCAGAAAAACAAACAGGTTCGGATCGCTACCTATCAAAAGATCGCCTTTCTTGCACCCAAGGAACTGGAAGTGAACGTTACCATCGCACCCAAAACCGCCATGTAAAAAATGACATCAGCAGAGTTTCAGCAAATTTCACATACCATCCCGCCTGATGCAGGGATCTATAAATATTACGATAAAGAAGGCACCCTGCTTTATGTGGGGAAGGCCAAGAGCCTGCGCAAAAGGGTCAGTTCTTATTTTGTAAAGAATCACGACAGCTACAAAACGAGGAAGCTGGTGGAGCATATCCATCATATCGAGTTCACCATTGTAAACTCAGAACAGGACGCTTTTCTGCTTGAAAATTCGCTGATTAAGCAGTTTAAGCCTAAGTATAATATCAACCTGAAAGACGACAAAACCTATCCGTATATCGTAATTAAGCATGAATCATTTCCCAGGGTCTTCTTCACACGTAATATGATAAAGGATGGTTCAGATTATCTGGGGCCCTTTACTTCTGTAGGCCGCGTCAGGGAAATACTGGACGTAGTTAAATACAATATTCCGCTACGCACCTGTAATCTCAACCTTTCAGAAGAAAATATTAAAAAAGGAAAATTCAAAGTATGCCTGGAGTATCATCTGGGCAACTGCAAAGGCCCCTGTGAAGGGTTACAGACTCAGGAAGATTATCGCGAAGGACTCCAGCAGGTCAAGAATATATTGAAAGGTAACCTCTCGCCGGTAGTAGCCACTTTTAAGGAACAAATGCAGGAGCATGTTGCCAGAATGGAATTTGAGAAAGCTGAAATTGTTCGTAAGAAGATAGAAAGCCTGGAAACCTACTCCGCCAAATCCACCATCGTTAATACCAGGGTCGGCAATGTGGATGTATTTTCCATTATCAGCGAAGGAAATCATGCATATGTTAACTATCTGCGTATTCAGAATGGCAGTATCGCAGATACGAAAACCGTTACACTGGAAAAACAGCTGGAAGAAACAGATGAAGAAGTGCTTTCTTACGCGATTGCTTACCTCAGGGAAGCATTTAGCAGTATCACTGACGAAATCGTAGTACCGTTCCCGTTAGCGTATCCGGATAGCGGAATTACAGTGACTGTACCAAAAGGAGGCGACAAAAAGAAACTCCTGGAGCTGTCGGAGAAAAATGTCAACTACTTTAAGGAAGAGCTATACCGCAAAAAGATCCTGCACCTCGAAGGGAAATCGGATATGGAGCGGAAACAGGTGCTCTATCAGTTGCAGGCAGATCTTGAATTACCAGCCCTGCCAGAACATATCGAATGCTTCGATAACTCCAATTTCCAGGGTGCTTATCCGGTGGCAGCCTGTGTGGTGTTCAAAGATGGGATAGCCTCCAAAAAGGACTATCGCCATTTCAATATCAAAACAGTGCAAGGTATTAACGACTTTGCCTCCATGAAAGAAATTGTATACAGAAGATATAACCGCTTACTGGCCGAACAACAACCACTGCCACAGCTGGTGATCATTGATGGAGGAAAGGGACAGCTGGGCGCGGCAATGGAGAGTATCAGGGAGCTCAACCTAATTGGCAGCATGACCGTTGTTGGCCTGGCTAAAAATGAAGAAGAGATCTTTTTCCCCGGTGATTCCGAGAGTATCAAATTGCCATATAACAGTGAAAGCCTCAAGCTGATACGACGCGTGCGCGACGAAGTGCATCGTTTTGGTATTACCTTCCACCGTCAGAAACGCAGCAAAGGCACCTTTAAAAACGAACTGGAAAGCATCAAGGGAATAGGTGAAAATACGGCTACTCAACTGTTGAAAACCTTCCGCTCCGTGGCGAAAGTAAAACAACTCTCGCAGGACGATCTTGCCAAAGAAGTGGGGGCAGCTAAAGCAAAGCTGATCTGGGAATATTTCAACAAAACAGAAGGCTAATTACGAATTAGAAACTCTCTGCGGAGCAATAGCTGCGAGTGCATTTTCTGCCTGTAATACATGGCGCTGAATATGCGCTGCCATAAAACCGAAGGTGTCTCCAACAGAAAGCCTGATGAAGCGGGAGAGGGAAGTAGGCACCGTATACCGGGCAATATCGATACTGGCTGCCCTTTGCAGCAGATTTTCCATATATACCTGTTGTTCCTGAAATTCCCTAAACACCACTACTACATCAGGAACCTCAGCGGGTACGTGATCTCTGGGAGATTTCATCTTCGAACGAAGCTGACCATCGTCCCCGGGCTGCATTAACCTGGTAAAGTATGCACCAAGCCAACTGCTTTTAAAAGAGGGATGCGAACGACTACCTTTTTTTTCTGCTTTTTTGATTGCCTGGTCAAGTGCGGGAAGATAGTAACGGCCATAGGTGTTCAGATGTTCCAGACATTGGACAGCGCTCCATTTACCGGGGCCTGGCTGCTGCTGCAGATTGGTTGTTGATTGCCCATTAAAGCGGATTTCCGCCTTTCTCTTTACCACCGCTATTTTTTGCTGTAATTCCTGTAGCAGATGGTCGGTCCTGATTGCGCTCATAATCCTGTTATTTTATGTAAAGCTAGCCCCGGCGCCGACAGAAAATCTTTGTGCAGATCAACATTTTATAACTTAACGGTACCCAACAATTTACTGAACGTAGCGGGGTCTATTCCCAGATAGGAAGCCAGGTATTTATGGGGTATCAGCTGTAACACCTGAGGGCTGCGGGTTAGCAGTTGACGGAATTTCTGTTCGGCAGTAAAACATAACAATTCTTTTTGCCGTTCCAGGATGCCTGCCAATGCTGCTGCTGTACTCAGGCGGACCCATCTTTCCACAAGCGGATACTGAAGGGTAAGCCGGTTGAAATCTGAAAAAGACATGCGCAGCAACTCGCTGTGGGTAAGTGTTTCAAGATACCAGGGCGATGGTGTTTGTAACAGAAATGAATCCAGCACTCCGGAAAAATTACCGGCATAGGTAAAAACGATCGTCGCGTCTTTTTCACCTTCCAGCGAAAACGCCCGTTGTACGCCGTCGATAACAAAATACAGGTACTTCTCTACATCTCCTGCGCTTGTCAATAATTCCTTCCTTTTACACCGGACTGGCTGCCAGCAGGCCGCCAATGCCTCCCACTCTTGTTCGGGCAGGGGCATCATGCTGAAAACTGTCTGGCGTAGTTGATCCAGTGCCGGCATTTGGATGGAAATCAGGGGAGGATTTATTCATAAAGGCGAAGACCTTAGCAGAGATTAGTGATAACCATATCATCCGCTAAGGTCTTCGCCTTTATAATCAATTCTTGTTTAATATTGCCACAAGTCCTGTTCTTTATTAAAGATGCGGTCTTTAATGGCCTGTCCTTCGAGCAAACGCATTACCCCGTCTTTAATATAATCTTTGATCTCGCGGTTGTAAACGTTATTTTCTTTCACAATATAGCTGCCGAAGAAACGCATCTCAAAAAGGTCTTCCCAGCTCATAGTGGAAGCATCGTTATTCTGGTTATACACGTCATGTTTGGCCAGTATCGCGCGGCAATCGGGGTAATATACCCAGAACAGCGGAATAGATGCACGTACGCTTCCATCTTCATTGATGCGGGATACCATCGGGGCAATCCCGAGGATACGAACTTTGAGTGCAGAGGCTTCTTTGTCGAACACCCATACTTCCTTGATCTTATACTGCTTAATAGTACGGGGATCGAAGTCGTCGCGGGTATTCACCATTTTTTCCTCGCCGGTTACAGGATCTATACTGCGAACAGTTCTTTCTTCACCACTAAGTTTAGTCTGGATTTCAGAATAAGGCATTTTAGTGGTAAAACGGTCATCTATGGGGTTGAAAGCTTCTACCTCTTTATTTTTGATTGCGTCGAGCAGGATATTAATAAACAGTTGGTTTACCCCAGCCTCATCTTCCACATTGTACTGGAAGGGGAGGTTTATTTTCTCCCGGGTGTCGATCACCTGCCATACTCTTTTTTCCCAGAATCTGTCGTCTTCACGGATATAGTCGTAGGCGATAGGAGCACGGTCCCTGGAGAGGTTCCTTTCCACCACGCCATCTACACGCAGTGATTTACGGGGGGTATCTACCAATGGGGCGGTAATACCATCCGGACGTTGGGAAACAGCGGGAGTAGCAGGAACAGCTGGTGGAGGCGCCACAGCATTCCCGGTTGCCGGGTTTACCAGTGGGGCATCCTGGGTAGGTGTGTTACCGGTGGTAGCAGTCCGGCGACGGGTAGTACCACCGCGCCGTTGTGCATCGGCTGCAGTTGCCAGCATCGCCAGCAATAAAGTACACCAACCAATTCTGTTAAATATTACTGCTCGCATAATTCAGCAATTAATGACCATTAGTTTAATTTAAATATAGTACTCGGCATGGAACGTACCACATTATCCGGGCCTTTCACCTTGATGTTTTCGAAGTAAACTTCGTCACCAGGGCGGAGTGAGCGGATAGAGGCAGTAACATTACCAGGGAAATAGGCAGATGTAGCATCTCCTTCCTGGTATTCCTTGCCTTTGGCAGAGATACCTACGCGGTAACCTACCACTTCATATTTCACACCTTCGAATTCAAAATCTTCCAGGTCGGCACGTAATCCTCCCTGTACTTTAAAGTCGGCCGCTTTCATACTGCCTCCTTTATTAACACCTACTTTCATCACCGGATCAGGTACCCGTTTAACACGGAATTCCTTTTTACCCAGTTCTTTGGTTTTACCATCGATGTTAGCTACGACGTTGATAACAGCTCTTCCCGGTTGATTTACCGTTACGATATATTCACCGGAACTGCGTTTACTAATATTACCTCCTGATATAGAAGCAGATACCTGTTCAGCAGGCACACCGGCAGCAGAAATAGAAATCGGGTTCTGCAGGCCGATATACAGCACATTCATTTTATCTGCGGAGATGGAGGTGGTGGAAGCACCTACATTATAACTTTCTGTAAAGGGATAGGACTCTGGTGCGCCACCAGTAGGGCTAGGTAAGGTAATAGTACCGGAGATGGATTTTTCACCAATCCCCGAAGCAGGGATATTCACTGTTGCCAAACCGTCGTGAGCTTCAATGGTTTGACCATTTACCACGATAGTAGGATTTACCGTTGTGCTGTAAGCACCTACTGCAATGTTTGCAGTTAAGGTTTGTCCTTCCATCAGGTTTTTGGAATTCAGAGAAATAAACGGTCTTATTTTATCAAATTTGAAACGCTGCGCGTCGATCTGACGGTACAGGTCATCAATGATAGCAGACTCGGAATTTTTAATATCATTCTGGAACTTACTCAAAATGGTCACTGCTGCAACAGTAGGTACCATGTTAAAGTGGTAGGTAGTCCATGATTTACGGCCAGTACCTTCATCACCGACTGATTTACCTGCCTCAATACGGAGAGGTAAAGTTTTTGCAAATTGGTCTTTCTTTTTAGGATCTACATAAGACAACAATTGATTGCGAAGCTCTGTCAGCCGGGTTTCCAGCTCAGGGCCTTTCTTCTGATCCTCCATCACATGAGTGGGAGCATCCAGGTTTGCTTTGTCTTTAATCTCTCCATGTTCATCTCTTCCTCCGCTTTGATTGATGATTACATCTTTCAGCGATTCAATATAATCATAAACACTGGCAGAGATTTTCTTTACATCCTGAGCTTTAGCTCTGAGTGGAGCGGTTTTGGCAGCATCTTTCTGCATTTGCTCCTCAAACTGATCGTAAATGATCTTATTCTTGTCGGCCAGTGATTTATTGGAAGTATTGATAGAGTTATTGATGATATTAAAAGCGTTCAATATTTCGGCAGAGACGTTCAACGCAAGCATGGCCGTCAAGACCAGGTACATGATGTTGATCATCTTTTGCCTCGGATCCCTAGGTAGTGCCATAGTTTGTTTTCAGATTTTTAATAGGTTTAAATTCAGAAACTATTAGCGATACCTTATCTTCCTCCACCGTGCATAGCGCTCAACATGTTACCATAAATGGAATTCAGGTTGCTGAGGTTTTTAGCAAGCAGGGAAATTTGTTCCTGTGTTTTCTTGGCGTCTTCGATGCTACCGCTCATTGCTGTAGAAGCATTTTGCAGGTTGCTGTAGAAGGAGTTCATCGCTTTCAGATGGTTGTTGGTATCCTGCAGTTCCAGCTCATAGATAGCATTGAGTGAGGCCAGATTTTTGGTCATACCCTGCATCTGTACATGGAAATCCTTGGTGGACTCTGATGCACTGTTGAAGGAAGATACTGCAGAAGCCGCAGTAGTGTAGGCATTAGCCACATTTCCGATTGCGCTGGCAGCTTCTCTTGTTTTCTGGGTATAATCGCCGGTTGCAGCCACTACATCGCTGATGTCTCTCATCTTATCAACGGTAGTTCCCAGTTTCTGAAAGTTTTCGCTCAGGCGTTGCAGGTTAGCAGGAGTAATTTCGGCTTCCTGAAGCATTTTGTCCAAACCAGCCACCGCAGGGTGTCCGGCAACTCTTACCGCATGTGCATCTGCAGGAGCAGCGTTAGTGTCTGGTACAAAGGCGTATACAAAGAAGATAAGCGCTTCTGTACCCAAACCTACAATCAGGGCGATGTTAGCGAAAGGTAAGTGCAACAATTTGAATAATGCTCCGATAATCACCACCGAAGCCCCGATACATACGAAAAAATTCAGCCATTTAGCTTTGTTAGGATTCATAGCCATAGGTTAAAATTTACTGGTTAAAATGATAGTTAAAGTCTGTATGGAATAGTTAATTCTCCGTGATTTGCCGATAATAGTGTACATAATACAAACAGTTTTTTGGCAGTTATAATTAATAATACGGCTATTATTCTTTAGTTCATCGTTATCTGTGTTTGGACCTTCTGCTCAGGGCTATGGTACATCTGAAACCAATGTAGGATTTCGCACTGTCCTGATATTCATATGTTCTTGTACCAGTCTGGAGAAAATACCCCACATCTTTCCAGGAACCTCCTCTGATGGCTTTACGCTTCATTTTTAGCGGTGCATCATCCGGCACATCCATTCTCAGATACGGGTTCATGTCAGAAGTGAACGAATAAGCGTTCTCATAGAAGATGTCGGCAGTCCATTCCGCAACGTTACCAGCCATGTTGTACAGGCCGTAATCATTAGGCCAGTAAGCATCGGCACGTACTGTATAGAAGCCACCATCTTCAGGATAGTTACCACGGCCGGGTTTAAAGTTGGCCAGTAAACATCCTTTTTTGTTACGGATATAATAACCTCCCCATGGATAAGGAGTTTGCTCTCTTCCGCCGCGGGCTGCGTATTCCCACTGTGCTTCTGAGGGCAGCTGGAATTTATCTTCTGTAAACAGTTTCTTGCTGGCGCGGTAATCTTCCCAGAACTTACTTCTCCACTCGCAGAAAGCAGTTGCCTGATGCCAGTTTACACCAACAACAGGATAGTTATCGAACGCCGGATGCCAGAAATACATACGTGTCATCGGCTCATTGTAGGCATAAGAAAAATCCCTGATCCAGCACAATGTGTCAGGATAAATGGGAACATCTTTCTTTACAATAAAAGTTGAACGCGGCTTACCAGCGTTCTCTCTCAGTTTCGCCTTATCCCAGTTGAAAGTTTCCTGATGGTAGATCAGCTTTCCTACATCGATATCTTTACGTCCGTATAAACGATCTGCCTCAGAATATATCATGGCATCCAGCTTCTCAACTGTACCCTTATCTCTCCAGTTGATCTTCTGTTTCCAGTCGATGATGTCATGCCCATCGTCAGACTTTACATGCCCCAACAGGATATGCGCAATGGAGTCCTGCACCCATTGCACAAACTGGCGGTATTCGTTGTTAGTAATTTCCGTAGCGTCCATATAGAACCCTGAAATGGAAATTGCTTTGTTCCGGGCAGTGAACGCATAGTTCACGTCCTCATCACTCGGACCCATGTGGAAAGTTCCGGCAGGTACATAGACCATACCATAAGGTACGGGTGGGGTGTACTTAGGTCGTGGGCTCACACCGATTAACTGACCCTGAGCATTCTTGGGGGTTTTACTACCACCGCAGCTGGCCAGCAGGGAAACCAGCAGAATTGCCAACAGACCTTTTACATAGTTAAGCTTCATAAGGGTAGCTTTCATCAGAATATTTTTTTCTATTAACCAGCCTGGTGCATTTTGCCTGTATACAAGGGATCACGTATCTCATTTTATCACCCGCTTTGTTTATATGAAAGATAGCAAATGTAACAATTAATTTTAATCCGTAGTGACTTTTTTACCAACTTTTTCAATTCCGCTTACAACCGATCTGCAAGTAGTTTAAACGCTTCTTTTAACATTTTATTATATAAACGTAACAACAATTATTGAATCGCTGTCTCCCCTTACGACAGGCAAGTTACATAATTATTATATTAAATTAATAATTTCTTCTATATAACGCACTGGCTTAATGCAATGATAATCTTTGCACAAATACACCAGGGTCTCATTTTCCCGTTCCCGATCGTTCAACAAAGGGATAGCTGCATTATTTTTTTCTGCGCCCAACAGCACCCTGAATGGCAGGAACCAACGGCCGGCCTCATTCATCCTTTCCCTGAAATGACTGCCTACAATGGCCAGTTCCGGGGTACCTTTCACCAGCTGCAATAACTGGCTCGCCCACACGCCAAAAGAAGTAGGGTAACGGACTATGGTCTGGGAAAGACCGGAAACCGCTTCCACACACCTTTCTGCCCATTCTTTATGATCAAAAACAACAGACAGATACCAAAGGTTCTGCATCATCACCGCATTACCACTGGGCACCGCCCCGTCGTATACTTCTTTCCTCCGGATAATCACATCTTCCTGCCCCTCAATGGTATAGTAAAAGAAAAGCTGCTTTTCATCACTGAAATGCTGCACTACAAATTCCGAGATTTCCCTTGCCTGATACAAATACGCTGTATTCCCGGTCACTTCCTGCAATGCTATCAGCGCCCTCACCAGGCAGGCATAATCATCCAGGAAAGCCGGATACTTTGCCGTTTGTTTCCAGGTGTGAAAAAATGCCTGTTTCCCTGGCTCCTGCCGGAATCTGGCCAGGCAAAACTCCATGTTGCGAATAGCCATCTGCCGGTATTCCTCTGTTCCCAGCGCCGAAAACGCTTTACAGCAGGCATGCACCATCATCGCATTCCAGGCCAGTAATACTTTATCGTCTAACCCCGGCCGGATACGCGCTGCCCTGACGGCCATCAGTTTCGCGCGGCTTTCTTTCAGCGTCTCCTCCAGCTCCTCAACATTGTATCCTCCTGCCGCCGCAAAAGACAACAGGGGTTCCCGTACCCACAATATATTCTGTTCTTCCCAGTTTCCATGCTCACTTATATCATAATATTCGCAAAACACCTTTGCATGCTCTCCCAATATATGATCGATGTCTGCTTTACTCCAGGTATAGAACTTTCCTTCCACCCCTTCGGAATCCGCATCCAGCGCAGAATAGAATCCGCCTTCCGGTGCAGTCATTTCACGAACGATGAATTCCAAGGTATCTGCAATGGTGCGGGCATAGCTCTCATTGCGGGTCAGCTGGTAAGCATCGCATAGCACATCTATCAGGAGAGCATTATCGTACAGCATCTTTTCAAAATGTGGTGCCAGCCATTTTTCATCAGTGGAATAGCGGGCAAAGCCACCACCCAGCTGATCGTAAAGCCCGCCCTGTAACATTTTGTTGAGCGACAGCAACGCCTGTTGCAGTGCTGCCGGATGTCCGAATGCATAATGATAACGCAGAAGATAAGCGATGGTAAATGTTTGCGGAAACTTGGGAGCCCGGCCAAATCCGCCCCAGCGGGTATCGGCCTGTTTCAGGATATTCTCACAGATACTATCGCACTGCGACCGGGTGAATAATTCCTCCACCGGGATCTTCACCAGGGAAGCAGGACCGGCCTGCATCCCCAATTGGGCTGATTGTGCAATATGCTGCACCAGGTTTTCGGCCTGCATCTCAATATCCTGCCGCTTATTCTGAAAAGCATCGGCCAGCGACAAGAGCACATCTGTCCATGAAGGGCGGTTATAGGCCTGCACCGGCGGGAAGTAGGTGCCGCCATAAAAGGGCTTTTTCTCCGGTGTCAGAAAAACGTTCAGCGGCCAGCCACCGGCGCCGGTCATAGCCTGCACCGCATCCATGTAGATATGATCCAGGTCGGGCCTTTCTTCCCGGTCGATCTTAATATTGATAAAATGTTCATTCATGACGGCCGCCGTAGCCGGGTTCTCGAAGCTTTCCCGCTCCATTACATGACACCAGTGGCAGGCCGCATATCCAATGCTCACCAGGATAGGCTTATCTTCCTTCAATGCCCGCTGCAATGCCTCTTCTCCCCATGGATACCAATCCACCGGATTATGGGCATGCTGTTGCAAGTACGGGCTTGTTTCGCTGATAAGCTTATTCATGGATTCCGGAAAGCGATGAGTTGATTGATAGAATTTCTACACAAAGAAATTTCTTTTTTTAAGAAAAGCAAGAAATAAAGCAAAGATCTTAGGGAATAATATTGATGACTAACATTATTCGCTAAGATCTTTGCTTTATAATTCTAAATTATTTTATTCTTAATTCGCTATTATTTCTTACCCAGGTTGCTGAGATACAGCTCCAAAGCAGCTACCATCGATGGTGCCTGTGGGAGAGGAGCCTTAACATCCAGTCTTAACCCCGCCTCTTCAACAGCCGCAGAGGTAGTGGGTCCGAAGGCGCCGATATGGGTGCCATTCTGTACAAATTCAGGTACATTCTCAAACAATGACTTCACCCCTGAAGGACTAAAGAACACGATCATATCATAAGCGGTCGCAGCCAGCACTTCCTTCACGTCAGTGGAAACTGTTTTGTAAAGGGTGGCAGCCGCATACTCGCACTTATTTCCCTTCAGCCATTCTTCAATATCTTTCTTCTGGCTGTCTGAACTCGGGAACAGGAACTTCTCGTTATCCTTGTGTTTGTTCATTACTTCGAGGACACCTTTGGTAGAACCATCAGCGCCATAGAAGACCTTTCTTTTACGATAGAGAATGAATTTCTGTAAATACAGCGCTACAGCTTCAGTAATGCAAAAATATTTGCAGTCCTGCGATACTTTAATCTTCATTTCTTCGCAAATACGGAAGAAATGGTCCACTGCATTACGGCTGGTAAAAATAACCGCCGTAAAGTTGAGGATGTCGATCTTCTGTTTCCTGAACTCTTTTGCTGGCAAACCTTCCACTCTGATGAACGGGAAAAAATCCAACCTGACGTTAAATTTTCTGGCCAGGTCATAGTAGGGTGATTTCTCTGTTTCAGGCTTAGGTTGAGAAATTAGGATTGACTGAATTTGTTTTCCTTGCAAATCTTTTTTTGGCCCGCCTTTAATCATACGTTTTTTGCTCTTGTGTTAACAATAGGCGATAATCAGGGATTACCAGTTAACCAGATATTCTGCAGCACCTTGGTTAATATTAAAACTGGCGCTACTTCGAATGCGCAAAGGTAAAGAAAAAAATGCAATTTGCTGAAAGATAGGTATTGACGGACCAGGGAATAAGACCTAATATACCTGTAGATAATGAGTAATACAATAAAAAACAAAGATATATATAGGAATGTACGGGCTATTTCGGGCTTACAAAATGCAATAATAACCAGGAAAGGCACCAATAACACCCCTAATATCTTATTGATGAGATACAAAATAAAAATATAGGCATCTGCCAGCTCTGAATTGCCAAACAACCAGCCACAGAAACGCAGCATAATGTATTTAAATCCATACACTGCAGCCACAAGCACCACCAGTCCCGGAATCAGCAACCATGGCTCAGCCTGCGGAAATACCTGCTGGCGGTATAACACCAGGTAAAAATATAATCCCAGCGCGATGGCGAAGAATACATTCAACAGGAAGTTAGGAAAAGGCGACTGCGACAGCTGATCTTTCAGCTGGCGCTGGCTTAATGTGGGATTCAGAAATGCCCTGAAAAGATCAGAGAAATATTTGCGGTAAGAGAGGCGTATCACACTCAGCAGCAATAGAATTCCGGCCATTACGTAAATGAGCCAGTCCATATCGCGGTAGGGGCGTAACGGGTTGGTATCGGTAAAAACCGGTTTATCCGGCTTCAGGAAAACATTCTCCTGCGCCAGTTTTTTCATATAGATATCATATGCAGATAACGGCTTCGGCTTAGCGGCAGCTACAAGCGTATCTTTTGCCGGAGCGCTGGTATCTTTCGGAGATCTGGCAATGCCGGCCGTTACGGGCGCCCCGGCACGGCTACTATCTTTCCGTACGGCAGCACGCGCATGTATTGAATCCTTTTTCACCGGAAGGACATGTACCCTGGGCCGGGAGGAATCGCCAGTTACACGGGTGACCACCGGTTTTTTCTTTACCACCGGACGTTTAGGCGCGGCGGAATCATTAGTTTGTGCCAATACAGGCAAATACCCCAGAATAAATAACAGCAGTAACCAGTTTCGCACCAGGAAAATATTTTGCAATGACTTTAAAATCGGTTCTCCAATAAACGTTTCTGCGGCAATTAACACTGTCCGGATTACATCACCAAATGGAAACGCGTTTTTCCGGAGCAAATATATTAAAATAGTCTATAGTTGACCTGCGGGGCTATGCTTACCTTTGCTGATAATGAACAATATTTTGAAACAATACCAGGAACATGGCAGGAATTTACTTACACATACCGTTCTGTAAACAGGCCTGCTACTATTGCAACTTTCATTTTTCCACGTCAGTTGCCCGGCAGGGTGCAGTGGTAAAAAGTCTGTTGCAGGAAATGGCGCTGCAAAAAGATTATCTCGCAGGCGCCACCGTACAAACCATTTATTTCGGAGGAGGTACTCCCAGTTTGTTGACTGCAGAAGAATTGCAGCTGCTGCTGGCAGGGATAAAACAATATTTTCCGGTAGCCGGAGATGCAGAGATTACCCTGGAAGCCAACCCCGATGACCTGAACAAAGAAAAACTGGAGATGCTGAAAGCCACTGGCATCAATCGTTTGAGCATAGGAGTACAGTCGTTTCATGAGCAGGACCTTACCTGGATGAACCGGGCGCATAACAGCCGGCAGGCGCTGGAATGTATACAGCTGGCCCAGGAAACAGGTTTTAGCAATATTACCATCGATCTTATTTACGGAGGGCCTACACTCACCGATGAAGGCTGGGAACAGAACGTAAAACAGGCAATAGCTCTGGGCATCCCTCATCTCTCCTGTTATGCTTTAACAGTAGAACCGGGTACTGCACTGGATCTTTTTATCAGGAAGAAGAAAATGGAGGCCACTGATCCGGATAAAGCAGCGCGACATTTTGAGCTGCTGATGAACTGGCTGCATGCAGCCGGTTATGAGCATTACGAAATCTCTAATTTTGCACTGCCCGGCTGGCATTCCCGGCATAACAGCAGCTACTGGCAGGGGAAACCATACCTTGGGCTTGGGCCTTCAGCACATTCGTTTAACGGAACTTCCCGGCAATGGAATGTTTCCAACAATACGCAATATGTAAAAAGTATTGCCAATGGTGTTATCCCGTTTGAGCGGGAATCACTGACTACCGCCATGCAGTTTAATGAATATGTTATGACTGCGCTCCGGACTTCTGCCGGTTGCAATCTGGAATGGGTCGCAGAAAGATTCGGTACTGCGTTAACGACACATCTGCTGGCTCATAGCCAGCCATTCATTGCCAATGGCCGGATGGAACATCTCGGAGAAACCCTGCGCCTGACCAATGCCGGCCGTTTGTTCGCCGATGGAATTGCGGGGGAATTGTTTGTTTAGTGATCAGCTATAAAAAAGCAGCCAGAAACATGTTATATGTTTCTGGCTGCTTTTTTTATAGCAAATAGTTGTTTACCAGCCTAACACGTATGCAAAGATCAGCGGAGCCACAATCGTAGCATCTGACTCTACAATGAATTTAGGCGTATGAATATCGAGTTTGCCCCAGGTGATCTTCTCGTTGGGCACAGCGCCTGAGTAAGAACCATAAGAGGTAGTAGAATCGGAGATCTGGCAGAAATAGCTCCAGAATGGAACATCTGTCCATTCCAGATCCTGATACATCATCGGTACAACGCAGATCGGGAAATCACCGGCAATACCACCACCAATCTGGAAGAATCCAACTCCTTTACCAGATGAGTTTTTGCGGTACCAGTCTGACAGGAACACCATGTATTCGATACCACTCTTCATAGTAGAAGATTTCAGCTCGCCCTTGATGCAATAGGAGGCGAAGATGTTACCCATGGTGCTATCTTCCCAACCTGGTACGATGATAGGAATATTTTTCTCAGCAGCTGCGATCATCCAGCTGTGTTTAGTATCAATTTCGTAATGCTCTTTCATCACGCCGCTCAGCAGGAGCTTGTACATATATTCGTGCGGGAAATAGCGTTCACCTTTTTCTTCGGCATCTTTCCAGATCTTGTAGATATGGCGCTGGATGCGGCGGAAAGCTTCTTCTTCAGGAATACAGGTATCGGTTACGCGGTTAAAGCCTTGTTCCAGCAGATCCCATTCTTCCTGAGGACTCAGATCGCGGTAGTTAGGAACTCTTTTGTAGTGAGTATGTGCTACCAGGTTCATGATATCTTCTTCCAGGTTGGCACCAGTACAGGAGATAATATCCACTTTACCCTGACGGATCATTTCTGCGAAAGAAATGCCCAGTTCTGCCGTACTCATCGCACCGGCCAGAGTTACCATCATTTTACCACCTTCCAGCAGGTGTGTTTCATATCCTTTGGCAGCATCCACCAATGCAGCTGCGTTAAAGTGGCGGTAATGGTGCTGAATAAATTGAGAAACGGGTCCCTTGTTCATGTCATTTAATCATTTATACATTAACAGTCTGGCTAATAATGCCTTAACAGGCAGCAAAGTTAAGATAATTTTTGGTGGACGAGCGGGATGTGAATAAAACAAAAGAGCCCATGGCAAAAGCCACGGGCCATGTATTTTTAACACAACTAAAACTAAGCTTTTTTGAGTTTGTTATAGACCTTCATGTTACCATATTCATCTGACTTGATAACAGTCCAGGTATCCTGTCCTTCCAGGGTCACAAAGTAGGTCATCACCTCGCCGGCAGTATATTCCACTACACAGTAAATGCTTTCGTTCGGATACTTTTTGTTCAGTTTGCAGGCTAATTTCAGCGGCAGCTGATCTGCCTGAAGGTACCGCGAAGTGGCCAGCAATGTACCATCATCTTTGAAGAAGGCAGTTACCTTAGTGTTACTCATGGTAAACTTGGCGGTAAATGTTTTGTTATCATCGGTATACCATTTTACGTTGGTGGCACCGGTAAAGGATTCATTGAAAGTACTGTTGATTTTGTTGTTGACAGTAGTTTCATAAGGGCCTGCAAAGAGTACATTGACGCTCATTAACAGGGCTGCACTGATTAATAAGATAAGTTTTTTCATGGCGGAAAAAATTTATGTTTTTGAAATGCTTTTCGCTTTTGACAGTTCAAAGCTACTACACGAACGGGTGGGTGGTCAAGGCATACTTTACTGATGGAAGCACTCGAAAAGTTGGGTTATCCGCTTATGAACGTCCGCCTGACCGCACGCGAACACCTGCAAATACAGAGCAGCCATAGTCTGTGTGTTGGTGTCAACTTGCCAATGTTGCATTGGCCGGAGTTAAGATATTGTTAAAATGGATGGAAATACAGACCCGTTTCAAACAACTCCCAAAACGCCTGATCGCAATACCAGCCTGCATTCGGTTGAATTTGCTGTGGGAAGATGATATACTGAATGGGTTTTAACAAATGCAACCCCGCCAAAGTATCTATCTTCCGTTATATAATTATTTCATTTACAATTACTTACCATCCTCTTCGCTATCCGTTCTGGTCAGGTTCCGTTCGGCATAAATACGTACCTTGTAAGCATGAATCATTTGGCCCATGCTTACTTATCGTTCCGGCAACCGGAACTGATCACCGGCAATCTTATAGCAGACTTTGTGAAAGGAAAAAAACAGCTAACAGCTTACAACGCCGGTATACAGCAGGGTATTCGTATTCACCGGTCGATCGACAACTTTACTGACCAGCATCCGGTAACAGCCCGGGCCAAGCTCTTCTTCAAGCCATCGTGCGGGCTTTACAGCGGAGTATTCACAGATCTTGTATATGATCATTTCCTGGCCACAGATACCACCCGTTTCAGCGAAGATTCGCTGTATTCGTTTGCCCGTTACGTTTACAGCCAGATCAATGAGCGTGCAGGTATCTTACCTCCGGCATTCATGGAAATGTTCGGATATATGCAAACCTATAACTGGCTGTATAATTACCGTACCACGGAAGGCATATCAAGAGCTTTCAGAGGGATAGCCGCCAGGGCCAGGTATCTGAAAACAGATGGTAACGTTGTATTTGCCGTGTTTATGGAGCATTACGACGCGTTGAAATTGTGTTATGAAGCATTCTTCCCGGAGCTCCAGGAACATGTGGAAAATTTACTGAAGCAGGATAACCGCTAACAGCTTGTTAAAAGCGGTGAGCACTCTTTTCTGATTCCTCAAAATTGGGTAGGTTTGCCGCCAATTCTATCTAAAAGAAAAAGCTTTCCGGAATGATTAAAAAAGTGCTCCTCATTGCCTTTGTAGCAGGCATGCTTGGTTTGGGTGCCCAGGCACAGGATAAAAAACTACCACCATTAGATGCCAGTCCTATGGACATGGCTTATTACCCTGTAATGTATCCTTACACGGTGAAGGTAAAAGGCGAACCCGGTGCTTTGGTGGCCAGGGTCATATACAGCCGGCCTCAGACCAAAGGAAGGGAGATATTCGGTAACCTGGAAGAGTATGGAAAAATATGGCGGCTTGGCGCCAACGAGGCTACGGAAATTGAATTTTTCCGGCCCGTTACCATTGCCGGTAAAAATATTCCGAAAGGACGCTACACCATGTACGCCATCCCTACAGAAAAAACATGGACTATTATCCTGAATAAGGAAACTGATATCTGGGGAGCGTTTAAATACGATCAGAAAAAAGATGTTGTACGTACTGTGCTGCCGGTAGCATCGCTGGACACTCCTGTGGAAGCATTTACCATGGTATTTGAAAAGGCCGATCCGGGCGCCAACCTGATCATCGCCTGGGACAAGGTAAGTGTAAGCCTTCCTATCAAATGGCAGAAATAATTATTGGCTTTCAATCTTTGAAAAATGCAGTGGGAATATGCTTTTCCGCTGCATTTTTTTTAAAATAGAAAGGGCGGTAAGAATACCGCCCTAAGAATTTTAACCATATCCTATGAAAAACCTAAAACAAATGTAGAGCGATTATCCTTAGCCGTTATTCTCAAATTGGTGAAAGCTATAAAAATGTTCGTAAGCGTAGCTATTTACCAGATCATATGCATTCAGGAGCTAAATCAGACAACTCCCGCCACCTGACAATTCCCTTTCCGTCAATCGTAAAACTGAAGTATATTTGGTAACCGCCAGAAATTGCTCATTTTAAAACATTTAAGACATGAAGCTGGGTACAAAACTCATACACGCAGGTGTAGCTCCCGATCCCTCAACCGGCGCCATTATGACGCCGATCTTTCAGACCTCCACCTATGTGCAGAGTGCACCCGGGGTACATAAGGGCTATGAATACGCCCGTACCCAGAACCCCACCCGCGACGCCCTGCAGCAGGCATTGGCTGCTATAGAGAACGGTACACATGGTATTTGTTTTGGCAGCGGCCTGGCCGCCACAGATGCGGTAATGAAGTTACTGAGCCCCGGCGACGAAGTAATTGCCACCAACGACCTGTACGGAGGCACCTACAGAATCTTCACCAAAGTGTTTGAACGGTACGGCATTAAATTCAATTTTATTGACATGTCGGATGCCCTGAACATTGAATCTCATATTACCCCTCAAACAAAGCTGATCTGGCTGGAAACGCCTACCAACCCCTTACTCAGGATCATTGATATAGCCGCCTGTGCCCAGATAGCAAGAAAAAGTGAAGTAATGCTTTGTGTAGATAATACATTCGCGTCTCCTTATCTTCAAAATCCGTTGGACCTCGGCGCTGATATTGTATTACATTCTGCCACGAAATACCTGGGTGGCCACAGTGATGTGGTGCATGGTGCGGTAATTGTAAAAAACGAGGAGCTGGCCCGTCAGCTGTATTTTATACAGAACAGTTGTGGTGCAGTACCCGGTCCGCAGGATTGTTTCCTGGTATTGCGTGGTATAAAAACCCTTCATGTAAGGATGCAGCGTCATTGCGAAAACGGGGCAGTGGTAGCCAATTTTCTGCGCAGTCATCCCAAAGTAGACAAGGTATACTGGCCGGGCTTTACAGATCATCCTAATCATAGGATCGCTCAAAAGCAGATGCGGGGCTTTGGTGGTATGATGTCATTTACGCTGAAAGACGACAGCATGGAATCCGCGACCAGGATACTCAGCACCACCCACCTGTTTTCCCTCGCGGAATCGCTGGGTGGAGTAGAATCGCTGATAGGCCATCCCGCCAGCATGACCCATGCCTCTATTCCAAGAGAGGAAAGGATCAAAAACGGGCTGGTCGATTCTCTTATCCGTTTAAGTGTAGGTATAGAAGATGCAGATGATCTTACCGCTGATCTGGCTCAGGCTATTGGTTAAGTAATAAATTTTAATTCTTATCTCGTAAAAATTATCTTTACCAGCCTGTAATTATTTACCCTAACCATATCCAGAGCGTTTTTATACGCGATGAATGTCGTATAAAAACGCTTGTGGTAATACACGCGACATAACTTATGAAGATCCAGAAATTAAGGGAGTTTTTAGATGCCAAAGCGGCATACTACAATCACCCGGACTTTATTGCGAATGATCCGATCAGTATTCCTCATCGGTTCAGTGTATTGCAGGATATTGAAATAGCAGGTTTCTTCGCCGCCATACTGGCCTGGGGAAACCGTACCAGCATTATTAACAAATGCACAGAGCTATTGAAAATGATGGACGATGCTCCCTATGAGTTTATCCGTCACCATCAGCCGCGCGACCGTATGAAGCTACTTTCCTTCTGTCATCGCACGTTTAATGGCCTCGACCTGTTGTATTTCGTAGAATTCCTTCAGCATTATTACATCAATGTAACATCGCTGGAATTTGCGTTCAGTGCTCACATTTCGCCGGAAGATGAAAATGTGGAAAAAGCGCTGATTGGGTTCAGGAAAGTATTTTTTGCACTGGAACACCCGGATAGAACCGGCAAACACATTGCCACCCCGGCGAAAAATTCGGCCTGCAAGCGGCTGAACATGTATTTGCGCTGGATGGTCAGAAAAGATGAAAATGGCGTGGATTTTGGGCTGTGGCAACATATCCAGCCGGCTCAACTGGTATGTCCGATGGACGTTCATGTTAGCCGTGTAGCCGCCAGACTGGGACTTATTCCGGAATCAAAGTCGGACTGGAAAACAGCCACCGCACTTACTCATCAGCTGAAAAAGCTGGACCCGGATGATCCCGCCAAATATGATTTCGCGCTATTCGGACTGGGGGTAATTGAAAAATATGTTTGATTAAAATAAAAATTGTAATGAAAAGAATCCCGGGACTGATTGCGATAGCGGTAACCATGGCGTTTTCTGCCAATGCACAGGAGTATGTTGACCTGAACTATCAATTTGCGAAAGGTCAGCTGTTTGAAATGGAACAGAAAAGCAGAAGTGAAACCTATATGACGGTAAACGAGGTAATGCAACGCACCACCCGTGATTACAACAACACTATTGCTATCGAAGTAACTGCTGTGGAACCAGGAAAAACCACGCTGGCATTCCGCTACAAGGAGCTGAAATTTAACTTCAATGCCAAGAATACCAACATCTTCGTAGATGCCAAAATAAATAATGATAAAGAACCTTTTCAGGCCGGTCTGAAGAAAATGCTGGACCAACCCATCACCGTGGAAATCCAGTCGTCCGGCGTTATCAATAAAATCGACGGCCTGGAAGCCATCCTCAGCAACGCCTCTACCGCCTTCAGCAACCTCAAAAGCGATGAACAGGAAGCCTATAAAAAGCTGATGAAAGATCAGTTCGGCACAGATGCCTTCCGGAGCTGGCTGGAACAGCTGCTGATCATGTACCCGGCTCACGGCATTAAAACAGGAACTCAGTGGGAAGAGAACGTTCCCCTGAGAGGTGGCCTGGTAGGAAGGATAGACCTCTACTGGAATCTACAGACCTGGGATGCACAAACAGCGAAAATAGGTGGTACTTCTAAGATAAGCACCGATAAAATACAGGTACTTACCCTGGATGATGATATCAAAGCTACCGCAGAGATTTCAGGTACTACCAGCTCCAACTACCTGGTAGACCGCAGCAGCGGGTTACCAAGCATTTGCGTACAAAACACCGATATGTCCGGCGATTACACCTACAAAGTGAATAAAGCCAAACGTATCAAGCATGATATGAAAGTGCCGGTAAAAGTGGTGACTAATGCTTCTTATAAAATAAAAAGAATGAAATAATGACTGCTTTGCCAGCACAATATCTCGACGAAACAGCTGCACGGACCGGGGAACATTTCGAATTAACTGTTCCACCGCACATCAGTTATGAACAATTGGAAGAATTGCTGGCAATGAGAATCCAGACATTGATCAATGAAGATTTCAGCCATTTTATCTATTTGCTGTATCGTACAGATGTGGCAGAGAAAAAAGTAAAACAGATACTGGCGGCGGCCAATGCGGCCGGAGAAGATCCTTACCGCCCCATTGCCAGGCTGGTTATCGAACGGCAACTGGAAAAGATAATATCGCGGGCTACCTATAAACAAAACGATCTCCCCGACGATGAGGAGAAATGGTAAAACAGCCTTTAGTAAAATGCAGCGGAGATCACATAATAGGCTAAAATTGTGATCTCCGCTGCATTTTACTAAATACTAACTCCTATTTAAACATCAGTTCTTTCACTTTTTCTTTGTCTTCCTTCTCTTTTTCAAGGTCGAAGAAAGTGCCGAAAACCCTGTCCCAGACAGAAGAGCTTACACCAAAGCCCTTGTCTTCACTTTTATAGTGATGCAGGTGATGGTTGCGCCATACCGGCTTCATAAACTTAAACGGAGGGTTCCAGGCGTGGATGGCATAGTGCATGCTTCCATAAATCAGGTAACCCAGCAAAAAGCCCGGGAAAAACATGAAGGTGTACTGACGCAGGAAGATGTACTGGGCGCCGAAGATGGCCGAAGCCAGGATCAGGCTTGGTACCGGAGGCATGAACAAACGTTGCTTATCTCTCGGGTATTCGTGGTGGTTACCATGCATAACGTAAATGAAACGTTGCACCTTAGGACTGTCACTCGCAAAATGGAATAAAAAGCGATGCATGATATACTCAAAAAACGACCAGAAAAACATCGCTCCGAAGAATATTCCAGCTACCGCTCCCGGACTGAAACCCAGTGTATCATAGCTATAATACAACATATAGCCTATAATGGGCAGATACATTCCCCAAATTACCAATGGATGCGTTTTAGTTAGCATCTCCAGATACTGGCTTTCAAATAGTCTTGCCTGTCCTTTGTTCTTAATCTTTTCAAACTTCATAACTCCCCAAAAATTTTAGAATACAGTTACGGGATATGAATAAAACCTTTCTTTTATACCCTGACAACCAGCTCAGAATGATACCTATTCTGATGGCCGGGTTATCCTTTATAGACCGCAAAAATACGATCTTCAGGCGTTATTTCCTGCACCAATATGGATATAAAAAATATCTATTCCAGGGCTCCTATTCACGATAATTAATGCGGAACTGCTGCAAATCCGGTGTATGCCTGCGCTTGCGTTGCAGCTCATACATATAGATAATTTCTCCTATCTCCCGGAAAAATGGATATCCATCTTCCTCATATTCATACTTATCATCATTTAAAATACCATCCCTGTTCACGTAAATACTGCCTGTCAGCATAAATTCCACTTTATGTTTGAAGTCAACCACATATGCTGCATCCGTCAGAAACCCGTACGACCAGCCTGCCTTATTAAAAACGCGTATCCACTCCGGAATAGTTTGCCGGCCGTCTTTGAAAAAGAAAAATTTCGTGTAGCTGTCGAAGTATTCGGAAGTATCGTACCTGGGCCATTGGGTTTCAGAAGGGTACTGCGACATATACCGGTACAGAAAACGATAGTCATCGTTGCTGAGATTAAAGCGTTGACCAGCTGGTACAGAATTCGGGAATAGCACCGACTGCAACATATGCTGCAGTTCGGCCAGCGGCAGGATATTGTGTTTGGTAAAATCCATGGGAGCGGGTACCAGTTTGTCGTTTTTATCGAGATAGCCATGCCCGATAGTTATTTTCCGGCTGTAGTCGAAGGTGAGTGTGTCGTAAGCGGCCGGCTGTGCATATACCGGTTTTCCGGCCTGTACGAAGCGAATCGGTCCCGTATGGCGGTTTTCTTCTTCGGAAAGCGGCATAAACCGGCGTACAATACGGACATTCTTATATCCTTTTGCCCATAACTTTTCATTGATTGCCTGCTGACCACTGAATTCATACAGACGGTTATAGGCATCGTTATCGCTGATAAGAAAAACCCTTTTGACGTAATGCCCGACAGAAGGCAGGCCATTGGCAGAGGAGGAGTCGGTATGTACGGTTAGCTGGCCACTTGTGGTACTATCAGTCAGCATCGGCGTATCGCGGTTTAGTCCGGGTATATTCAACTCATTCAGTTTTTCCAGCGCCAGCAGGGCAATCGGCAGCTTTACTGTACTGGCCGGGTTAAAATATTTCGCAGGATCCACATCAAGATAATAGTGTTTGAAATGCGGCGTGTTATCCGCGTCTCTGTCGATTTGCGTGTAGATCAGCTGGTAGCGGAAAGAATCGGGGTACTGTAGTATATGTTGCAGAGCGGGAGACGCATTCCTCCACAGCATGTTTTGTAGCATCGTATCTGTGCGGGATTGCCCCTGCACGCTAAAACATTGACAATAAAGCAATAATAGCAGCAAACAGTAACGCATACACGGGTTTTCTACACCTAAATATAGCTCAAATCCCCGGCAGCTGCGTGCATTTTCCCCAAGAGTAACAAATCAGGAAAAAATAGCCATTCCATTTGGCAGCCATGCTTATATTTGGAAACTCATACAACCAGAACAATTAACAAGTCATGAAATTAGTAAGCTACTTAAGAGAAGAAACTGATCAACTGGCCATCCTGGTGGATGGTCTTTTATACAACACACAGGATCTGTTCCCCGATCTTCCCAACAACATGGGTATGTTCCTGATGATGTGGGAAGATGTGATAGATATCGCCATACAGGCAGATGCCTTGTTAAAACAGGGTAAACACCCTGGTTCTGCCGTGGGTATTCCGATGGAAAGTGTACAGCTGCTGTCGCCGGTACCGTTTCCAACATCCTGCCGGGATGGTTACGCATTCCGCCAACATGTGGCTGCCGCCCGCCGCAACCGGAAAGTACCGATGATACCGGAGTTTGACCAGTATCCTATCTTTTACTTTACGAACCATAACGCCATACAAGGGCCGGGCGAAATTGCGTGCATGCCCGATCATTTCGAAAAACTGGACTTTGAGCTCGAGGTAGCCATAGTCATCTGTAAGGCAGGACGCAATATCACTGCGGCGGAAGCGGATGAGCATATCGGCGGATTTATGATCATGAACGACATGAGCGCCCGTACCCTGCAGATGGAGGAGATGTTGCTGAACCTGGGACCCGCCAAAGGCAAGGATTTCAGCACCGTTATCGGGCCAATGCTGGTTACCCCCGACGAGCTGGAATCTTTCAAAGTACCCGCTAAACCGGGCCACACAGGCAATAACTATAGCCTTAAAATGACATGCAAAGTAAATGGCGTACAAGTCAGTGAAGGCAACATGGGCGATATGGACTGGACCTTCGCGGAGATAGTGGAACGATGTGCATACGGCGCCAATATTCTCCCGGGCGATATTATCGGCAGTGGCACAGTGGGCACCGGATGTTTTCTTGAATTGAACGGCACCGGTAAACTCAACGATCCGGAATATAAAGAGCAGTGGCTGCAACCAGGCGATGTAGTAGAGATGGAAGTAAGTGGGTTAGGAGTACTTACTAACACCATCGTTAAAGAAGACAGCGATTTTTCTATACTGGCACTCAAGAAAAAAGCGTGATGATGCAAATAGATCCTTCACAGATAAAAACCAGCGAACTGCACGCCTACCTGCAGAGCGCTGTGGCGCCGCGTCCTATTTGCTTTGCCAGCACGCTCGATGCCGACGGCCGGCCTAACCTTTCTCCCTTCAGCTTTTTCAATGTATTCGGTTCCAATCCTCCTACCCTTATATTTTCACCGGCGCGCAGGGTAAGGGATAATACGGTAAAGCATACACTGGAAAATGTTTATGCTACAAAAGAAGTCGTGATTAACGTAGTCAGCTACGACATGGTGCAACAGGCATCCCTTGCCAGCTGTGAGTATCCGGCAGGCGTGAACGAATTTGAAAAATCCGGTTTCACTCCCATAAAATCAGAGAAAGTACAGCCTTTCCGGGTAAAGGAAAGCCCCGTGCAAATGGAGTGTATCGTAAAACAGATCATTGCAACAGGGGAGCACGGGGGCGCCGGCAACCTCGTAATATGTGAGCCGGTATTGATACATATACAGGACCGTATTCTGAATGAAAACGGAAAAATTGATCCGCATAAAATAGACCTGGTAGCACGAATGGGCGGAGATTATTACTGCCGCGCTTCAGGTAACGCCGTATTTGAAGTTGCCAAACCCAATACCAGGTTGGGCATCGGCGTAGATGCGCTACCACAGCCCATCCGCAACAGTGCCATTCTTACCGGCAATAACCTGGGCCAGCTGGGCAATGTAGAAGAAATACCTTTCATTGATGCTACCTTTTCAGATGACCACTTGAAAAACATCATCCAATATTACAGTGTTACTCCGGAGGAAATGGAAAAAGAGCTGCACCATTATGCGCAGCGACTATTGAATGAAGGGAAGGTGAGGGAGGCGTGGCAAGTGCTTTTAGCCGGCTAATTCAAATCAAGAGAAAAATTAAGAAAATAGAAAGAAGAATTAAGAATGCCAGTGGAGATAGTAAACGCGAAAGTTAAACTCGCTATTATCTCCACTGGCATTCTTAATTCTTCTTTCTATTTTCTTAATTTTTTCTTCCTATTTCGCTCCAAACACCTTTTTCAGCAAATCAGTAGTTCGGGCAGCAGGGTTGGCACGGATGGCAGTTTCTTCTTTGCCTATCTGGTCAAATAAGGCATTTACAGCCATTGTAGTTACGTAGTCCTGCAGATCCGGATTTACTTTATTGAAAGTAGTGGGGAGTTTATTGTAGGAATTAACGATGCCAGAATAATAGCGGGTAGCGCTGGTACTGTCGAGTGATTTTTTGATTCCAGGAGAGAAGGCGGATTTCAGCGATTCAGTGGTTTTGCCTTTGAAGTAATCTGTGGCGGATGTATTTCCTCCTTTCACAAGATTGATCGCATCCGTCAGTGTCATCTGTTTGATGGCGTTCACGAATATAGGAGCTGCATAACCAACCGCCTTTTCCGCAGAACGGTTAATCTGCAGAATGGCTTTATCTACCTCGCTTCCAAGGCCGATGGCACGCAGGGTATTTCCAATTTTAACAGCGTCGGGAGGCAGCAATAACTTATATAACTCATTTCCGAAAAATCCATCAGTTTTATTCAGCTTGGCAATGCCAGCAGCAACACCCTTCGACAGTGCTTCTTTAATGGCAGATCCCGCATCAGATTCGGTAATGTTAGCGAGAGAAGTTCCGGAACCGTTATCTCCTGTACTATTGTTTTTATTGGCAGCCGATTCCAATTGTTTTCCCAATTTCTTCAGGAACTGTGCCTGACTGGCCTGCAGGCAAAAAAAGCCCAGCAGTACTAATAATGAACGCTTCAACATAATATTTATATAAAAATTAATGTCTTCAAATTTATAAATTATTCGTGTAAAGTCAGCAAAGGTATATGTGTCTGATAAGCCAGTTTAGATGTACGGCTGCGTTTGAAAATACTTTCAAAAAGACCGTGCTTCTTGGGTATGGTCAGGATCAGATCTGCCTTGTTTTCTTCGGCAAATTCCACGATCCCGGCCACCACATCCGGATTGTCGATGAAATGGTATACCGGTTGAAAATCTTCCAACAGCGTATCCAGCATCATAGTTTCAAAAGGCGTATCGGTTGTGAAGTGACGACTTTCATGATCGATATTAATCACATGCAATTCAGCGTTGAAGATACGCAGCAGCTTCTTCAGGGGAGTTATCGGTGTTGTATCAGCTACCTTACGCAGGTCGGCAGCAAACACAATTTTTTCTATCGGTTTATACCTGGCATTGCCCGGAACTACCAGCACCGGGAAGCTGGTGTGCTTCACCACATCTATCGTATTAGACCCCACCAGTACCTCTTCCAGCTTACTGCCACCGGTAATTCCCATCACAATCAGATCCACCCCTTCATTTTTACACACTTCTTCAATAGTGGCGGCCAGCAATGCGTTGTCTGCCCTTACCACCAGTGTGGTACCTCCATCTGCCAATGGCCCCAGTTCGCGTTTCATTTTATTGAGCCCATCCATGCTGGCCTCTCTCAGATCGTCCGGGTTCACCATAGGGATCATTGTAGGTATATCCGGAACAGGTACAATCAACTCATAAGCATGATACAAAATAATGCGGGTAGCGCCGAGGCTATTACCAAGGGCAATAGCGTATGTAGCAGCGTTATAAGCCGTATCAGAAAAATCAGTGGGGACGAGTAGTGTTTTCATATTCCTAATTTTGAGATACTGTCTTAAAGTTAGGAAATAAAGAACAGAGTATTAAAAATAGAGAATTAAGAATTAAGAAATAGCAGGAAGACCTTAGTGATTTGATAATAAGTCACTAAGGTCTTCCTGCTATTTCTTAATTCTTTATACTATCCTCTCTGCTCCGGTTTCATCTGCGGGAAAAACAGCACATCCTGAATAGATGGCTGGTTCGTCATCAGCATGGTGAGGCGGTCGATACCAATTCCGATACCGGATGTAGGCGGCATTCCGTATTCGAGGGCACGCAGGAAATCATAATCGATGTACATAGCTTCATCGTCGCCGCGTTCCATCAATTTTATCTGTTCTTCGAAACGTTCGCGCTGATCAATAGGATCATTCAGCTCGCTGTAAGCGTTGGCTATTTCCTTTCCGTTCACCATCAGTTCAAAACGCTCTACCAGTCCGGCTTTGCTGCGGTGCTTTTTAGTCAGCGGGCTCATTTCCACCGGGTAGTCTGTAATGAAAGTAGGCTGAATATAGTTGCCTTCACATTTTTCGCCGAAGATCTCATCTATCAGTTTAGCCTTGCCCAGCTTAGGATCCACATGTATGCTCAGTTGTTTGCAAACATCGCGGAGCTGTGCCTCATCCATTCCGGCAATTTCAAATCCGGTATGCTCCTTAATCGCCTCGTACATGGATACGCGGCGGAAAGGAGCTTTGAAATCGATGGTTTTATCACCTACCTGTACAGCGGTGGTACCATGCAGTGTGATGGCAATTTTTTCCAGCAGGGATTCTGTCGTACGCATCATCCAGTCATAATCTTTGTAAGCAGCGTACATTTCCATTACGGTGAATTCGGGATTGTGTGTACGGTCCATTCCCTCATTACGGAAATCCTTGGCAAATTCATACACCCCTTCAAATCCGCCTACGATCAGTCGTTTCAGGTACAATTCATTGGCGATACGCAGGTACAGCGGTATATCCAATGCATTGTGATGAGTAATAAACGGCCGTGCAGTAGCACCTCCAGGGATAGGTTGCAGAATGGGAGTTTCCACCTCCAGGTAGCCCAGGTTGTTATAGAATTCACGGATGGTTTGCAGGATCCTGGTGCGTTTGATAAACACCTCTTTGATCTCAGGATTAATCACCATGTCGGCATAACGCTGGCGGTACTTGAATTCCGGATCTGTTACCTCGTCAAACACTTCTCCCTCTCTTGCTTTTACAACAGGCAATGGGCGCAGTGATTTAGCAAGAATAGTTATTTCTTTAGCATGAACGGAAGTTTCGCCCGTTTTGGTGATAAAGGCATAGCCTTTTACGCCGATAATATCGCTGATATCGAGCAATTTCTTGAAAACAATGTCGTACATCGACTTATCCTCGCCCGGGCAGATATCGTCCCGGCGTATATATACCTGGATACGGCCTACGCTGTCCTGGATAACGGCAAATGCGGCTTTGCCCATATCACGAACGCTCATAATACGTCCAGCCAGGCATACTTCCTGGAATTGGTCCTTGGTTTCTTCCGAATAATTCGTTTTTATATTCACGGAAGTATCATTAACCGGGTATTCGGCCGCAGGATAAGGGTCTATACCCAGTTTATGCAGCTCCTGTAATTTTTCCCGGCGTATAATCTCTTGCTCAGATAATTGTGTCATGTCGTAATATTGGAGTGCAAAAATAATAAAAAGGGCTGTAAGACTACAGCCCTCTTATTTTTTGACCATATCCTATGAAAACCGGGATAAAGGTAGCCGCTTCCGCTGCGATTTTCAGCCATAGTTCCCCATCGCGGATAATTGATCCATAACCGGCGGGAATTACGTTGTTTCTGGCAGCAGGCAGTTGCCCGTTTATATAAATTGTTTATGCTATTTTTTACTTATGCTTATTTTCGTCCGTCAAGAGCAACAAAAAACCACCTGATACAAATTATGAGAAGCGAACAATGGTTCCAGCCAGCCTTCATAGGCGGTACTGCCACACTTTTACTGACTTCCCTCTGTTTGCAGGCGCAACAGAAACCAGATCTTACTTTTGAACAGGTATTTAAAGGCCAGGCAACCCATATCACCAATCCACTTCCGGCAATCCGGGAATGGACTGATGGCGAACATTACCTGGAAATGCGGCCGGATCCGGTCAATGGCCGAATGCAGGCCTGGAATGTGGATGCCCGTTCCGGTAAGGCCACCGTGTATACTGCGCCGGTAGATGGCCCCAGTGTGGAAGTACGGGAGAAAGATATCTTCTACAAAGCAGCAGATGGCCAGGTTACCCGTTTGACCAATGACAGCGCTGAAGAAAAAAATCCGACTCTTTCTCCCGATGGAAAGTATGTTGCCTTTACCCGCAACAACGATTTGTACAGTGTGGAAGTGAGCAGCAAAAAAGAAACCCGGTACACTACAGATGGTACTGATGTGATATATAATGGCTGGGCATCGTGGGTGTATTATGAAGAAATTCTGGGCCGGCCTACTCATTACCGCGCTTTCTGGTGGAGCCCCGATAGCCGGAAGATTGCATTCATGCATTTCAATGACAGCAAAGTACCCGTGTTTCCCATCTATAGCGAGAAAGGGCAGCATGGCTACCTCGAAAATACCCGTTACCCTAAAGCAGGCGACCCGAATCCCACAGTAAAACTGGGCGTGGTGGCCGTTTCAGGCGGACCAACCACCTGGGCTGACTTCAATGAGAATGACGATCAATATTTCGGAACACCGTTCTGGACTGACGACAGCCAGCAGCTTTGGATACAGTGGATGAACCGGGGCCAGGATAATCTGAAAATATACAGCATTAACCCGGAAAGTGGCGCCAGGAAAGAAATCTACGATGAGAAACAATCTACCTGGATCGACTGGTTTACTGCGGTTCCTTTTCTGAAAAACAAGCAGGGCTTCCTGCTGAAAAGCGATAAAACAGGTTGGGCGCATCTATATCTTTATAATATAGACGGCACCCCGAAAAAACAGCTTACTTCCGGCAACTGGACAGTAAAGGATGTTTTGGAGGTAGATGAAAAAAATCAACTCGTTTACTTTACTGCACGAAAGGAAGCATCTACCCGTTTCGATTTGTATAAAGTGAGCATGAAGTCGGGGGTAATTACACGCCTTACCAGTGGTAACTATAATAATGCTGTAAAACTGGCCCCTGGTGGTAAATATTTTATCACTACCTATTCTAACCTTCTGACGCCATCCAGAATGGCTCTGGGAGACAATAATGGAAAAGTAATCAGGGAGCTGGGAGATAGTAAAGGTTCCAAATTTGACGCCTACAATCTGGCCAAACCAGTGCTCCAAACGTATAAAACCCGCGATGGACTGGAACTTCCTCTTACCATCATGATGCCTGTTCATCTGGAGCAAGGGAAAAAATATCCCATCCTGATCAGCATTTACGGTGGCCCGGATGCCGGCACTGTATACGACACCTGGAAATTCACTCCTGAACAACAATGGTGGGCTCAGGAAGGGGTAGTACAAGTTGTGATCGATAACAGAAGCAGCGGCCAATTGGGCAAGATGGGTATGAATTATATCCACCGTAAACTCGGCATCCACGAAATTGAAGATTATATGGATGCTGCGAAATGGCTGCGTTCACAACCCTGGGCAGATGCCAGCAAAGTTTGTATGACAGGAGGAAGCTTCGGCGGTTACATGACTTGTATGGCATTGACCTATGGCGCCGACGTGTTCACCCACGGTATGGCCAACTTTGCAGTAACGGACTGGCAGTTATACGATAGCCACTATACGGAGCGGTATATGGATACTCCCGCCGAGAACCCGGAAGGTTATAAGACCACTGCAGTAATGACCTATGCAGATAAATACAAGGGCCTCCTGCGCATTACTCATGGCACAATGGACGACAACGTGCACATGCAAAACTGTATTCAGCTGATCGATAAACTCGAAAATCTGAATAAACACTTCGAGTTCATGTTATATCCCGGCGAGCGCCATGGCTGGAGAGGCGTGAAAAGCATTCACTCTACAAGCGAATCTTACCGCTTTATCTATAATCAGCTGCTCGATAAGGCTTACCCGCAGCAGTTTCAGCAGTAAACACATTAAAAAATTCTTCATTTATGGCCTGAATAGCAGACGCATACGTTCTGTTATCCAGGCCGTAAGTCATTTTAAAACATTCCAAGTAAAAGAAAGGGAGATAATAAGTGGGAGGTCCTAAAAAAGAAACAGGGCTGCAAGACTACAGCCCCGAAAAATTTTAACCATATCTTTATTGAAAAACCTATACCAAAGGTGGCTGAATTTTACGACACAGCAAGGCAGATTCTAGTGAACGGTATATTTTATCTGGTAAACGCTCAAAAAAAGAGGGTGAACGCAAGGGGCGAAAATGGGGTTCTAGATAAGTAAATTGCGCCGGAAATAAATTCAATTAAATGATAATCAAAAACATATATCAATTACAGCCATTTTACGACTATAAACGGTAAAAAAATAAAAAAGGGTGGTAAGAATACCGCCCTTGTAATAATTTTAACCATATCCTATGAAAAACCTATAACAAAGATATATCGGCGAACTTTCTGTTTAATTTCATTTCCGTGAACGATATATTATTGTTCGTAAACACAGGATAATGGTAAATGTCTTATTATATTATTCTAATAATAATATTATTAAAATAATGAATTAATAATTTAATGATTTTATAAGTAGATAATAATCAATCACAAACTATCTTACTTATCATGATTTAGGCAATTCGTTGCCCATTATTAACCAATTTATTGGGCTGCAACAGCACTACTTCTTTATTTTCTCCCACGGCTCCCAATACCAGGCATTCCGACATAAAATTGGCGATCTGCTTAACAGGGAAGTTCACCACCGCCACCACTTGTTTGCCCACCAACTCTTCCTTATTGTATAATTGAGTGATTTGCGCAGACGAACGTTTGTGTCCGAGCTCGGGTCCAAAATCGATTAATAGCTGATAAGCAGGGTTACGGGCTTTGGGAAAATCATTTACTTCCAGAATAGTACCTACTCTCATTTCTACTTTTTCAAAATCCGGCCAGCTGATAGTTTCCATATCTTTTCATTTTAGTTGTTTGTAAAATAGTAATCTGCACGTTGTTATACAACGCTTATAGAGCTCATCATTATTATGAGCGGTAAAAAACAGCCTCTGAAATACGCCAAACTGGCATAATTATTGACTTTCATAGCGCAAATTTTAGGTTAAAAAATAGGTTAAAGCGAAAGAACCCCACCTGCAGAGGTGGGGTTCTTTCGCTTTATATAGTCAGGTAAGTCTAATTTGCCGTAGAAGTACTGTCTTGTACCGTAATAGGTCCGCTTACATTGAGGATCTTCTTTTCGCTGAAATCTTCGTTCGCTTCCAGCCCCCAACCATGCAGGGAATCTGTGGGTGTTTTTATAAATACCTCTTTGGTAGAGTAGAAGATCTTTCTCTTGGGATCCCAGTTTAATTCATCTGTATTGAGTTTTTCTCCCTTCTTATTAATAACTTCAACATTCTTCGATAAATATACATTCCCTTCTTCTTCCATATACTTACCGACCTTAGCAGAAAGGGTACTTTCCAGCCCCAGGCTGTCGTTGTACATAAATACCTTGAGCCCGTTTTTAAACAATACAGAGGAAGGGCGTTCCAGGGTACGCTCCAGTGTAGGAGCTACCAATTTAGCATTCACCTTTCCTCCCTGGCTGAAGATGATAGTAATGTCCTGTCCGTTTTCAGTGGCCGCTTTTTTGGAGTCCAGCTCCATGACTGTCTGAATGTCATTTTCACAGCTGCTGAAGGCAAGGGCTATTATTGAGAATAAGATGATTCGTCTGATCATTTTTATGAATAATGCGCCAAAGATAAGGAAAGCCCTTAAAGGAGAAAGCCAAAAGCTACTGAAGCAAACAACAGGAGGAGTATGTACCTGTTCCAGACATCAATAGCTTTTGGCCTTCGGTTCGGGGCATTTGCCCTTAGTCGTATTTACGTTTGATGAACCATTTATCACTGAGGGTCAGACCCAGCGACACACGGTAAGTATTTTCCTTGAGGACAGTTTGGTTGTTGCCCCGGTGAGCAACTTCAAACGCCAGATTGATCATGCTGTACTGATTGGAGTAAGGCATACGGCGTACTGGTAATCCGGCACCTACGGTGAAACCCATCATTGGCATATTTTGTCCGTTGAGTTTCAGATAGTCGCGCCCGTAGTAACCACCAAGACGATAAGCCACCCTGTTCCAGTATCCATTCAGTGCAGTGGCATTGGGTACGAACTGGCCTCCTACGGCTAATTTCCAGGAATTCTGCAAAGAATCCTTTGCACCGAAGTTGCTGAAATCACTCCACTGGGAAGTATTGAAGTCTACACCTACGATCCATTTATCGTATTTGCGGAGCATAATACCTCCTCCGAATTCCTGTGGATACACAACAGTACCTCTGGCACCTTTAACATATTGGGCTGTATCCTGGGTGACGAAGTTATTATTACCCGCGTCGTATTGCTGTGTTTCGAAAAGCAGTTCCTGACGGCCGTGCATATTCTGTTTCAGACTACCGGTTGCTCCGAAGGTAAGATCCATATCTTTTGTAAGCTTGGTCCGGTACTGTACACCAGCTTTATAGAAGAAGCTGCTGTAGTTGGTCCGGAACATACGATGAGAAACGTAAGTGGTCTGATCGGGAAAGATAAGACGGGTATTGTTTTCGATATTACCGAACAGATAGCCCAGGTTTACACCTACACTGAAATTACCAAAGCGTATGCCGGTACCGGCATACAGCTGGTACAAACCACCGCTGCCCTCATACCTGTTGGCCAATGGCAGTTTAAGTGTATCGAAGAAAGTACCGGTGCTTCCCTGTTGAATATTATAGCTGACCCTTGTTACCGGGCGCAGCCCGAGGTTAAGGCCCCACTTATTAATAATGATCGGAATACCTACCTGGAGGTAAGAGAGTGTTCCAAAACCAGAGCTGAATTTAGCACTCTGCTCGGTGATCGACCGGCCTCCGCCTTCAACGCCAACGTCGAAAGTGGTAAGTACCAGGCTGGAATAGCTGGCTGGGTTGATAAAAT